>DATLZE010000065.1:0-12943 GCA_035574195.1 Burkholderiales bacterium | reverse complement strand
CGCCCCGGTGCACGAACGGCGTTCTTCCCGCCGCTCGCCCGAAAAAACCCCGTGTCGTTAAGAGGATGGGAGTCCCGAGGAACGGGCGGCCGGCGATGCGGGCGCGCGCCTCGCGATGCCGCTGGAATAAAACCGCTCGCGGGCTGTTTGCCTGCGCAGCGCTACGCGTTTATACTGCCGTGCCGTCGTGGGCGTGGCACGATAACCAAAAACGCATCGAACTGCCCGCGAGGAGGGAGCGCCGGTACAGCCTTCCGATCCTGCGCTGTGGTCGGCAGCTTCACGCCGCGATAACGATCCGGAAAGCGCGTGAGCGGTGCGCTCGGCACATCGCCGCATCCGATAAACGAACCGATCGCCCGGCCGCTTGCGGGCGGGCAGAAGGGACCAGGTGCCAGAAGCGCAGCGCGGTGCGCGCGAGCAGCCAGCGCAGGAGCGCGCCGTCGTCATCCTCGGCCGCGCCAGCCTGCAGTACACGCTGCTCTCGGCGCTGATCGAGAAACGGACGGGAGTCCCGTGCGTGATCCGCTGCGCCCAGGTGCCGGACGGATTCCCGGTGGCGGGGCAGGTGCTCGCCTTGCTCGACGTGGAGGGTCTTCAGGGCGAGGCGCTCGAATCCTCGATCGCCGCGGTACCGGCGCTGGCGGGCTGCCGCACGCTCGCCCTGTTCAACGCCGACGAGGATCTGCCTTTCGAGAAAGTCCTGCTGCACCATGACGTGCACGGCGTCTTTTTCAAGAACGCCACGCAGGACAATGTGCTGCGCGGCATCCGGGCGATATTCCAGGGCGAGTACTGGGTCCCGCGCAGAATACTGTGCGATTTCTTGGAGCGCAGCCGCGGCGCTGCGCGCGCAGCGCGCGATGGCACCACGGCGTTGACCCCGAAGGAAGTGCAGACCCTGAGACTGCTCGCGGGAGGCCACAGCACGAGCCTCATCGCGACCGCGCTCCACGTGAGCCCGCATACCGTGAAGACCCACATCTACAACCTGTTTCGCAAGATCCGGGTGAGCAACCGGGTGCAGGCCACTCGCTGGGCGCTGCGCAACCTGGACGGGGTCGAGAGGGGCGCGGAATGAGGCGTGCGGAGAAAGCAGCGCGAGGCCTGCTCTGCGCCGCGGTGCTCGCGGGGCAGCCGGCGAGCGCGGTGGCCCAGGCCGACGACCTCGACCGGGGGTTGCTGGAGGAGCGAGGGGTGCCCGCGCTGGAGCTGGCGACCGGGTTCGTCGTGGATCGCACGATCACGCATATCGGCGCGGAATTCGTGCGGCACTTCGCCGAAACATGGCGCGCGCAGCCGGCCGCGGCCGGCGCGGACGTGACCATCGTCGAGCGGCCGTCCGCGCGCTGGGGTAGCATCGTGTACGTCGAGCACAACAGCCGGCCGATCGCGCGCGTCTTTCTCTACGCGGGGCGGTCGGCGACGGTGCGGCCGCTCGCCGCGCAGGCCGCGCAGTACGTCGCGGAGCGCGTCACCGAGGGGGCGCTCGCCGTGCTGCTGTTGCGCGACCCCGATCTCGGCCGGGAAGAGTTGCCGTGAGGCGCCCTACATCGAAGGAAAGGAAATCGGACATGAAAGCGTTGATGATCGGAGCAGCGGCGCTGCTCGGCATGGCGGCGGCCGGAGCGACCGAGATCGTGTACACGCCGGTCAACCCGTCGTTCGGCGGCAATCCTCTGAACGGGCCAGTGCTGCTCAACAACGCGAACGCCCAGAACCGGTTCACGGATCCCGCGCTCGCCAGCGCGCTCGCGGGACGCACCGGTCTCAGTCCGCTCGATCTCTTCAACCAGCAGCTCCAGTCGGCGATCTTGAGCCGGATCGCGAACGCGGTGACCGGGAACATCGTGGACACGAGCGGCAACCTCAAGCCCGGCGTGTTCGAGACCAGCGGTTTCGTGATCACGATCGTGGACCTGGGCGGAAGCCTGCTCCAGATCACCACCACCGACAAGACGACCGGCGCCTCCACCACCTTCCAGGTTTCGACCGCCCCATGAGCGCTCGGCGGAGGGGGGAAAGGTTGTGCGGCGATCTGGCGAGAGCGGCGCTGCTCGCCTGCGCGCTCGCCGCAGCAGGCTGCTCGGTGCTCGATCCCCAGCGCGATGCGCCGGTCGGCACCGGAACGCGCCGCGCTCAGCTCGCGCCGGCGTCCGAGACGCACCGCGATCTCGTGAACCTGCCCGCGCCGAAGGGAAAGATCGTCGCCTCGGTCTACGGCTTCCGCGACCAGACCGGTCAGTACAAGCCCGCGCCCGACAGCTCGTTCTCGACCGCGGTGACTCAGGGTGCGGGAGCGCTGCTCGTGAAGGCGCTCGCCGACTCGGGCTGGTTCATCCCGGTCGAGCGCGAAGGGCTGCAGAACCTGCTCACCGAACGGCGCATCGTGCGCGCACTCGAATCGCAGCAACCGCAGCCGCAGCAGGCGCCAGCGACCGCGAATCTGAGCGGACTGCTTCCGGCGAGCGTGCTGCTCGAAGGCGGCATCATCGCCTACGAATCGAACGTGCGCACCGGGGGCGCGGGCGCGAAATATCTGGGCATCGGCGCCTCCGAGCAGTATCGCACCGATCAAGTGACGGTGAACCTGCGCGCGGTGGACATCCGCACCGGGCGCATCCTGGTCAGCGTGTCCACCACCAAGGCGATCTATTCCTACAAGCTCGCCGCCGACATCTTCCGCTTCGTCTCGTTCAAGAAGCTGCTGGAGGTCGAGGTGGGTTACACGCGCAACGAGCCCGCGCAGTTGAGCGTGCTCGATGCGATCGAGACCGCCGTCATCCACCTCGTGGTGCAAGGGGTCCAGCAGAATCACTGGACGCTCAACAACCCGGACGACCTCCGCTCGCCCCTGATCCAGTCCTACCTGCAGGCGCAGCGGGCGATTCTCACGGGCTCCGAGGCGCAGCAGCTGATCGAGGGCGTCGAGCGGCTGCCGTAGCCGTTCATCGCCCGAGCACGCATTTCTCGTAAAGCGTCCCGAGCATGCCTTGCGGGTCGTATTTTTCCTTGAGCGCGCGGTAGGCGGCGCCGTTATAGAGGCGATCGAACTCGGGCCCGTCGAGAAAGCTCGAGGAGTAGAGCATCTTGATGCCCCCGAGATCGAAGCACTTGCGGTCCATGATCTTCGTGTAATGGTAGTCGCCCTTCTCCGGGCGTCTCTTCACCTGGCAGTAACAGCCCAGGTTGAAGTAGAGCGCGCCCGGCCGCACCGGGTAGAGCGTCGGCGCGGCAGGGGCGCGAATCGGGGTAACGATCCAGGGCTTGCCGCCGAGGTCCACCTCGGCGAGCGCGTAGCGCATGAGTTCGGGGGCGCGCTCCCACGGCACCTCCCAGTCCTGGATCAGCGGCTCCTCGTCGTCGGGCAGACGCCAGGGCAGCCGCGCGAGGAGCCGGTGCTTCCAGCCGATGTAGCGCTTGTAGAATCCGGAATTGCGGAGCCGCGCGGGCGCGTAGCGGCGGAAGAGGCGATAGAAGCCGCTCTCCGGCAGGTTCCAGAACCAGTCGGGGTCGTAGCGAAAGAGGTAGTCCGCGGTCGCGAGATGGATTTCGCCCTCGCGCGCGATGAGCCGGTAGAAGGGCGTGCCGCGCACGATGTCCTCGACGCGCGGCGCCGTTTCGGCGAAGCGCGAGAGCGTGAGGAACATCCGGCCGGGCTCGAAGACGAGCCCCTCGATGAAGTCCACCTCGGGGCGCTCCGCCGCCGCACGCATCGCCTCGAGCCAGCGCTCGAGGTCCGCATACGCGGTGGTGGCGAGCCGCACGTACGGCGCGGCGGGCATCAGCCGCACCCTCGCGCGCAGGATGTAGCCGAGCGTGCCGTACGAATTGGGCAGCGCCCGGAAGAGGTCGGCGTACTCGTTGTCGGCCGTGCACGTGACGATGCGGCCATCTGCGAGCAGCACCTCCGCCTCGAGCAGCCCGTCGTGCACGAAGCCGTGGCGGAAACAGTTCGACTCGATGCCGATTCCGACAGTGGCCCCCCCGATCGTGATGTGCTTGAGCTCGGGCGTGACGAGCGGTGCGAGCCCGAGCGGCAGCGTATGCCCGACGATGGTCTCGTAGGTCGCGAGCCCCTCGGCCTCGAGCACGCGGCGCTCGCGGTCCACCGCGAGCACGTTGCGGAAATCGCTCAGATCGAGCCCGCCGCGGCGCGCGGCGCGCGGCGCATAGCGGAAGAGGTTGGAGCTGGTGCGCTTCCTGAGGCCTGCCGCTGCGGGCCGCGCCGCGAGCCGCGCCTTGCGCGCTTCGTACTGGGCGAATGCGCTCACCGGCGCCCCGCCTCCGCGACGGGCCGCGCCCCGGAATTCACCCGCAGCGCCCGCGCCGTGCGCCGATTCCCCCGCGCATCCACGACCGATGTCGCGATCATCGTTTTCCTCCCGTGCCGCTTGGCTGACGCGCCGCGGCGAACGCGCTATCCTATCAGATGGGAACGGCGGCCGCGTGATCCGGGACATTGACCACATCGTGCTCACGACCGCGAACCTCGAGCGCTGCCTCGATTTCTACACGCGCGTGCTCGGGATGCGGGTCGAGCGCTATGGAGCGGGGCGGATCGCGCTGCGCTTCGGCGACCACAAGTTGAACGTGCACCCGCCGGGCTTCGACGCCGGCATCAAGGCGCGCCTGCCCACGCCCGGCGCCCTCGACCTGTGCTTCCTCGCCGACCGCCCGCTCGATGAGGTGATCGCGCACCTCGCGCGCCACGGCGTTGCGATCGAGGAGGGGCCGATCGAGCGCACCGGGGCGCGCTTTCCCATCCGCTCGGTTTACGTGCGCGATCCCGACGGCAATCTCATCGAGATTTCGGAGCCCGTCGCGCCGGGCTGATCCGGCGGCGCCGGTCAGAGGATCACCTCGACCCGTCCGGGACCCTCCTTCGAGAGCACGTTCACGGCGACGTCGTTGCCATGGCGCCGCAACAGCACGTCGAAACGGCTGGCCCCGAGGCGCAGATTGCGGATGCGCACCTGCTCCAGGAAATCGGGCAGTCGCGGGTGATGAAAGCGAACGCCCTGTGCGGCGTGGTCGAATTCGAGGCCGAGCGCGGCGGCAAGTAGCGCGAAGGGCGAAGCCGCAGCCCACGCCTGCGGGGCGCAGGCCACCGGGTAGTAGGTCGGCCCGCGGTCGCGTTTGCGCCTGAAGCCGCAGAACAGCTCTGGAAGGCGCCGCAGGTCCATGTAGGTGGAGGCCTCGAACAGCGCGGTGAAGATGCGCAGCGCCTCGCTCTTCAACCCGTAGCGCGCGAGTCCGAGCGCGATCAGCGCGTTGTCGTGCGGCCAGATCGAGCCGTTGTGGTAGGACGTCGGATTGAACCGGACCTCGCGCGAGCTCACCGTCCTGATGCCCCACCCCGAGAACATGTCCGGTCGCATGAGCGCCTCGGCCAGGCGGGACGCGCGCTCGGGCGCGGCGATTCCGCACAGCAGCGCGTGCCCGGCGTTCGAGGCGAGCACCCGGCACGGCCGCTTCTCGCCGTCGAGCGCGAGCACGTACGAGCCCAGTGCATCGTCCCAGAAGCCGCGCTCGAAGCGCTCGCGCAGCGCCTCGGCCTCGGCCCGCAGGCGCGCGGCGCGCTCGGGCCCCTCGAGCTGCTGCGCGAGACGCGCCGCCAGCCGCTTCGCCTCATAGACATAGGCCTGTACCTCGCACAGGGCTATCGGGCCGCGCGCGCTGCTCCCATCGGCGTGGAAAACGGCATCCCTGGAATCCTTCCAGCCCTGATGGTCGAGCCCGTCGCGACTTTGCCGCAGATACTCGACGAATCCGTCACGATCGCGGTCCCCGTGGCCGTCTATCCAGCCGAGCGCGGCGAGGATGTTGGGCCACAACTGGCGGATGGTGTCGAGATCGCCGGTGCGCTCCCAGTACAGCCCGGCCAGCATCACGAACAGCGGCGTCGCGTCCACCGAACCGTAGTACATCCCGAACGGCACTTCGCGCAGCCGCGCCATCTCGCCGTGGCGGGATTCGTGCAGGATCTTGCCGGGCTCCGCGTCTGCTGCGGGATCGGTGGCCTGCGCCTGTGTCGCGGCCAGGAACCGGAGCACGCCGCGCGCGAGCAGCGGGTCCACCCAGAGCATCTGTAGCGCCGTGATCAGGCCGTCGCGCCCGAAGGCCGTGCTGAACCAGGGCGTGCCCGCATAAGGGTAGGGGCCGTGCTCGGTATCCGTGGTCAGCATGGCGAGGTCGGCTGCGGAGCGGCAGAGCAGTTCGTTGAAGATCTCGTTGGAGGTTTCCACCGTCGCCATCCGCTTGCTCGCCTGAACGCGCGCCCGCCGGGCCTGCCGGAGATTGACGAAAAAACGGCAGTCGAGCGGCGCAGCGGTGCCGCAGCTCACCACCACGAACAGCGCCCGCCGCTCGCCGGGCTCGAGCGCGACGCGCCACTGCGCGCGGCTCGCGGCGAGCGATTCCGGGTGCGGGTCGAACGTCAGCCGCGTCTCGCGCACGACGCGGTCGAGGCCGGTGTAGCGCAGCCAAACGCGGTCGGGCGGAGCCGTTTCGACGGCGAGGCTGCCGCGTTCCGGGCGCCTCTGGCCGCGGACCTCGAATATGTCGGCGAAGTCGGCCGCGAACTCGACGCTCAGCCTGACCACGCGCCGCACGTCGCTGTAGTTGCGCACCGCGATCAGCTCGTGGCAGCCGGACTGCCACAGGAATTTCGAGCGGAGCACGTGGATGCTGTCGCGGGGAAGCACCAGCGTTCCGTCGCGGAACACGTCGGGATTGGTCAGGTCGGCGCTCAGCATGGCGTTGTTGTTCTGAACCGTGGAGCTGAGCAGCAGCGGCCGTTCCTCCTCGATCTGCAGTCGCAGCGTGGAGAGATGGCGCGTATCGCGGTGATAGAGCCCCTCGGGATTGCGCGCGCCGCCCGCGAAGTCGCCGTAGTGGTCGAATACCGCGAAGGTGTCGCCGTGCTTGAGCGTGCGCGGCCGGCGCTCCGCGAGCGAGGAGGTCGCCGGGATGTAGAACTGGGGCGCGCTCACCTCGGACGCCCTCGGTCGGGCCGGATCCATTGCCTGCGTCCCTGCCGTGCCGCCGCCGGTGCGGGTCAGGCGGCCGTGCGCTCCATTTCGAGCGGTGCGCCCAGCCGCCGGTAGACGGCCAGATAGTCGTCCGCCATCCGCTCCACCGTGAATCGTTGCTCGAACCGCCGCCGCACGCGCGCCCGGTCGAGCGTTTCGACGCGCCGCACTGCTTCGACCGCCGAGTCCTCGTCGCGCGCGATGAAGCCGGTGACGCCGTCCTCGACGATCTCGGGGACCGATCCCCGCGCGTATGCGACGACCGGAGTGCCGCACGCCATGGACTCGATCATGACCAGCCCGAACGGCTCCGGCCAGTCCACCGGGAAGAGCAGCGCCAGCGCGTTGCCGAGGAAATCGGGCTTGTCGCGCTCGCCGATCTCCCCGATGAATTCGACCAGCGGGTGCGAGAGCAGCGGCTCGATTTCGCGGCGGAAGTAGTCCGCGTCGACCCGGTCCACCTTGGCGGCGATCCGCAGCTTCATTCCCAGGCGCCTGGCGATGGCGATCGCGCGGTCCGGCCCTTTCTCCGGCGATATGCGCCCGAGGAAGGCGAGATAGCCTCCCGCGGGAGCGGGAAAGTAGCGGGTGATGGCGCGCGGCAGGCCGTGATAGACCGTCGCGATCCAGTTCGCGCGCGGCAGCGGCTTGCGCTGATGGTTGGAAACCGAGACCAGAGGCATGTCCTGGAACTCGTCGTAGAGCGGCGGCAGGTCGGGAAGATCGAGCCTGCCGTGCAGCGTGGTGAGGGAGCGCGCGCGGAGCGATCTGAGGATCGGGAAGTGCAGCAGGTCGGTATGAAAGTGCAGCACGTCGAACTCCGGCGCCAGCTTCCGCACCTGCTCGAGCTGCAGCAGCGCGTAGGGCATGGGATCTTTCACCCGCGAATCGAGCCGCAGGGCGCGCGGCACGCAGGATACGAGCCGCGCCGAGGTGCGGGAATCTGCGCTCGCGAACAAGGTGACTTCGTGCCCGCGCCGCACCAGCTCCTCGGTCAGGTACGAAACGACGCGCTCGGTGCCGCCGTAGAGCCGGGGCGGCACGCTTTCGATGAGGGGTGCAATCTGGGCGATCTTCACGTAACCGCTCCCGCCGCGTGAAAAATCGTCGAGCTTGCGCAAGGAGCCGGCCCGCTCCGGGGAACGGCCCCTGGTGCGCGATATGGGGACTGCCCGTGCCGGGATCAAGAGGCGCGGGCGGTCCGGAAGGCGATAGAATGCCGGCAGCCGGAACCTGTCCGAACATGCCCGATTTCTGGCCCAGTTGCGGCTACCGCCTGCTCGAGAAGCGCGCCGACGGCCGGCTCGTCGTCACCGACGATTACCTGCGGCTGTATTACCTGCGCCCGGAGCTCGCTCCGGTCGCGGAATCGTGCGCGGCCGAGCGCGCGCTCCACGCCTCGCTCATGGACGATCCGCGCCGGCAGGTGCGCGATGCGGAGATCGAGGCGGTGGCCGACCCCGACGCGCGCGAGAACTACCGCGTGATGCTGCGCTTCCGCGCGCAGCTCCTGGCGGCAGACACGCTGGAGGCGTTCTATTCCGGCCTTTTCCGGCGCGACGTCGCGGTGCCTCCGGACTTCGTCCACCACACGGCGCAGGTGATCGTGCGCCACGTGCTCGAGGGAGCCGGCAGCGGGCTGCAGGCGCGCGCCGCGGAGCTCTTCTTCCGCAGCCAGCGCGTGAGCCTCGAGAACGGCCGGATCATGCTCGCCGACGAGCAGACGGTGGAGCGGCACGCCACAGGCGCCAGCCTGGGAAACCTGGGCCGGCTGCTGCGCGAGGGGCGCGCGCCGCTCAGGACCGTCGAGCTCGACGTGCTCGACGAGGCGAACGCGGAGCGCTACTTCGAGCGCGACGAGCGTTTCGACACCGTGCTCAACCTCGACTTCGGGCGGCCGGGCGCGGCGGCACTCTGCCGCGTGATCGAGCGCTGGGTGGCGCACTTTCACGCGGTGCGCACGACAGTCACCCCGGTGCGGGAGATTCCCGACGAGGAGTGGGTGTGGCACGTCGGGCTCGACGCCGAGGCGAGCGCGATGCTCAACGAGATCTACCAGGGGGGCGAGGTCGAGGCACAGCGCATGAGGCGCATCATCGGGCTCTTCCGCATGGAGTTCCTCGATCCGATCGTGATGCGGCCCGAGGTGGCCGGAGCTCCGGTGTTCCTCGGGCTCGCGGCGGCGCCTGACGGGACGCTGCGGATGAAGCCGCAGAACCTGCTCGTGAATCTTCCCCTCGCGCGCCCGGCGTGAGGGGGTTTGCCACGGAGCGCGGGAAACGTCGAGAATATCGGTTTCGTCGTGGTGGACTCTCTCGATCGCATCCTCCGTGGCTGATTCCGTTCGCTGCCGAGACAGCCATATGTCGCCGCTCGAGCGCTGGAAGGAGATCGCCGCCGGCTCCGACGGCGAGATCAGCCTCGCCGAGGCGGCGCTCGTGCTCGCCGCGCTCGAGTACCGCGGCCTCGACGTCGCGGCCTATCTCGCGCGCGTCGAGCAGATGGCCGATGCGCTCAGGCGGCGGCTGCGCCGCGACATCGGCCCGACCGAGACCCTGATCGCGCTCAACCGCTATCTCTTCGAGGAACTGGGCTTTCGCGGCAACGCCGAGGACTACTACGATCCACGCAACAGCTATCTCAACGAGGTGCTCGACCGCCGGCTCGGCATCCCCATCACGCTCTCGGTGATCCATATCGAGATCGGCCGGCGCGCGGGGCTGGCGCTGCACGGGGTCTCGTTTCCCGGGCACTTCCTGGTGAAGTGCGTGGTGCGCGACGGCGTGGTGGTGCTCGATCCCTACGCGCGCGGCGCCTCGCTCGGGCTCGAGGAGCTGCGCGAGCGGCTGCGGGCGCTCGGCGGGGGCGCGGATGCGGCCCCGGAAGTGGTGCGGCACATGCTCGCCGCGGCGGGCAAGAAGGAAATCCTCGCCCGCATGCTGCGCAATCTGAAGGGCATCTACCTCCGGCGCGGGGACCTCGTGCGCGCGCTGGCGTGCGCCGACCGCATCCTGGAGCTCGTTCCTGGGGCGGCGGAGGAATACCGCGACCGCGCCGGCATCTACCTCGAGCTGGAGTGCTTCCGCGCGGCGCTCGCCGATTTGCGCAATTATCTGATGCTCAGGCCCGGGGCGCGGGACGCGCCGGCGGTGAAGGCGCGCGTGGCGGAATTGGAGCGGCGCGCGGCGCGCCTGAACTAGGGCTAGTTGCGGGGGGAGGGCAGCCAGACGCGCACGACGCGCGTCGCGCGCTGCGGCGCGGCCTCGGCGCGCGGCTGTGGGGAGGCGGCGCGCCGCTCGCGGTCGCGGGCCTCGAGCTCGGCCGGCGTCGGGATGTAGTCGCCGCTCACCAGCACCGATCCCGCCCCCTCCCGCTCGGCGAAGGGGCTCGAGGGAGCGGAGCCGCCCGGCTTGGGTTTGATCTTGATCTCGTTCTCCTCGTCCTCGCGCGGCGGCAGCCCGTCGTGGACGAGGTTGCGGCGGCGCTGGAGATAGGCGTCGCGCACGAATTCGTAGGGGTCGAGTGCCGCGGTCTCCACGATCTTGCTGGTCTCGAGCAGCTCGTGGCGGCGGTGCACGAAATACAGCCCGTAGAGCGCGTTGCGGTCGCGCGTCGGGTCTACATAGGTGAGCGGATTGGTCTTGAAGTCCGCGATGAGCCCCACGGTGTCGCGCAGCGAGCTCGGCCCCAGGAAGGGCAGCACCAGGTACGGCCCGTCGCCGATGCCCCAGTAGCCGAGCGTCTGGCCGAAATCCTCGTTGTGCTTCTCCAGCCCGATCTCGGTGGCGACGTCAATGAATCCGAGCACCCCGACGGTGGTGTTCACCACGATGCGCCCCACGTCCGAGACCGCGTGCGCGATCTTGCCCTGGAGCAGGTTGTTGAGCGCCACGATCACGTCGCCCAGGTTGGCGAAGAAATTGCCGATGCCGGTGCGCACGAACTGCGGCAGCACGCCGCGATAGAGCTCGGCGGCGGGCTTGACCACCAAGTTGTCCACGTGATCGTTGAAGGAGTAGATGCCGCGATTGAGCGGCTCGAACGGGTCGCGCGGGTTGCCGGTGCTCGCGCAGCCGGAGAGCGCCGCCGAGAGGAAGACCAGCCCGCACAGAAGGAGCGCGCGCAGGCGGCGGAGCGGGCGGATCATCGAGCAGTCCAAATATATATTCTTGTTCGAGGTGGCGCCAAGGGCCATTATATATCAAGTTCGGGGGAGAAACGCGCGCGCCGCCCGTTGCCCCCGGGCCTGTCCCCGGGGCGGGAAAATGTCACGGAGCCGGGCGCGCGCGACCCCCTTTGCTATACTAGTACGGTTACGGCGCGGTCCGCCGGTCACTGTCTTGCGTTCCGAGGAATTTCCCCATGCTCCAGAAAGTCAAGCCCGCGGTGCAGTTGAAGGACATGAGCCTGTTCCGCCAGCAGTGCTACATCAACGGCGAGTGGGTGGACGCCGACGACGGCTCTACCCTCGCGGTCTACAACCCGGCCGACGGCGTGCAGATCGGCACCGTGCCCAACATGGGAGCGGCCGAGGCGCGCCGCGCGATCGAAGCCGCAGATGCGGCGTTCCCGGCATGGCGCGCGAAAACCGCCAAGGAGCGCGCGGCGATCCTGCGCAAATGGTACGAGCTCATGATGGCGAACCAGGAGGACCTCGCGGTGCTGATGACGGTGGAGCAGGGCAAGCCGCTCGCCGAATCGCGCGGCGAGGTCGCCTATGGCGCCTCTTTCATCGAGTGGTTCGCGGAGGAGGCGAAGCGGGTCTATGGCGACACCATTCCCGCACCCTCGGCCGACCGCCGCATCGTCGTGCTCAAGCAGCCGGTGGGCGTGTGCGCGGCGGTCACGCCGTGGAACTTCCCGAACGCCATGATCACGCGCAAGGCGGGCCCGGCGCTCGCCGCCGGCTGCACCATGGTGGTGAAGCCCGCGAGCGCGACTCCTTATTCGGCCCTCGCGCTCGCCGTGCTCGCCGAGCGCGCCGGCCTCCCCAAGGGCGTGCTCTCGGTGGTGACCGGCGCCTCAGGCCCGATCGGCAAGGAGCTCACCACCAATCCGCTGGTGCGCAAGTTCACCTTCACCGGCTCGACCGAGGTGGGCAAGCAGTTGATGGCCCAGTGCGCCGGCACGGTGAAGAGGATCTCGCTCGAGCTCGGCGGCAACGCGCCGTTCATCGTGTTCGACGACGCCGACCTCGATGCGGCGGTCGAGGGCGCGATCGCCTCCAAGTACCGCAACACCGGGCAGACCTGCGTGTGCGCGAACCGCATCTTCGTGCAGGAGGGCGTCTACGAGAAGTTCGCCGCGAAGCTCGCCGAGAAGGTATCCGCGATGAAGGTCGGCAACGGGCTCGAGCCGGGCGTGGTGCAGGGGCCGTTGATCGACATGAAAGCGGTCGAGAAGGTGGAAGAGCACATCAGGGACGCCGTCTCGAAGGGCGCGCGCGTGGTGACCGGCGGCAAGCGCCACGAGCGCGGCGGGCAGTTTTTCCAGCCGACCGTGCTCGCCGACGTCACCCCGGCGATGAGGATCACGCACGAGGAGACCTTCGGGCCGGTCGCGCCGCTCTACCGCTTCAGGACCGAGGAGGAGCTCATCCGGCTCGCCAACGACACGCCCTACGGACTTGCGGCCTATTTCTACAGCCGCGACCTCGGGCGCGTGTGGCGCGTGGCCGAGGCGCTCGAATCGGGCATCGTCGGCGTGAACGTCGGCATCATCTCGACCGAGGTGGCGCCCTTCGGCGGCGTGAAGGAATCGGGAATCGGGCGCGAGGGCTCCAAGTACGGCATCGAGGAATTCCTCGAAGTGAAGTACGTGTGCATCGGCGGCGTGGACAAGTAACCCGCCCTTAGCCCTCTACGGCGCCGCCCCCCGGGCGGCGCCGTCGTTTGCGGCGGCGGGAGCGG
>DATLZE010000064.1:0-8444 GCA_035574195.1 Burkholderiales bacterium | reverse complement strand
CTCGGAGCGAGACCACCATGCCGCGACGAGTGCGGCAAGGCCTGTAATGACCAAGGCGGCCGAGGAGACCGTGGTTACGAGGATTCGTCTTCGCAAGTCACGATGTACGCCGAACACGCTCCGTCTTCGTGCTGTCTAACGTGAAGTAGTAGGACTAAAACCCGATTTGCAAAACGGCATTGTGCGCTTGACCCTGTCATCCTTCAAGCACGGGGGCGAGGGGTCAGAGCTTTAGTTTATATAGCGGTTGCCGGAGCGTTCTGGATTGCACCGCGCGCTCTTGCTCTCCGGGCCACAGAACCCGTGCTGCGCGGCGCCTGGGAGTTGCGCTCGGCCTCTCTGCCTGGCCGGGCCCGGCGAGACCGGCGCGCCTCGCGATAGGCCGAGCCCAACGCGAACACCGAGAACAGCCGAGAGCGTACCGCCTCTCCCAAAACCGACCTCTTGCGCGCTTGCCGCTTGCCGCTCGGAGTATAAAGTAAAGCTCTGACCCCTTCGGTCCGCGTGACCCCTTCGGTCCGCGGTATGACGCTCAATGTTGGCACGGCGCTGGCGGCCCGTCCGTTCGACCTAAAGTTAGATTCTGCGTTACGGAAGGCGAACAAAGAGAAGGTGTACATAAGACGCAGCGATGAGCAACCATATGGCGGTGTATACGCCGCGGACGTAGCCCTTTCCGGATAGCACAAGTATCGAGACGGCCAATGCGCCTTGATAGGTATTCAAGAAGAAAAGAATGATCGCCGTAACCGTGATCACGGTCCCCGCGAACACTCCGAGATACGGAATAGCTTCGCCTCCCGTGTTCAGGTACCGCGCTGCGGCGCCCAAAGCCGCACAGATGAAGTAATTGCGGAAGTGGTCGAAGAAGAATTTTAGATTGACGTCACGCTCTTCGATCGCAATGAGGCGTACGAATATGTGACGGTCATTTCCCACGGCGTGACCCTCGCGAAATCTAACGTCAATTGGTCGAAAAAATGGCTGACTTCTTAATTGACAACTTAGTTGACACTGAGCCCACCCCCGTCATTCCTCGCTAGACCCGCTGTCATCCTCCCCGCCTGTCAATACGTTACCCCGCTTCAAGAACACGACGCAATCCGGCGTCGGTAGGGAAGGATCCGTGTCCGGGATCTGTGTCCGGGCAGGGAACGGAGGAAGCAGCGGTCTTGCGGAGAATCACGAGGCCGGGTCTTGAATCCGGGGCATTGATCGCCTTGCTCACCGTAGTGCGAGATGTCGGGCGATCTGCGCAAGCGTACGGCCGTATTGCAGGTGCGCCCTGGGGATCAGCGCGTTGCGCTTGGCCTTGGAGTTTTCTTCTTAGGGCAGGGCGATCCAGCAGGCGCTGCGCTCGCGGCGCTTCCTGGTGCCAGCGCGTTGGGCCAGGCAGGGTTCGAGCCTTGACACGAAGCTCTCCGCACCCAGCACGGCTCGGCCACTTTCGACGGCTGGTCGTGCGCGATGAGCGCCAGACCTCGGTCTTCCTCGCGTTTCTGTATCTCGCCCGCGCACTGATCGTGCTCGGGCAGTCATGAAACCGGTTTAGGCTTTCAGAAACTCCTCCAGCACCGCGCACCATGCCGCAGCGAGGTTGCCGCGGTGATAGCCCCCGCCGCCGAAGCCCATGATGCGCCCGCCCGCCATCTCGTTCGCGAGCGCGCACAGGCGCCGCGCCGCGTGCGCGTGCGCGGCCGGCGTGTAGCGCAGCATCGCGAGGGGATCGCCCGCGAGGCTGTCGGCGCCGCACTGCAGGATGAAGAACTCGGGCTTGAACCTGCGCAGGTGCGCCTCCACCGCTTCCCACGCCTGGAAGAATTCCCGGTCGCCCATGCCCGGCAGCAACGGGATATTGAGCTTGGTGCCTTTCGCCGCGCCCTTGCCGGTCTCGTGGGCGTGGCCGGTGCCGGGATAGAGCGTGCGCCCGTCCTGGTGGATGTCGGCGAAGATGAGGTCGGGGTCTTCCTCGTAAGGGTAGTAGAGCCCGTCGCCGTGGTGCACGTCGATGTCCACGTAAGCGATGCGCTTCACGCCGTATTGCGCGCGCAGCGTGTCGATCACGACGCCGATGTCGTTGAACACGCAGAATCCGGCAGCTGAGGCGCGGCGCGCGTGGTGCAGCCCGCCGATCGGCTGGAAGGTGCGCAGCGCCGTTCCGCTCATGATCGAGTCGAGGCCGTGTAGCGCCGAGCCCGCCACCGTCGCCGCCGCTTCGTACACTCCCGGGTAGGCCGGCGTGTCGCCGTAGTCAATGACTCCGTGGCCTGCCGCGGAGCACTCCTTGACCCACGCCACGAACTCGGGCTCGTGGAAGCGATACAGCTCCTCCTCCGCGGCCATGCGCGGATCGGTCACCGCGGCGCGCTTGTCGAGCCCCTGCTTCACCGCTTCTTTCCAGAAGGCGTCCTGGCGGTCCGGTCCGAACGGGTGGCCGTCGGGGAACCCGTACTTCCCCAGGGACTCGCCGACGTACAACGCGACCGCGTTCTTCATAGCCCCTCGTCACTTCGTCACTTGGTCACTTGGCCACTGCTCTGATCGAACAGCGAAAGCTGCTGCGTGCGCGCCGGCACGCGAAAGCGCGTGGTATCGAGCGCGCGGTTGCGCGCGGCGGCGCCGTAGCCGAGCCGCGCGCAGGCCTTCCCGAAGCGCTCGCCGAGCAGCCGCGCGAGCTCGCCCTGCCCGCGCATGCGGCTGCCGAAATCGGGGTCGTTGTCTCGCCCGCCGCGCATCGCGCGCACCCGGCTCATCACGTGCTTCGCCTTGAGCGGATAGTTGCGCTCGAGCCATTCCTTGAAGACGTCCTTCACTTCCCACGGCAAGCGCATCAGGACGTAGCCCGCTTGCCGCGCGCCGTGCTCCCATGCCGCCTCCAGCACCGCCTCGATCTGGTGGTCGGTGAGAAACGGGATGACCGGCGCAACCAGCACTCCTACGGGGACTCCCGCATCGGCGAGCCGCCGCATCGCCTCGAGCCTCCGCCGCGGCGCCGAGCAGCGCGGCTCGAGGCGGCGCGCGAGTTCGTGGTCGAGGTTGTTGATCGAGATGAACACATTGACGAGGTTCTTTTCCGCCATCGGCGCGAGGAGGTCGAGGTCGCGCTCGATCATGGCGTTCTTGGTGACGATGCCGACCGGCTGGTTGAATTCCGCGCAGACCTCGAGGATGCCGCGCGTGATCCGGTACTTGCGCTCGATCGGCTGATAGGGATCGGTATTGGCGCCGATCGAGATCACCTCGCAGCGGTAGCCGGGGCGCGACAGCTCCTCGCGCAGCTTCTCCGCCGCGTTCACCTTGGCGAACAGTCTGGTCTCCCAGTCAATGCCGGGCGAGAGGTTGCGGTAGGCGTGCGTCGGGCGGGCGTAGCAATAAGGACATCCATGCTCGCATCCCTGGTAGGGATTGATGGACTGCGTGAACGGAATGTCGGGCGAGTCGTTGCGCGCGATGATGCTCTTCACCCGCTCCTCGGTGACCTGAGTCTTCAGGGGCGGGGGCTGCTCCTCGCCCCGCTCCCAGCCGTCGTCGAATGCCTCGCGCGCGAGCCGCTCGAAGCGGCCTTCGGGATTGATCCCGGCGCCGCGCCCCTTGCGCGCTTCGGCGTGCCGGCCGGTGAGGGTCTTCAAGGGCATAACAAGAACTGGCTCGTTACTCGTTACTCGTCTCTCGCGACCGGAACCCCGGCGCAGCGGATGAGCTTAGTTTACGCCGGCATGCGGCCGGAGCGCCAAGAACGCACCGCGCGCGCTCCACGGTCCCGTTTCAACGCTGCGGGTTCTCCCTCGCCGCGGGGCCCAGCGCCTCCCGCAGAGCGGCGGCGCCTGCGGCGTCGAGCCGGCCGTCGGCCTCGGCGAGATCCACCGCGATGAGCCCGAGCCCCCGATAGAGCGCGGCCATGCCGCTGTCCCACTCGGCGACCTGCGCGAGCTGGCGCCTGACCGTCGCCACGTCGCCGCGCGACACCGGGCCGGTCAGCGCGCGCGCTGGCCCGCGCGCGAAGACCGCGTCCACCGTCTCGCGCACCATCGGCTCGATCGCCCGGAGCGAGGCCGCGGACGGGATGCCGGCTTTTCCGTGCGCGCGCAGCGCCGCCTCGATGAGCGCCACGAGGTAGTTGCAGGCGAACACTCCCCCGGCGTGGTAGACCGCCTTCAGCTCCGGCCGGATTTCGAACACCGTGGCGCCGATTCTCTCGAAGGCGGGCCGCAGCACCCGCAGCGCCTCCCGGTCTCCCTCGGCGGCGCAATAGGTTCCAGCGAAGGTGCGGGCCGCCTGCTCGGGATCGGTAAAGGTTTTGATCGGGTGCACGCTCGCGATCAGCGTGCCGCATTCTTTCGCCGGCGCGAGATCGCCCGACGGCGTCGCGCCGCTCACGTGGAACACGATGTCGTCGGGCACGAGCTTGCCCGAGGCCGCGAGCGTGGCGCAGGCGGGCACGATCGCGTCGTCGCGCGTGGCGATCATCCACACGTCGGCCGGGCGCATCTCCGCGAGCTGCCCCACCGCGCGGCCGGCGCCGATGAACTTCACCGCCTCGGCCGCGCTCTCCCGCGAGCGCGTCAGCACATCCTGGATCTCGAACACGCGCGCCCGCGCCCACAGCCTGCCGCACGCGCGGCCGACGCGTCCCGAGCCGATGATGTTCAGCGCCCGCATGGGCCCTCCGGTCAAGACCAGGCTGAAGCGCAAGGCCGCAACGGCGCCGCGCCTGCGCGAAGGGAAAGGGGTATCGGGTCCATTCAACCTTTGCTTCGCCCGTCCTCCGCGCCTTCGCGCCCGTGCGCTCGAGAGGCCTCATCGAGCAATGACTTCACCAGCGTCTCCCACTCCTTCTCCAGCGCCACCCGCGGCCGCTCCTCGCCCGCGCGCGCATACCAGTAATCGGCGTTTTCGGAATCGCCCTCCTTGCGGTGCAGATAGGCGTGCACGCGCATGGCGGCCTTGCTCGCCTCGCCCTGCACGATGCGGTGCGCGCGCTCCCAGTCGCCCCTCGCTTCGTGCCACAACGCGCGCAGCGGCGCCGCCAGCCCCCGCGGCGGGCGCACGGCTCCAAGCGATGCCTGAAACTGGCGCAGGTTCACGACGTCAACTATTTTAGTCTCCCAATAGCGGAATTTGCCCTGCGCGTGCCGGCGAGTTCCTTGTCAGCGCGCGCCGGGCCCGCCGCGTTATAGTGCGGGACATGCCGATTTCACGACGTGCCTTCCTGTCGGGCTGCGCCGCGGGGCTGCTCGCGGCGGCGCTGCCCGCCCCCCTGCTCCTCGCCCGGCCTCGCTTCGACAAGTACCCCTTCACCCTCGGCGTGGCTTCGGGTTATCCGGCGCCGCACGGCGTGGTGCTCTGGACCCGGCTTGCGCCGGAGCCGCTCGCGGGCGGCGGCATGCCCCCGGCGGCGGTAGAAGTCGCCTGGGAGCTGGCGGGCGAGGAGAGCTTTCGCTCGATCGTCGCCCGCGGGACCGAGATCGCATCCCCCGAATCGGCGCACTCGGTGCACGCCGAGGTCTCCGGGCTCGAGCCCGCACGCTGGTACTTCTATCGCTTCCACGCGGGCGGAGCGACGAGCCCGGTGGGGCGCACGCGCACTGCGCCCTTACCCGCCTCCCTCGAGCGCATGCGTTTCGCGTTCGCCTCCTGCCAGCAATACGAGCAGGGCTGGTATTGCGCCTACCGGCACATGGCGCGCGAGGACCTCGACCTCGTCGCGCATCTCGGCGACTACATCTACGAATCCTCTTGGGGACGCAACCACGTGCGCAAGCATGAAGCGGGCGAGCCGGTGACGCTCGGCGACTACCGCAACCGCTACGCGCTCTACAAGAGCGACCCGGACCTGCAGGCGGCGCACGCGGCGGCTCCCTGGATCGTCACCTGGGACGATCACGAGGTGCAGAACGACTACGCGAACGAGCGCTCGCAGCACCTCGACGAGCCCGCCGCGTTCCTCGCGCGCCGCGCCGCAGCCTACCGCGCCTGGTACGAGCACATGCCGGTGCCGAAGCGCATGGCGCCGCGCGGGCCCGATGCGCGGATCTACGTGCGGCTCGATTACGGCGCGCTCGCCGCCTTCTACGTGCTCGACGACCGCCAGTACCGCTCGCACCAGGTCTGCCCGCGCCCCGGGCGCGGCGGCAGCCGCGTGGTGGCCGACGAAGAGTGCCCCGAGCGGCTCGACCCGCAGCTCACTTTGCTCGGGGAAGCGCAGGAAAAATGGCTCTCCGCGGAATTCGCGGCCGCGCGCGCGCGCTGGAACGTAATCGTGCAGCAGACGCTGATGGCGCAGGCCGATCGCACTCCGGGAGAAGGCCGCTCGTTCTGGACCGACGGCTGGGATGGCTACCCCAGGGCGCGCGAGCGGTTGCTGCGCGCGCTCGCCGAGCGGCGTGTCGCGAACCCCGTCGTCGTGGGCGGCGACGTGCACATGTTCGTCGCCGCCGACCTCAAGACGGACTTCGACGACCCTGCCGCGCCGGTGGTGGCGACGGAATTCAACTGCTCCTCCATCACCTCGCAGGGCCTGCCGATGAAGCAGGTGGAAGCCTGGGCCGCGGACAATCCCCACGTGAAATACGCGAACAGCGCGCGCCGCGGCTACGCGGTGATGGAGCTTTCGCAGCGGCGTGCTGTGACGCGCTTTCGCTCGGTCTACGATGTGACCGACCCCGCGGCCGGGATCCGCACCCTCGCCAACTGGACCGTGGAGGATGGCCGCCCCGGCGCGCAGCGCGGAGCCTGATCAAGGGCGAAACGAAAACCGGCTGGCGGCGTTCTCGCTTCCCTCGACTCTCGCCCCCGGCCGCCGCCAGCCGATGAGCCCGTAGCCGCCGCTCGCGCAGCCAGCGGTTCACGAAGCCGCGGCAGTCCTCGCTCGGGCGCCCGGGGCGCAGCGCTCCGGCAGGGATGACAAAAGGGCTCGCGGCGCGGCAATGACGCGCCGCCGCCGGGGGCGCCCGCCGCCTTCAGGCGACGGCCGCACGGACCTCGGCGCAGCGCTCCGCGTCGAGTACCGCGGCCGCGGCGTTCACCGCCGCCGCGATGCGCACCGCCGCCTGCACTTGCTCGGCGCCGAGACCCGCCTCGCGCACCGCTTTCTCGTGCGAGGCGATGCAGGAGCCGCAGCCGTTGATCGCCGAGACCGCCAAGCACCATAGCTCGAAGTCGGCGCGGGCGATGCCGTGGGTGGCGATCGCGTTCATGCGCAGTCGGGCCGGCAACCTCGAGTACTCGCCGTTGCCGACGAGGTGGAGAAAACGGTAATAGACGTTGTTCATCGCCATCACCCCGGCGGCCGCTTTCGCCGCTGCAAGCTCCCTGGCGTCGAGTCGAGCGGCGAACTCGGCGATCACCGCCGCAGCGACCTCGGCGTTGCGCGCGCCCAGCGCGGAGGCGATGAAGGCGCCGGCCTTCTGCTTCTCGGTGAGCACCGTCTCGGCGGCGAGCGCACCCAGGTTGAGCTTGATGTCGCGGGCATATTCCGGCAGGCGGTCTCTGAGGTCTTGCAACGACATGATTGTCTCCTCGATCAGGTGGCGCAGTCACGCAGTAACGTCAATGACGCCGGGGCGGCGAGGGGGCGATGTGGCGGGGCGGCGAGCAGCCGGACGCCGCTCGCACCCAGTGGCTTCTCCGCTTCTCGAAACGGCTCAGGCAGCCTCGAGGAACGCATCGCCCTTGCGCCAGTTGCACGGGCACAACTCCTCGCTTTGCAGCGCGTCGAGCGTTCTCAGCACCTCGTCCACGTTGCGCCCGACGTCGAGGTCGTGTACCGAAACGAAACGGATCACGCCTTCGGGGTCCACGATGAAGGTCGCGCGCAGAGCCACACCTTCCTTGCGGTCGAGGACCCCGAACGCGGCCGACAGCTCGCGCTTGATGTCGGAGAGCATCGGGAAGGGCAAGTCCTTGAGATCGGGGTGCGAGCGGCGCCAGGCGAGGTGCACGTACTCGCTGTCGGTCGAGACGCCGTAGATCACGGCGTCGCGGTCGCCGAACTCGCGGTTCGACTTGCCGAACGCCGCGATCTCGGTGGGGCACACGAAGGTGAAGTCTTTCGGCCAGAAGAAGATCACCTTCCACTTGCCGGGGTCGGACTGATCGGTGATGCGGGTGAATGCCTTGTCCTGCTCGGTCGAAACTACCGCCTGCAAGTCGAAGGCGGGGAGGCGATCGCCTACGGTCAACATGGTGCTGTCTCCTGTCCTCGGTTCGAAAAAAACAGCCGCCAGTATGGCGCCTCGCGCCTGATCAATCCAATGAATTGTTTCGTTCAGAACGATCGTGCTTTTCGATCGAGCGCCGGGGCGCTCACGCGAGCGCGTTGTCGAGCACCATCATCACCGCGTAGCCGCCCATCACTCCGAGCGTCGCCGGCAGCGGGTGGCCGTTGCGGTGGATCTCGGGGATCATTTCGTGGCTCACCACGAACAGCATCGCGCCCGCCGCGG
>DATLZE010000063.1:0-21010 GCA_035574195.1 Burkholderiales bacterium | reverse complement strand
GGGGGTGACACCGGCTCCGACTGCGTGGGCACCTCCAACCGCCACGGCGCCGCCTCCGTCACCCAGCTCGAGCTCCTGCCAATGCCGCCCGACGTCGAGCGCAACCCGGTCTGGCCTTACTGGCCGACGCGGCTGCGGACCTCCACCTCGCACGAGGAAGGTGTCAACCGCGACTGGTCGGTCGCGACCAAGGAATTCCTCGGCGAGAACGGGCGCGTCAAGGCGCTCAGGGCCGTGCGCCTCGAGTGGAAGGGCGGCCAGATGAGCGAGATCCCGGGCTCGGAATTCACGCTGCCCGCTGACCTGGTGCTGCTCGCGATGGGCTTTGTTGCGCCGGTGCCGCAGGTGCTCGACGCTTTCGGCGTGGAGAAGGACGCACGCGGCAACGCCCGCGCCGGCACCGAGGGCAAGGACGCCTACGCGACCTCGGTGCCCAAGGTGTTCGCAGCAGGCGACATGCGGCGCGGGCAATCACTGGTGGTGTGGGCAATCCGCGAAGGCCGCCAGTGCGCGCGTGCGGTGGACGAGTTCCTCATGGGAAGCTCGGAGCTTCCCCGGTGAAACGTGAAAAGTGCACGGAATGCTCAAACGTGAAGCGCCCGCAACGAGACCGCGCGCGCGGACCCTGACTGCGCGCGCCACACGTTTCGCGTCCCGCGTTTCCCGCTGATGCCCGGGCTCAAGAACGACACGCTGCTGCGGGCACTGCTGCGCCAGCCCACGCCCTACACCCCGGTGTGGCTCATGCGCCAGGCCGGACGCTATCTGCCCGAGTACAACGCGACGCGGGCGCGGGCCGGCAGCTTTCTCGCGCTGTGCAAGAATCCGGATCTCGCCACCGAGGTGACGCTGCAGCCGCTCGCGCGCTTCCCGCTCGACGCCGCTATCGTGTTTTCCGACATCCTGACGCTGCCCGACGCGATGGGGCTGGGGCTCGCGTTCAACGAGGGCGAGGGCCCGCGGCTCGAGCGGCCGCTGCGCGAGGAGCGCCAAATCAAGAGCCTCGCCGTCCCTGATCCCGATCGGGAATTGCGCTACGTGCTCGACACGCTACGGCAAGTGCGAAAGGCGCTCGCGGGCGCAGTGCCGCTCATCGGCTTCTCCGGCAGCCCTTTCACTCTCGCCTGCTACATGGTGGAAGGTGTCGCGAGCCCCGATTTCCGGACCGTGAAAACCATGCTCTACGGCCGCCCCGAGCTGCTGCATCGCATCCTCGACACCAACGCCCGCGCGGTCACCGACTACCTGAACGCCCAGATCGAATCGGGCGCGCAGGCGCTCATGCTGTTCGATACCTGGGGGGGGTTGCTCGGCGCGGCCGAGTATCGCGAATTCTCGCTCGCCTACATGCAGCGCGTGCTGGAAGGCCTCAAGCGCGAGCGCGCTGGCGAGCGCGTGCCCGTCATCCTCTTCACCAAGGGCGGCGGCTGCTGGCTCGAGGCGATCGCGGCAAGCGGCTGTGACGCCGTGGGGCTCGATTGGACGATGGATCTGACCGAGGCGCGCGCCCGCGTCGGCCACCGCGTCGCCCTCCAAGGCAACCTCGACCCGGCAGTGCTGCTGGCCGGGCCCGAGGCCGCCCGCAAGGGCGCGGCAGCGGTGCTCGCCGCCTATGGCCACGGCCACGGTCATGTCTTCAATCTGGGCCACGGGGTATCGCAGTACACCGCCCCCGAGAGCGTGGCGTCCCTGGTCGCTGCGGTCCACGAGCTGAGCCGAAAATACCATTAACGGCTGCTCGCGCCCTCTAGGGAAGAGTGCGGCTTTATGCACAGCAAGCCCTTATTACAACAGGCCTTTTCGCGCTGCTTCCGGCGCTCTCCGGCTTGCTATCCAACATTTGGATTTTTAAGGTTTTTTTGACCATGCACGGGCGCGGTCAGGAAGTGCAGCCGCCTACTCCCGGATCCCGCTTTTGAATGGAGCGGAAACAATCAACAGGGTTATCCACAGCGGGCTGTTGATAACGACAAAATCCCGCGCCGGCTAGGGTAGTTGGGAACAAGTCGAAGAAAACGCTTCAGTTCCGCGCGCTAACCTTGCGGCCATGCACGCCCCGCACTCCGCGATGGCAATCATCCGCGTCGCGCTTGATGTGCCCGTGCCGACGCTGTTCGACTACCGCTGCGAGGACGCGACCGAGGGCGACATCGGGCGGCGCGCGCTGGTTCCCTTCGGAAAGAGTATCGCGATCGGCATCATCGTCGAGATCACCGATGCCACCAGCGTGGCTCGCGAGCGATTGAGGCGGCCGCTGCGGGTGCTGCGCGACGAGCCACCGGCGTTCGAGGCACCGGATCTCGAGCTGCTGAAGTTTGCAAGCGATTACTATCACCACCCGCTCGGCGCGGTCGTGACAGGGGCTCTCCCCGCGCCTTGGCGCCGCGCCCGTCCCTTGGCCAAACTGAAGACGGAGCAGCCGCGCTACGTGCTGACGGAGGCCGGATCCACGATCAGCCCGGAGGCGCTGCCCAAAGGCGCGCGCCTGCAGCGCCGCCTGCTCGAGCGTCTGGGGCAAGGGCCGCTCGAGCACCCCGAGGCCCGCGCGCTCTCCCCAAGGGCGCCGCGGCTGCTGCGCGAGTTCCTTGCGCGCGGCTGGGTCACGGAAGAAAAAGCGCTCGACCCGCCTGCCGCCGCAGGACCGCCCGCTCCCGCGCCCCAGCTCACCTCCGAGCAGCAGCGCGCCGTGGATCAGATCTGCGCAAGCCTCGGGCGCTTCGAGGCGCACCTGTTGCTCGGCGTGACGGGCAGCGGCAAGACCGAGGTATATCTGCGCGTCATCGCCGCGGCGCTCGCGGCGGGGCGCCAGGCGCTGCTGCTCGTGCCCGAGATCGCGCTCACGCCCCAGCTCGAAGCGCTCGTGCGGGAACGCTTCCCCGGCGTGCCCGCGGTGAGCCTGCACAGCCGGCTTGCCGAGGGCGAGCGGCTCGCGCACTGGCTCGCGGCACGCTCGGGAGCGGCCCGCATCGTGCTCGGCACCCGGCTCGCCGTGTTCACGCCACTGCCCGCGCTCGGGGTGATCGTCGTGGACGAGGAGCACGACGGCTCGTTCAAGCAGGCGGAAGGGTTCCGCTATTCGGCGCGCGATCTCGCGGTGGTGCGCGCACGCCTGCGCGGGATTCCGGTGGTGCTCGGCTCGGCCACCCCCTCGCTCGAGACCTACCACAACGCGGCGAGCGGTCGCTACCGATTGAGCACGCTCACCCGGCGCATCGGCTGCGAGCTGCCGCGCATCGCCTACCTCGATACTCGCGGCGAGCGGCTGGAGGACGGGCTCTCGCCGCGGCTGCTGGCAGCGCTCGAGGCGTGCTGCGCGCGCGGCGAGCAGAGCCTCGTGTTCATCAACCGGCGCGGTTACGCGCCGGTGCTCCACTGCGCGGGCTGCGGCTGGGTTTCCGGCTGCCACCGCTGCTCGGCGCACCTCGTGCTGCACCTTGCCGAGCGGCGGCTGCGCTGCCATCACTGCGGCCACCAGAGCGCCGTGCCCGCCGCCTGTCCCCGCTGCGGCAACCCGCAGCTCTCGCCGCTGGGCAGCGGCACGCAGCGCGTGGAGACTGCGCTCGCGCGGCATCTCCCCGCAGCGCGCATCCTGCGCATAGACCGCGACAGCGTGCGGGGGCGGCACGCCTGGCCCGAGATGCGCCGGCGCATCCGGGGCCGCGACGTGGACGTGCTGGTCGGCACCCAGATCCTCGCCAAGGGCCACGATTTCCCGCATTTGAGCCTGGTCGGCGTGATCAACGCCGACAGCCTGCTCTATAGCCCCGATATCCGAGCCCCCGAGCGCCTGTTCGCGCTGCTCACCCAGGTCGCAGGGCGCGCCGGCCGGGCAGGGGTGCAGGGCGCGGTGCTGATCCAGACCGAGTTCCCCGGCCATCCTCTCTACCAGGCGCTGCGGCTACAGGACTACTCCGCCTTCGCCGAGACGCTGCTCGCCGAGCGCCGTGCGGCGGGATTCCCGCCCTTCGTCCATCAGGCGCTGCTGCGTGCGGAGGCGGCGCAGCTCGCGACCGCATTGGAATTCCTCGCGGGCGCGGCGCGCATCGCCCGCGCCCTCGAGCCGCGCGTCACGATCTACGATCCGGTGCCGGCGGCGATGCCAAGGCGCGCGGGGCGCGCGCGCGCGCAGTTGCTGGTGCAGTCGGAATCCCGCGCGCGGCTGCAGCTCTTCCTGCGCGCGTGGTACGGAGCGCTCGCCTGCCGCCGCTCCGCGCCGGCGCGCTGGGCGCTCGACGTGGACCCGATCGAATTCTGACGCTCCGATTCCCGACGCCGCTATAATAGGCGCCTTTTATTTCCCGCCCCCCATGGCCGCGCCCGAAAGCCAGGATCTGCGCGCGCATCTGGCAGCGCTGATCCGAGACGCGCTCGAGCCGATCGCGCCCGGGTTGCCGGCGCCCAGTGTCGTGGTGGAAAGACCGCGCCAGGCAGGGCACGGCGATTACGCGTGCAATGTCGCGCTGCAGCTCGCGCGGCCGATGAAAAGCGCGCCGCGCGAGATCGCGGCGCGCATCGTGGCGGGGCTGCCGCAATCCCCCTGCCTCGAGCGCGCGGAGGTCGCGGGCGCGGGCTTCATCAACCTCTTTCTCAAGCGCGCCTTCAAGCAACAGGCGGCGGTCCGCGTGCTGCAGGCAGGGCCGGGTTACGGCACGAGCGCGCTCGGGCGCGGCAAGCGGGTCCAAGTCGAGTTCGTCTCGGCCAACCCCACCGGGCCGCTGCACGTCGGGCACGGGCGCGGCGCGGCCTACGGGGCGAGCCTCGCCAACATCCTCGCCGCCGCCGGGTTCGAGGTGACGCGCGAATACTACGTCAACGACGCCGGGCGCCAGATGGACATTCTCGCGCTGTCCACCTGGCTGCGCTATCTCGAGCTCTGCGGCTTGCAGGCGCCTTTTCCCGAAAACGCCTACCAGGGCGACTACGTGCGCGCGATGGCGCGCACCATCCATTCCGAGCATGGAGCGCGGTTCGTGCGCGGTGCGACCCCGGACGCCTTCGCTCCGGCGCTCGCCGAGCCCGACGCGGAGGCGCGTCTCGACGCGCTGATTGCGCTCGCCAAGGAAAAACTGGGCGGCGATTACCAGTACATCCACGACTTCGCGCTGAACGAGCAGCTCGAGGATTGCCGCAACGACCTCGAGGAGTTCGGCGTCACCTTCGACCACTGGTTCTCGGAGCGCTCGCTCTACGAGACGGGGCTCGTCGAGCGGGCGCTGCGCCGGCTCGAGGAGCGCGGGCATCTCTACGTCCAAGACGGCGCGCGCTGGTTCCGCTCGAGCCGCTTCGGCGATGAAAAGGACCGCGTGGTGCAGCGCGAGAACGGCCAATACACCTATTTCGCCTCCGACATCGCCTACCACCTCAACAAGTTCGAGCGCGGCTTCGAGCTGATAGTGGACGTGTGGGGCGCGGACCACCACGGCTACGTCCCGCGCGTGAAGGGCGCGCTCGCCGCACTGGGGCTCGACCCGGCGCTGCTCACGGTGGCGCTGGTGCAGTTCGCCGTGCTCTACCGCAACGGGCAGAAAGTGCCCATGTCCACGCGCGCGGGGGAATTCGTCACCTTGCGCGAGCTGCGGCGCGAGGTCGGACGGGACGCCGCGCGCTTCTTCTACGTGCTGCGCAAGGCCGATCAGCACCTCGATTTCGACCTCGACCTCGCCAAGTCGCAGAGCAACGAAAACCCCGTCTACTACGTCCAGTACGCGCACGCGCGGGTGTGCAGCGTGCTCGAACAGTGGGGGGGGGATCCCGCGCGGCTGCCGGGCGCGGACACCTCGGTGCTCGCGCTCGACCAGGAACTTGCGCTCGCCTCGCGGCTGATCGAATACCCGGAGGTGGTGGAGGACGCCGCGCGCGATCTCGCGCCGCACCTGGTCGCGTTCTACCTGCGCGAGCTCGCCGCCGAATTCCACAGCTATTACAACGCCACGCGCATCCTGGTGGAGGAGGAGGGCCTGCGGCACGCGCGGCTTGCGCTGTGCGCCGCGGTGCGGCAGGTGCTCGCCAACGGGCTCGCGCTGCTCGGCGTTTCGGCGCCGCGCAAGATGTAAGGTAAGATAGTTCCGTGACCAGGGACTACAAGAAGCCCGAGCGCCGCGGCGGCGGCGGCTCGCTGCTGGTGGGAATCCTCATCGGGCTGGTGCTGGGCCTCGGCATCGCGCTCGCCGCCGCGTGGTACATCCACAAGATGCCGAGCCCGTTCATCGCCCGCACGCCGCCGCCCAAAGCCGAGGCCGCGAAGGGCGCAGCGCCCGCGGACAAGGGCGCGCAAACCGCGGCGAAAGCGCCGGAAGACAGGCCGCGCTTCGATTTCTACAAGATCCTGCCCGGGGCCGAGGAGCCCGCCACCGACCAGCAGCTGAGCGAGGCACAGAAGCGCCCGGCCGCGGCGCCGAAGGAGGCGTTCTTCCTCCAGGCGGGCGCGTTCCAGAGCGCGCCCGACGCCGACCAGCTCAAGGCACGGCTCGCGCTGCTCGGCGTCGAGGCCACCATCCAGACGACGACGTTGCCGGAGAAGGGCGTGTGGTACCGGGTGCGCATCGGGCCGTACACCAGCGTCGAGGAACTGAACCGCACGCGCGACGTTCTCAAACAGAACGGCGTCGAGACCGCGCTCATCAAGGTGCGCGAATGACGCGCGCGCCGCGGCGCAACCCCGTACCGAAAACGAGGACGAGATGAAACGAATCCTGCGAAACTCGCTGCTCGCGGCGTGGCTGCTCGCCGCCGCCGCTGCGGCTGCGGCACAGGCGCTGGTGGCGGGCAAGGATTATCTGCGGATCGAGCCCCCGCAGCCGACCGCTTCCGGCAAGGCGATCGAGGTGCTGGAATTTTTCTGGTATGCCTGCCCCCACTGCAACAACCTGCAGCCTGCGCTCAAAGAATGGCTCAAGCGCAAGCCCTCCGATGTCGAGTTCCGGCGCGAGCCCGCCGTGCTCCAGCAGCACTGGGTGCCGCTCACCCAGGCCTACCATGCGCTCGACGCGATGGGGCTGGTGGAGAAGCTCCACTACGAGGTCTTCGCCGCGATCCATCAGCACAAGATCCGGCTCTCCGAGCCCAACGTGCTCTTCGACTGGGTGGCCAAGCAGGGCGTGGACCGCCAGAAGTTCGTGGACACCTACAACTCCTTCGGCGTGCGGAGTCGCACCCAGCGCTCAATTGATCTCTCGACGCGCTACGACATCCCGGGAACGCCGGCGATCGCCGTGGACGGGCGATATCTGCTCTCGCCCTCGCTCACGCTCAAGCCCGACAACAGCGTGGACTACGAGCGCTTCTTCAAGGTGCTCGACCAGGCGATCGCGATGGCGCGCAAGGCGCGCGCGGGTAAATGACCGCGATACGGCCCTGCCGCGCGTTCCGCTGGCTGCTCGCTGCGGCCCTCGCTGGTGCGGCCGCCGCCGCGCCAGCGCAAGAAGTGATCAGCGTCCGGCAGAACATCGAGTACCGGCTGATCGCGCAACAGCCGGTCGAGACCGGCGACCGCATCGAGGTGATCGACTTCTTCTGGTACGGCTGCCCCTTCTGCAATCAGCTACAACCCGCGCTCGAGGCCTGGATCCGGAGAAAGCCCGAGGATGTCGCGTTGCGCCGCGTTCCGGTAATCCTGAGGGAGAGCTGGGTGCCGCACGCGCGCATCTACTACACGCTGGAGCTGCTCGGCGAGGTCGAGCGCCTGCACCTCAAGGTCTATCACGGCTACCACGTCGAGGAACTGCACATGAGCAAGCCCGAGGTGATGGAGCAGTGGGCGGTCAGGAACGGCATAGACCGCCGCAGATGGCTCGATGCCTACTACTCCCCCGAGGTGGACGCGAAAGTCGCGCGGGCGCGGGTGCTCACCGAGCGCTACGAGGTGCGCGGCACGCCCACTCTGGTGGTGGACGGGCGCTATCTCACCTCGGGCGACATGGCGCCGACGCTCGCCGGCATGATCCCGATCATGGAGGATCTCGTGCGGCTCGCGCGTCAGAGGCGGGCCGGGAAGTAGCCCGGCCGTCCGGGGGCCGCGGGCCATGACCGGCGGCGCGTTACAGCCGCTGCGCGTCGTCATCACCGGGGCATCCAGCGGATTGGGCGCAGCGCTCGCGCGCCACTACGCCGGCTCGGGCGCGGTGCTCGGCCTGATCGCGCGGCGCGCGCGCGAGCTCGAGCGGCTCGCCGCCGACCTCGGCCACGCCTGCGACATCCATCCCCTCGACGTGCGCAATGCCACCGCGCTGCAGGCCGCCGCCCGCGCCTTCTGCGCCCGGCGGGGCTGCCCCGACATCGTGATCGCCAACGCCGGGGTGAGCGTCGGCACGCTGACCGAGCACGCCGAAGACGCGCAGGCGTTCGAGGAAATCATCGACACCAATTTGATAGGTGCGGTGAACACCTTCCGCCCGTTCATCGCTTGCATGCGGGAGCGCGGGGCCGGCACCCTGGCGGGAATCGCGAGCGTCGCCGGGCTTCGGGGGCTGCCTGGCGCGGGGGCCTACAGCGCCTCGAAGGCGGCGCTGATCGCCTACCTCGAGAGCCTGCGGGTGGAGCTGCGCGGCGCCGGGATCAAAGTCGTCACCGTCTGCCCGGGCTACATCGCGACCCCGATGACGGAGCGCAATCCCTATCCCATGCCGTTCCGGATGAGCGCGGAGGCGGCGGCCGCGAAGATCGCCGCGCGTATCGCGCGCGGCACGCCCCGCTCGGTGATCCCGTGGCAGATGGCGCTCGCCGCACGCGTGCTCGGCGCGCTGCCCGCCTGGCTCTACGACCGGCTGTTCGAGGCCGTGCCGCGCAAGCCGCGGCGCCCTGCTTGACCGACCTGCCTGCCCCGCGAACCTGGCGCAGGCGTGACCGTCACTCGACGGTCACGCTCTTCGCGAGATTGCGAGGTTTGTCCACGTCGGTGCCGCGCAGCACCGCGACGTGATAGGCGAGGAGCTGCAGCGGGATGACGTGCAGGATGGGCGAGAGCGGCCCGGCGTGATCCGTCAGCCGGATGACGTTCACGCCTTCGCTCTCGGCAACGTGCGTATCGCGGTCGGCGAAGACGTAGAGCTCGCCACCGCGCGCCCGCACCTCCTGCATGTTGGACTTGAGCTTCTCGATGAGCTGGTCGTTCGGCGCCACTGTCACCACCGGCATGTCGGCGTCCACCAGCGCGAGCGGTCCATGCTTCAATTCCCCCGCGGCGTAGGCCTCGGCGTGGATGTAGGAGATTTCCTTGAGCTTCAACGCCCCCTCCATCGCGATCGGGAAATGCACGCCGCGCCCGAGAAACAGCGCGTGGTGCCGGCACTGGAAGCGCTGCGCCCACGCGCGCACTTGCGGCTCGACCGCGAGCACGCTCTCCATCGCTCGCGGCAGGTGACGCAGCTGGGCGATCAGCTCGCGCTCGCGCTCCGCGCCGAGCCGTCCCCTCATCTTCGCGAGCACCAGGGTGAGCACGAACAGCGCCGCGAGCTGCGTGGTGAAGGCCTTGGTCGAGGCGACTCCGATCTCCGGCCCGGCGCGGGTCAGGAAGCGCAGCCGTGCGGTGCGCATGAGCGAGGATTCGGGGACGTTGCACACGGCGAGCGTTGCATCCAGGCCGAGGGCCTGGGCGTGGCCGAGCGCGGCGAGCGTGTCCGCGGTCTCGCCCGACTGCGAGACCGCCACCACCAGCGTGCCGGGAGTCGCGACCGGCTCGCGGTAGCGAAACTCGCTCGCGATCTCGGCGCTCGCCGCGAGCCCGGCGAGCGCCTCCAGCCAGTGGCGCGCGACCAGCGCCGCGTGATAGCTCGTGCCGCAGGCGAGCAACAGCACCTGCCGGGTGCGCTCGAACAGCGCCCCGGCCTCGGCGCCGAAGAGCCCCGGCTGCAGCGAGCGCGCGTTCGCAACCATCTCCAGGGTGTTGGCGAGCGCGCCGGGCTGCTCGAAGATCTCCTTCTGCATGTAGTGCGCGTAGGGGCCCAGCTCGACCGCCTCGGCGGCGAGCTGGCTGACGGTGACCGGGCGCTCGACCGCGCGCCCGCCGCGGTCGCGGATGCGCACGCCGCCGGGGCGCGCCTCGGCCACGTCCCCGTCCTCGAGATAGATCACCTCGCGCGTGCGCGCGACGAGCGCCGCGGCGTCGGAGGCGAGGAGATTCTCGTCCCGGCCGAGCCCGACCAGCAGCGGCGAGCCCTGGCGCGCGCCGACCACGACTTCCGGCTCGCGGTTGGAGACGAAGGCGACGGCGTAAGCGCCCTCCCATTCGCGGCGCGCCGCCTGCACCGCCTCGAACAGCGTCATCCCGGAGGCGAGCAGGGAATGCACGTGGTGCGCCATCACCTCGGTGTCGGTCTCGGAGGAAAAAACGTAGCCGAGCGCCCGCATGCGCGCGCGGATCGGCTCGTGGTTCTCGACAATGCCGTTGTGCACGACGCCTACCTCGAGCCCGTCGCGCGCGGAGAAGTGCGGGTGGGCGTTCTCCTCGGTGGGCGCGCCGTGGGTCGCCCAGCGCGTGTGCGCGATGCCGACTCGCGCGGCGAGCCTCTCGCGCTCGACGAGCCGCGCGAGCTCGGCGACGCGCCCCGTGCTGCGCAGGCGCTTCAAGCTCTCGCCCAGCACCGCGACGCCGGCGGAATCGTAGCCGCGGTATTCGAGACGCCTCAACCCCTCCAGCAAGAAGGGCACCACATCGTGCCGCGCGGCAGCCGCGACTATCCCGCACATGGCCAAAAATGCGCGAGCCGCAAGGCGGAAGGCGCGCGGGAATATCCTCCCATCGAGAGGCGCACCGACGGCTTTTGCGCCTCGCGCCTCACTGCTCGCTCCTCGCGTTCTTCCGCGGCCGCTTCCAGTCGGGACGGTGCTCCTGGGTCTTGGCGTTGATCACCAGGCCGCCGGCGGGAGTGTCCTTCCAGACCGTGGTGCCGGCCCCGATGGTCGCGCCTTTCGCGACCGTCACTGGCGCGACGAGCTGCACGTCGGAGCCGATGTGTACGTCGTCCTCGATCACCGTGCGGTGCTTGTGAGCGCCGTCGTAGTTGCAGGTAATGGTGCCCGCGCCCACGTTGACGTCGCGCCCGAGCGTGGCGTCCCCGAGGTAGGCGAGGTGGTTCGCCTTGGAGCGCGCCCCGATCTCGGTGGCCTTCACCTCGACGAAGTTGCCGATGTGCACCTCCTCCGCGATCCGGGTGTCGGGACGGATGCGCGCATACGGTCCGAGGCGGCAGCGCGCGCCGATGCGCGCGCCCTCGATCAGGGTGAAGGGCTCGATGCGGGTGCCGGGTCCGACCTCGGCATCCTTGAGCACGCAATGCGCTCCGACCTCCACGCGGTCGCCGAGGCGCACTTCGCCCTCGAACACGCAGTTGACGTCAATGCGCACGTCCGCGCCGCACTCGAGCCGCCCGCGCACGTCCAGGCGCGCGGGGTCGGCGAGAGTGACCCCCGCTTCCATCAGCTCGCGCGCGCGCTCGCGCTGGTAGATGCGCTCGAGCTGCGCGAGCTGCGCCTTGCTGTTCACGCCGAGCGCCTCCCAGGCGGTGCGCGCCTTCACGGCGTGCACTGGCACGCGGTCGGCGAGCGCGAGCGGAACGATGTCGGTAAGGTAGTACTCGCGCTGTGCGTTGCGGTCGGTGAGCCGCGCGAGCCACTGCGCGAGCCGCGCGGTCGGCAGCGCCATGATTCCGGTGTTGACCTCGCGGATCGTGCGCTGCTCGGCGCTCGCATCCTTCTCCTCGACGATCGCGGTGATCGTGCCGCGGCGGTTGCGCACGACGCGCCCGTAGCCCGTGGGATCCTCCGGCTCGGCGGTGAGGACCGTCACCCGGTCGCCGCCGCCGGCGATCAGCGCCGCAAGCGTCTCCTCGGTGACGAGCGGAACGTCCCCGTAGAGCACCAGGGTGAGCCCCGCGCCGCCGAGATGGGGAAGGGCCTGCGCGAGCGCGTGCCCGGTGCCGAGCTGCGGCCGTTGCTCGACGAAGACGAGGTCCCCGGCCCGAAGCGCCTGCGGCACCTGCTCGCCGCCGTAGCCGTAGACCACGCAGATGCGCGCAGGCTTGAGGGCGCGCGCGGCTGCGAGCACGTGCGCGATCAGCGGTCGCCCGGCGAGCGGATGCAGCACCTTGGGCAGGCGCGAGCGCATGCGCTTGCCCTGGCCCGCGGCAAGGACCACGACGTTCACCTGGGGCATGCCGAAATTATCGCACAGTCATCCACTTAGCTGCCGGGCGAGGCGGCGCGCGACGGCTTCGCGCTCCTCGGGTGCAAGGTGCAGCGCCGCCTTGGTCCGGCGCCACAGCACGTCCTCGGAGGTGCGCGCCCATTCGCGCTCGACAAAGTAATCCACCTCGCGCGCGTGGAGCCCGGCCCCGTAGTGCTCGCCGAGATCGGCGGCCGATGCCGCGCCAGCGAGCACCTCGTAGGCGAGCGCCCCGTGCCGCGCCGCGAGAGCACGGCGCAGCTCGGGCGCAAGCCACGGAAAATCGCGCTTCAGGCGGACCTCCGCGAAATCCTCGAAGCGCATCCCGTCGAGCTCGCCGCCGGGCAACGGCACCGTGCCGGTCCACGGCCCGCGCATGCCGGGAAACCAGCGCGCAAGCCGTTCCAAGGCCTGCTCGGCGAGCCGCCGATAGGTCGTGATCTTGCCGCCGAACACCGAGAGCACGGGCGCCTGCCGCGGCCCGCCGTCCACCCGCAGCACGTAGTCGCGCGTCACCGCCGAGGGATCGGCGCGGCCATCGTCGAAGAGCGGCCGCACACCGCAGTAGCTCCACACCACGTCCCGCTCGGAGGGCGGGTGCGCGAAATAGCGGCCCGCAGCGCGGCAGAGATAGCGCACCTCCTCCGGGCTCGCCGTGCAGCGCCGCGGTGGGGCGTCGAGCTCGACCTCGGTGGTGCCGATCAGGGTGTAGCGCTCCTCGTAGGGGCAGACGAACACCACGCGCCGGTCGTCGTTTTGCAGGATATAGGCGTGTTCGCCCTCGAAGAGCCGCGGCACCATGATATGGCTGCCCTTGACGAGCCGCAGGCCGAAGCTCGCGCGCTCGCCGAGCGTGCCGGTCAGGAACGATCTTGCCCACGGCCCGGTCGCGTTGGCGATCGCCCGCGCGGCCACTTCGGCCGTCATGCCGCCGCAGGCCCGCAGCCGCACGCGCCACTCGCCGTTCGCGCGGCGCGCCGAGAGGCACTGCGTGCGCGGGAGGATGACGGCGCCGTGCTCGGCCGCCGAGCGCGCCGTGGCGATCACCAGGCGCGCGTCGTCCACCCGGCAGTCCGAATAGACGAATCCGCGCTCGTACTGCGGCTTGAGTCCCGCGCCGTAGGGGCTCGCGCGCAGCGCCACTGACTCCGAGCCGGGGAGGGTGGCGCGGCGGGCGAGATAGTCGTAGAGAAAGAGGCCCGCCCGGATCATCCAAGCGGGGCGCAGCCCCGGCGCGTGCGGCATCACGAAGCGCATCGGCCGCACGAGGTGAGGGGCCGCGCGCGCGAGCACCTCGCGCTCGGCGAGCGCCTCGGCGACCAGCCGGAACTCGCAGCGCTCGAGGTAGCGCAGCCCTCCGTGGACGAGCTTGCTGCTCGCCGAACTCGTGTGCGCGCCGAGGTCGTCCTGCTCGACCAGCGCGACCGAGAGGCCGCGCCCGGCGGCCTCGCGCGCGATGCCGGCGCCGTTGATACCGCCGCCCACCACCAGCAGGTCGTATCGTTCCATCAATGAAAAAGGGCAGCCTGTGCTGCCCTCATATTTTGCTCCCCTCGGGCGAAACGGCGCTCGCGTCGGTTCGAACTCGCGGAGAGTGAACCGGCACCGTCAGGCGTTCTGCTTCATCACTTCCTCTGCCGCAGCCTGCGGATCGCGGCGAGTTGCGCGGCGAGGGTGGCGAGCTCGGCCTCCACCGCCGCGACCTCCTGCTTGTCGCGCGCCCGGGCGCGCGCCTCCTCCGCCCGCCTCTTCGCCTCCAGCGCCTTGGCCTCGTCCAGATCCTGGCCGCGGATCGCGGTGTCGGCGAGCACCGTGACCACCTTGGGCTGCACCTCCAGGATGCCGCCCGCGACGAAGATCAGCTGCTCCTCGCCGCCGCCCGCCGGGCGGATGCGCACCGTGCCCGGCTTGATGCGGGTGATGAGCGGCGTGTGGCGCGGATAGATGCCGAGCTCGCCCACCTCGCCCGGCAGCACCACGAACTCCGCCTCGCCGGAGTAGATGCTCTCCTCGGCGCTGACGACGTCCACGTGTATGGTTGCGGCCATGGCGGTCGGGCTTCCGTGGGCGCTATGAGAGCGATTTCGCCTTCTCGAACGCCTCCTCGATCGGGCCCACCATGTAGAAGGCCTGCTCGGGGAGCGCATCGCACTCGCCGTTCACGATCATCTTGAAGCCGCGGATGGTGTCCTTGAGCGGCACGTACTTGCCCTTCTGTCCGGTGAAGTTCTCGGCGACCGAGAACGGCTGCGAGAGGAAGCGCTGGATCTTGCGCGCGCGCGCCACCGCGAGCTTGTCCTCGGGCGAGAGCTCGTCCATGCCGAGGATCGCGATGATGTCGCGCAGCTCCTTGTAGCGCTGCAGCGTCGCCTGCACCGCGCGCGTGGTGTTGTAGTGCTCCTCGCCGATCACGTTGGGATCCACCTGGCGCGAGGTCGAGTCGAGGGGGTCCACCGCCGGATAGATGCCGAGGGAGGCGATGTCGCGCGAGAGCACGACAGTGGCGTCCAGATGCGCGAAGGTGGTGGCGGGCGAGGGGTCGGTCAGGTCGTCCGCCGGCACGTAGATCGCCTGCACCGAGGTGATCGAGCCGACCTTGGTCGAGACGATTCGCTCCTGGAGCTTGCCCATCTCCTCGGCGAGCGTCGGCTGATAACCCACGGCCGAGGGCATGCGTCCGAGCAGCGCCGAGACCTCCACCCCGGCGAGCGTGTAGCGGTAGATGTTGTCGATGAACAGCAGGATGTCGCGGCCCTCGTCGCGGAAGCTCTCGGCCATGACGAGGCCCGTCAGCGCCACGCGCAGGCGGTTGCCCGGCGGCTCGTTCATCTGCCCGAACACCATCGCCACCTTGTCGAGCACCTTCGACTCCTTCATCTCGTGGTAGAAGTCGTTGCCCTCGCGGGTGCGCTCGCCCACGCCGGCGAACACCGAGAGCCCTGAATGCGCCTTGGCGATGTTGTTGATGAGCTCCATCATGTTGACGGTCTTGCCCACGCCCGCGCCGCCGAACAGCCCGATCTTGCCGCCCTTGGCGAAGGGGCAGATCAGGTCAATTACCTTGATGCCGGTCTCGAGCAGCTCCACCGAGGGCGAGAGCTCGTCGAACTTCGGAGCCGGCTGGTGGATCGCGCGGCGCTCCTTGGCCTCGATCGGGCCCGCCTCGTCGATCGGGCGCCCGAGCACATCCATGATGCGCCCGAGCGTGGCGTGGCCGACCGGCACCGTGATGGGGGCGCCGGTCGAGCGCACCTTCATGCCGCGCCGCAGGCCGTCGGAGGAGCCGAGCGCGATGCAGCGCACGATCCCGTCGCCCAACTGCTGCTCGACCTCGAAGGTGAGACCCTTCTCGACCAGCCCGCCGCCCGCATCCTCGAGCACGAGCGCGTCGTAGACCCTGGGCATCGCCTCGCGCGGAAACTCGATGTCGATCACCGCGCCGATGCACTGGACGATCGTTCCGAGCGCCTGCGCCGGTGCTTGCATCTGTGCCTGTGCCATAGATCCGTCCTGAAGATCAAAATTCGTTCATACCGCGGCCGCGCCGCCCACGATCTCGGCGATCTCCTTGGTGATCGCCGCCTGGCGGTTCTTGTTGTAGATCAGCGTCAGCTCCTCGATCAGGTTCGCGGCGTTGTCGGAGGCCGCCTTCATCGCCACCATCCGCGCCGATTGTTCGGAGGCCATGTTCTCGGCCACCGCCTGGAAGATGAGCGCCTCGATGTAGCGAGTGAGCACCTGGTCGAGCACCGTCTTCGCCTCCGGCTCGTAGATGTAGTCCCAGGCGCCCTCCGGGGCGCCGAGCCGCTCGCCGGAGAGCGGCAGCAACTGCTCGATCACCGGCTCTTGCTTCATGGTGTTGATGAAGCGGGTGTAGACGAGCATCAGGCGGTCGAAGCGGTCCTGCGTGTAGCCGTCGAGCATGACCTTCACTGCCCCGATCAGCTTCTCCATCTGCGGCCGGTCGCCGAGCTGCACCGCGTGCGAGACGATATTCGCGCCCAGCCGCTGCATGAAGAAGAGGCCCTTGTTGCCCAGACAGCACACGTCCACCTCCTCGCCCTGCGCCCGCCACTCCCGGTAGTGCGTGAGCGCAAGCCGCAGCACGTTGGTGTTGAGCGCCCCGCACAGGCCCTTGTCGGTGGTGATGAGCACGAGCCCCACGCGCTTCACGGTGTCGCGACTCACCAGGAAGGGATGGCGGTACTCGGGGTTGGCGTGCGAGATGTGGGCCGCGACGTTGCGGATCTTCTCCGCGTAAGGACGCGCGGCGCGCATGCGCTCCTGAGCGCGGCGCATCTTGGAGGCCGCCACCATCTCCATCGCCTTGGTGATCTTCCGGGTGTTCTGCACACTCCGGATCTTCATCCGAATTTCCTTCGTGCCTGGCATGTCCCGTTTTCCCGCGCGCGTTACACGGCGCTCAGCTCGCGCGCTCCGGCCGCCGCACGATCACGGATTTGTCCCGTTCGAACGCGCGCGGCGGTGTCTGCGCGAAACGTCTAGAAGCTGCCGTTCTTCTTCCAGTCCTTGATCGCCTCGTGCAGCTTCTGCTCGTCCTCCTTGGTGAGATCCTTGGTGTCCTCCATCCGCCGCACCAGGTCGGCGTACTGGCCCCTGATGTAGTCGCGCATCGAGCGCTCGGCCGCGAGCGCCTTCTTGACGTCCACGTCGTCGAAGTAGCCGTTGTTCACCGCGAAGAGCGTGAGCGCCATCTCCCACACCGCAAGCGGCTGGTACTGCGGCTGCTTCATGAGCTCGGTCACCATCCGCCCGCGCTCGAGCTGCTTGCGCGTGGCCTCGTCGAGATCGCTCGCGAACTGGGCGAAGGCCGCAAGCTCCCGGTACTGGGCGAGCGCGAGCCGCACCCCGCCTCCGGTGTCGCGCCGCTTCATGATCTTCGTCTGCGCCGCGCCCCCCACGCGCGAGACCGAGATGCCGGCGTTGATCGCGGGGCGAATGCCGGCGTTGAACAGGTCGGTCTCGAGGAAGATCTGCCCGTCGGTGATCGAAATGACGTTGGTCGGCACGAACGCGGTCACGTCGCCAGCCTGCGTCTCGATGATGGGCAGCGCGGTGAGCGAGCCGGTCCTGCCTTTGACCTCGCCGCGGGTGAAGCGCTCGACGTAGGCCTCGTTCACGCGCGCGGCGCGCTCGAGCAGCCGCGAATGGAGGTAGAACACGTCTCCGGGATAGGCCTCGCGCCCCGGCGGCCGGCGCAGCAGCAGCGAAATCTGGCGATAGGCCCACGCCTGCTTGGTGAGGTCGTCGTAGATGATGAGCGCGTCCATCCCGCGGTCGCGGAAGTACTCGCCCATGGTGCAGCCGGCGTAGGGCGCGATGTACTGCATCGCGGCCGATTCCGAGGCCGAGGCCGCCACCACGATGGTGTAGGCCATCGCCCCGTGCTCCTCGAGCTTGCGCACGACGTTGGCGATGGTGGAAGCCTTCTGTCCGATCGCGACGTAGATGCAGTAGAGGTCCTTGCCCTTCTGGTTGATGATGGTGTCCACCGCCACCGCGGTCTTGCCGGTCTGGCGGTCGCCGATGATGAGCTCGCGCTGACCGCGCCCGATCGGCACCATCGAGTCAATCGCCTTCAATCCCGTCTGCACCGGCTGCGAAACCGATTTTCTCCAGATCACGCCCGGGGCGACCTTTTCGATGACATCGGTCATCTTGGCGTTCACCGGGCCCTTGCCGTCGATCGGCTGGCCGAGCGCGTTGACCACCCGCCCGAGCAGCTCTGGGCCGACCGGCACCTCGAGGATGCGGCCCGTGCACTTGACGGTGTCCCCCTCGGTGATGTGCTGGTATTCTCCGAGGATCACCGCCCCGACCGAATCGCGCTCGAGGTTGAGCGCCAGCCCGAAGGTGTTTTTCGGAAATTCCAGCATCTCGCCCTGCATCACGTCGGAGAGCCCGTGGATGCGGCAGATGCCGTCGGTCACCGACACCACCGTGCCCTGGGTGCGGATGTCGGCGCCGAGCGCGAGGCTCTGGATCCTGGAGCGGATGAGATCGCTGATCTCGGAAGGCTTGAGCTGTTGCATGGTTCCCCCGGTTGCTATCGCGTCAGGGCAGCGGCCATCGCGGCGAGCTTGCCGCGCACCGAGCCGTCTATCACCTCGTCCTCGACCTGCACCCGCACCCCGCCGATCAGCTCCCGGTCCACGGTGACCCGCGGTTGGATGCGGCGCCCGAAGCGGCGTTCGAGGTCTGCCACGAGCGCCTCGAGCTCGCCGTCGGCGAGGGGGTAGGCGGAGGCGATCTGCGCCTCGACCACGCCCTCGCGCTCGTTCTTGAGGCTCTCGTAGATCGCGCGAATCTGCGGCAGCAGCGCGAGCCGGTCGTTTTCGATCAGCACGCGCAGGAAATTTTGCTCATCGCCCGCGAGCTCGCCGCAGCCCGCGGCCACCAGTGCGTAGAGCGCGTCGGCGGAGAGGTTGGGATCGCCGATCGCGGCGCGCAGCTCGGGGTGCCCCACTACCTGCGCCATCTGCGCGAGCGCGCGCGACCAGCGCTCGAGCGTGCCGGCTGCTTCGGCGAGCCCGAACACCGCCTCGGCGTAGGGGCGCGCGATGGTGGTCGCCTCGGCCATGGCCTAGCGCATCTCCTGTCTGAGCTGAGCGAGCAGATCGGCGTGCGCCCGCGCGTCCACCTCGCGCCGCAGGATGCGCTCCGCGCCCGCCACCGCGAGCGCCGCCACCTGCTCGCGCAGCGCTTCCTTGGCGCGGGCGACCTGCTGCTCGATTTCGGCGCGCGCCGCCGCCAGCTCGCGCTCGCCTTCCTCCCGCGCCTGCGCGCGCGCCTCCTCGATCATCTGCTGCGCGCGCTTCTCGGCCTGGCCGACGATCTCGGCCGCGCGAGAACGCGCCTCCCCGATCATCTGCTCGGCGCGCCGCGCCGCCTGCTCGAGCTCCACGCGCCCGCGCTCGGCCGCGGCGAGCCCGTCGGCGATGCGCTTCTCGCGCTCCTGCATCGCGCCGAGCAGGTACGGCCAGATGAACTTCATCGTGAACCAGATCAGGATCCCGAAGGTGATCGCCTGACCGAACAGTGTGGCGTTGAGATCCATACGGGCGCCCCGCGAAAAAGGTTTCAGCCCCTCACGATCGCGATGAAGGGGTTGGCGTACATCAGCACGATCGCGATGCCGATGCCGATCATCGCCACCGCGTCCACGAGGCCGGCGACGATGAACATTTGCACCCGCAGCGTGCCGAGCAGCTCCGGCTGGCGCGCCGTGCCCTCGAGGAATCTCCCCCCCAGGATGCCGAAGCCGATCGCGGTGCCGAGCGCACCCATGCCGAGGATGAGACCGACCGCCACGGCCGAATCTCCCAGTAGGACTGCCAGTGCTTGTTGCATGTTGTTCTCCTATTTCCAGGTTACGGGACGAACATCGGTTGGCCGCCGCCCTAGTGGCTCTGCGAGGCGAGCGTGAGATAGACGATGGTGAGCATCATGAACACGAACGCCTGCAGCGTGATGATCAGGATGTGGAAGATCGCCCACCCCGCGCCCAGGATGCCACCGAACAGCGTCGGCACGAAGAAGTTGGCGAGCGTGCCGGTGGAGCACAGCACGGCGAGCAGGATGAAGATCATCTCGCCGGCGTACATGTTGCCGTAGAGCCGCAGCGCGAGCGAGACCGGCTTCGCCAAGTCCTCGATGATGCGGAAGAGAATGTTCACCGGTGCGAGCCACTTGCCGAAGGGGGCGGTGAGCACCTCGTGCGCGAAACCGCCTGCGCCCTTGTACTTGAAGTTGAACACGACCATGATGCCGAACACCGTGAGCGACATGGCAAAGGTCATGTTGGGGTCGGTGGTCGGCACCGCCTTCCAGTAGTGCACGCCGAACCAGCCGAGCACGATCGGCAGCAGATCCACCGGCAGAAAGTCCACCGCGTTCATGATCCAGATCCACACGAAGATCGTGATCGCGAGCGGGGTGATGAGCTCGCTCTTCGCATGGAAGGTGTCGCGGACCTGGTTGTGCACCAGGGTCACCACCATCTCGACGAAGTTCTGCAGCCGCCCCGGTACCCCCGCCGTGGCGCGGCGCGCCGCCGCGTACATCAGCCCGAAGGCGGCGGCGCCCACGATCCACGACACGATCATGGTGTCGAGATGAAAGCTCCAGAAGCCCGATCCCACCTTGAGGTTGGTCAGGTGGTGGACGATGTATTCGGTGGGGCCGGAGGGCGCCTGGGCAGCCATGGGCGTGCTTGCGCGGGAATAAAAACGGTCAGGACTTGGATCGCGTCTCGATCATCAACAGCCCCGCCCAGTAGGCAAAGAGCGTGGCGGCGAAAGTCAGTATCAGAATGAGCGGCGATACGTCCCTGAAGACGGCGAAGACCGCAACGAACAGGACCAGGGTGGAGAGCAGTTTGTAGGCCTCGGCGCGGATATGCGCCTTGAGCAGCTCCCTCGGCTCGTCCCCTTTCACCATGAGCATCGTCTTCGCGTATACCAGGCTGGTCAGAAACCCGATCGACCCGCCGAGCAACGCGGAGAACGCGCTGGAGGCCCCCTGGTAGCCAAGCAGCGGCAGCGCAATCAGCGCGGTGACCGCCACCTGCAACCCGATGATCCGGCGCACGGTCCGGTCCAAGCCGCGCCTCGCCGCAAAGGGTTGAGATTCTAATGTCCGGGGCGGGGTAACGTCAACGCGCATGCGGCTCAGAGCTTGGCGAGGATCGCCTCGAGCTGCTCCAGCGTGCGATAGCTGATGATGAGCCGCCCGGCGCCCTTCTTGGGTCCGGTGCGGATGCGCACCGTGGTGCCGAGCCGCTGCGAGAGCTGCTCCTCGAGCCGCGCGACGTCGCGGTCGGGGCGCGCGCGC
>DATLZE010000062.1:0-5815 GCA_035574195.1 Burkholderiales bacterium | reverse complement strand
GCGCGACGCCCGCCGCGCGCCCGCCCCGCACCAGCACCTGCGCGACCGGAGCGCTCGTGCGGATCTGCGCCCCGTGCGCGCGCGCCGCCGCGGCGAGCGCCTGGGACACCGCACCGTTGCCGCCGCGCGCGAACCCCCAGGCGCGAAAAACGCCGTCGATCTCGCCCATGTAGTGGTGCAGCAGCACGTAGGCGGTGCCGGGAGAGCGCGGGCCGAGGAAGGTGCCGATGATGCCGCTCGCCGATTTTGTCGCCTTGAGCGCCTCGCACTCGAACCATTCGTCGAGAAAATCGGCCGCACTCATGGTGAGCAGCTTCGCGAGCGCGTGGAAACGCTCGCGCCCGAGCCCGCGCAGGTGGCGCAAGAGCCGCGCGAGGCCCACGAGCTCCCGCGGGCGCCAGGAGGCGGGATCGGGCGGCACCATCGCGAGCAGCGGCTTGACCGCGCGCGCCATCTCGTACATGAGCCGGCCGAATTCGGCTATCGCCTCCGCGTCGCGCACCGAGTGGCGCCGGATCTCCCAGTAGTTGCGCTCCGGCTCGTCCCACTGCGCGAGGTAATCGCCGCCGGGAAGGGGAGTGAACGTGCTCGCGAGCGGCACGATCTGCAGCCCGTGGCGCGAGAGCTCCAGCTCGCGGATGATCTCGGGCCGCAGCAGGCTCACCACGTAGGAGTAGACCGAGAAACGGAAACCGGGGAACAGCTCCTCGCTCACCGCCGCGCCCCCGATCAGCTCGCGGCGCTCGAGCACCAGCACCCGGCGCCCCGCGCGCGCGAGATAAGCGGCGCACACCAGGCCGTTATGGCCCGCCCCGATCACGATCGCGTCGTAGGGTGCCGGCATGAACGTTCAACGCCTCGCCCAGCCTCGGTTGCTCGCGGGTTGCCGTGCGCGAAACGCCTCGAGCCATCCTATCCGCGCTTGCGCGGCGGATCGAAGAAGGTCTTGTTCGCCACGGACGCCGGACAGCGCCGGCGCCGGTGCTCGACGGTCACCTCCATCTCGAGCGCCGTGCCGTGCGCCGCACAGCGCGCCTCGACATGCGCGAGCGCGAGATACTTTTTGAGCAGCGGCGACCACGTGCCGCTGGTCGCGTAGCCGACCTGGCGGCCGCGCGCGTAGAGGGCGGCGCTCCCGCGCCAGGCGGCGGCGGGAAGCTGCGGCGCAAGCCCCGCCTCCGCATAGAGCCGCTCGAGCGCGTCCCACTCGAGCTCGAGCCCGACGAAGCGCCAGCGCGGGCCGCGCCGCGCCTCCTCGGCGAGCGCAGCTTTGCCCACGAACTGTTCCTTTTCGAGATTCACCGTCCATCCGAGATCGAGCTCGAAGGGCGAGGAAGTCTGCGCTTCGACGAGCGCCTTGCGCGCGGGAACATAGTCCACCTCGGCGAGGAGCAGCCCCGCCTCGATGCGCGCGAGATCGAGCGCGGCGAGCCCGGCTGGCTCGAGCCCGCAGGCGGCGCCCGCATCCGCGAGCGCGTCCCACACCGGCAACGCATCGGCCGCATCGAGCCAGATTTCGTAGCCGAGGTCCCCGGTGTAGCCGGTGCGCGAGATCGTCACCGGGGATTTCCGCAGTCTCGCTGCGGAAATCCCGAAATACCTCAAATGCGCGAGCTCGACATCAACCACCTGCTGCAGGATCGCGCGCGAAGCCGGACCCTGCAGCGCGAGCGCGGCGATGCGTTCGGACACGTCCTCGATTTCCACGTCGAGCCCGAGCGCGTTGTCCTCCAGCCAGCGCAGGTTGGGCTCGGCCGAGGTGAGGCGGAACGTATCCTCGTCGAGCCGTGCGATCGTGCCGTCGTCGAGCACCTTGCCGCGCGCGTTGCACCAAGGCGTGTAGAGCACCCGGCCGGGCGCCAGCGAGGCGACGCTGCGGGTCGCCACGCGGTCGAGCAGCCGCGCGGCGTCGCGTCCGCGCACCAGATACTTGTAGAGGGGCGAGATGTCGAACAGCGCCGCCGCCGCGCGCAGCGCATGGTACTCGCGCTCATGCGAGAGCCCGTAGCAACCGGCAACCGCGTAGCCCGCCCAGCGCCGCCAAGCGTGGCTCGCGCAAAGCGCGGCAGTGCGCGGGTGAAACGGTGTCGTCCTCGCTGCGCCGGCGCTCACGCCTCAGGCTCCAGCCGGGATAAAAAAAGCCGGCGCCGCCGGCATTCTTTGGCGCGCCCGGCGGGAGTCGAACCCACGACCTTTGGCTTCGGAGGCCAACACTCTATCCTCTGAGCTACGGGCGCGTCACCGCGATTCTAGCACAGCGCGGCCCATTAAATCCCCGAAATCAAGGTTTTACCCGCTGGTGCGTTCCGCTATAATGCGCGCTTCCGGGAGTCCCGCCCATGGCCGAAGAAATCCGCATCGAGGAGCATTCCTCGCCGATCAAGACGCCGAAGCAGCTCGTCATCGTAGTGCTGCTCGCGTTCGCCGTGCCGATCACGCTGATCGTGATGATCGCGCAGCTCGTCACCGGCGGAGCCGAATACGGCAAGGATCATCCCGCGATGTCGGAGGAGGCGATCGCCCGGCGGCTGAAGCCGGTGGGCGAGGTGGTGGTGGCGGACGCGAGCGCCCCGCGCGCGGAGAAAAGCGGCAAGGAAGTGGTGGAGGCGGTGTGCGCGGCGTGCCACGCGACCGGCGCGCTGCAGGCGCCCCGAATCGGCGACAAGGCCGCGTGGGCCAAGCTCCTGAAGGAAGGGCTCGATCAGCTCACCCGCACCGCGGTGAAGGGAATCCGCCAGATGCCCCCGCGCGGCGGCAATCCCGATCTCACCGATCTCGAGGTCGCGCGCGCGGTGGTGTACATGGCGAACCAGTCGGGTGCCAACTGGAAGGAGCCCGCGCCCAAACCCGCCGCGGTTGCGGCCGCACCCGCGGCGGCGCCAGCGCCCGCGGCCACCGTGCCGCAGCCCGCTGCCTCGCCTGCGGCCGCTGCGAAAGCCGAGCCGGCGAAGGGCAAGGCGGTGTACGACGCGAACTGCACCGCCTGCCACGCGACCGGGGTCGCCGGCGCGCCCAAAGCGGGCGACAAGGCGGCCTGGGCGCCGCGCCTGAAGGGCGGCATGGAAGCGCTCTACGCGTCCTCGATCAAGGGCAAGAACGCGATGCCGCCCAAGGGCGGCAACCTCGCGCTCGCGGAGGCCGACGTGAAGGCCGCGGTGGATTACATGGTCGGCCTCGTAAAGTAAGCCGAACGGCGAGTAACGGGCGCAGCACGGGCTGCGCCTTTTTGTTTCGCAGCGGTGCTCTGCCCTGCCTATTTACCGTTTCCCTTTCACGGGTCATGGCGACCTACGCGATCGGCGACGTCCAGGGCTGTTACGACCAGCTGATGCGGCTGCTCGAGCGCTGCGGTTTCGACGAGCGCCGCGACACGCTCTGGTTCGTGGGCGATCTCGTCAACCGCGGACCCCAGTCGGCCGCGACCGTGCGCTTCGTGAAGCGTCTGGGCGAGTCCGCCGTCACGCTGCTCGGCAACCACGACCTCGCCCTGCTCGTGGTGGCGGAAGGCTACAAGAGACCGCACGCGGGCGACACCTTCGACGATATCCTCGCCGCGCCCGACCGCGACGAGCTGCTCGCCTGGCTGCGCACCCGCAAGCTGATGCACGCCGAGGGACGCTACGCGATGGTGCACGCGGGGCTGCTGCCGCAGTGGAGCGTGCCGCGGGCGCTCGCGCTCGCGCGCGAGGCGGAGGCGGCGCTCGCGGGCCCGGGCTACCGCGAGTTCCTGAAGCACATGTACGGCAACGAACCGGCGCGCTGGAGCGAGGCTCTCGCCGGCCACGACCGGCTGCGCGTGATCGTGAACGCCATGACCCGTATGCGGCTCGCGAGCGCCGACGGAACGATGGAATTCAGCCACAAGCTGGGGCTCGACCGGCTGCCGCCGGGCTATATGCCGTGGTACGACGTGCCGGGACGCGCGAGCCGCGAGGCGGTGATCCTGTTCGGCCACTGGGCCGCGCTCGGACTGCTCGTGCGCGAGGACGTGATCGGGCTCGACAGCGGCTGCGTATGGGGGCGCGCGCTCACCGCGCTGCGGCTGGAGGACAGGCGGATCTTCCAGTGCGACTGCCGCGAGCTCGAGGGCATGGCCGCGGAGGACGACGCGAATTGAGGGGCGGCGTGAAAATGCCTGACGACGCTCGGCCCCTCGCCCGCCCTGTTCCGAGCGGGGAGAGGGCGAATGGTCGGCGGAAAATGGCTCGTCGGCCATTCATCCGAGACTCGGCAATCCGGCTCTCCCCGCACGGCGCGCGCGCTCGTCCCGTCGCAGAGGGCGCGCACGCGCTCGCCGGCTCTCAAGGGTTGCCCGCCCGCGGGCTGGGTCACCGCGCCACCCGCCCGCCGTCGGCCGCACCGTGACGACGGCGCAAACCGCATCCCGAACGATACTGCGATCAGCCGGCGCCTACCACGGCAGCGCGCCGAAGGATTCCTTGTAGCGCTGCGCGAACTCATCGCGCGTGAAGCGGTGATTCTGCCCGCCGCGGTGCGCGATCTTGATCGCGCCGGCGAGCGAGGCGATGCGGCCGGCGACCGGCCAGTCGAGCCCGCAGGCGATGCCGTAGAGCAGGCCCGCGCGGTAGGCGTCGCCGCAGCCGGTGGGATCCACCACCTGATCGGGCCTCGCGCACGGGATTTCGTAGCGCCTGCCGTCGGCCATGACGAGCGAGCCGCGCGCGCCCATCGTCACCACCAGCGCTCTCACCTCGCGGGCGAGCTGCTCGAGGCTGCGGCCGGTGCGCTCCTGCAGCATCCCGCCCTCGTAGTCGTTGACCGCGACGTAGCTCGCCATTCTCACCATCCCGATCAGCTCCTCGCCGCTGAACATCGGCAGCCCCTGGCCGGGATCGAACAGGAACGGGATGCCGGCTTCGCAGAACTCGCGCGCGTGCTGCAGCATGCCCTCGCGCCCGTCGGGCGCGACGATGCCCAGCCGCACGCCCTGCGCTTCGTGGACGTGGTTCTCGTGCGAGTAGTTCATCGCCCCGGGGTGGAAAGCCGTGATCTGGTTGTCGTCGAGGTCGGTGGTGATGAAGGCCTGGGCGGTGAAGGTGTCGGGGATGCGGCGGATGTGCCGCTGCGACAGCCCCAGCCGCTCGAGGCGCTCGCCGTACGGGCCGTAATCCTCGCCGACGGTGGCCATGACGAGCGGCTCGCCGCCCAGCAGCTTCAGGGTGTAGGCGATGTTGCCGGCGCAGCCGCCGAACTCGCGCCTGAGGTCCGGCACCAGGAACGCGACGTTCAGGATGTGCAGCTTGTCGGGCAGGATGTGGTTCTTGAAGCGATCGCGGAACACCATGATGGTGTCGTAGGCGATCGAGCCGCAGATCAGCGTGCGCATGGGGGAAGCCGGGCCGCAAGCAGCGGCAAAAATTATAACCGCCCGCGGGCCCGTTCCCGCGCAGCCCTCAGCCGAGCAGCACCAGCAGCCACACCAGCGGCACGTTGAGCAGCGAGAGGAGCACCGCGGCGCTCGCCAGGTCCTTGGCGCGCTTGGCGAGGGGATGGTCCTCCAGCGAGACGCGGTCCACGGCCGCCTCGAGCGCGGAGTTGACGAGTTCCACGACCAGCACGGCGAGCACCGATCCGATCATGAGCGCGCGGCCCGCGCCGCTCACGGGCAGGAAAAAGGCCACGGGGAGGAGGACGGCGGCAGCGGCCGCCTCCAGCCGGAACGCCTCCTCGTGCCGGAGCGCGGCGGCGAGCCCCTCGAGCGAGTGGCCGAGCGCGGCCGCGAGGCGCGCGAGCCCGCGCCTGCGCGGGCGCCCGTATCCGCTCACCGCGCGCCGCCTCCGGACGGCGGGCGCCA
>DATLZE010000061.1:0-7217 GCA_035574195.1 Burkholderiales bacterium | reverse complement strand
ATCCCTACCATCGCGCCCTTTCTGCTGCCGCAGGTGCTGCCGCGGCTGCGCCGCGCGCATCCCGCGTTGAAGCTCCAGCTGCGCGAGGAGCTGACCGAGCCGCTGCTCGAGCGGCTGCGCGCGGGGGCACTCGACGCGGCGCTGATCGCGCTGCCCTACGACACGGACGACCTGCACGTGCGGGAGCTGTTCCGCGACGAACTCTGGTTCGTCGCGCGCGCGGACGACCCGGCGGCGCGCGAGAAGAGCGTCTCCGCGCGTCGGCTCGATCCCCGCGCGCTGCTGCTGCTCGAGGAAGGCCATTGCCTGCGCGAGCACGCGATCGCGGCGTGCCGCCCGCGGCGCGGGGGCGCCGCTCCCGAAGTGGAGGCGACGAGCCTCTACACGCTGATCCAGATGGTCGAGGGCGGATTCGGCGCGACGCTGCTGCCCGAGATCGCATTGCGGAGCGGCATTCTTCAGGGCACGCGCCTCGTCGCCCGCCCGTTCGATCCGCCTGCGCCTGCGCGCACCCTCGCGCTCGCCACGCGCCGCACATCGTCGCGGCTGCGCGATATGGAGCTGCTCGCGGATTTCATCGTCGAACAGCAACGGCACGGCACGCGGGCGGGCGCTGCCGCGCCGCGGCGCGGAAAACACGCCCGCGAACCTTGAATCAGGGCGCGGGCCGCCTGCCCGCGAGCCGGATCCAGCCGCGGGCGATGCGGTAGAGCACCCACAGGCCGAGGAGCAAAGCGAGCAGCCACGCGAGCGGGATGCCGACGACGGTCACGATCAGCAGCCCCGCCGCGAGCGCCCACGCGAGCGCCCACCAGAAGGTGCGGATTTGCCAGGAGAAATGCGATTCGAGATAGGTCCCGCGCACCTCGCAGCGCCACGCGTAGTTCATGATCACCGCGAGGATCGAGGGCCAGCCGGTGAGAAAGCGGTCAAGACGAAGGCGGGTCCGAGCACCCCCATCAGCGCCGAGAAGCCGTGCAGCGCGTAGAGCACATGGGCGAGCGCCACCTGCCCCCGGGACGGCGCGAGGGAGCGAACCGGGTGCGCCTCGATCCCCGCCATGCGCGCTTACCGAGTCTCGGATGAATGGCCGACGAGCCATTTTTCGCCGGCCGTTCGCCGCCTCCGCCCGGGCAAGGGAGGTGCGAGGAGGGCGCGAGCGCCGTCGGGCGCTTTCACGGCGCTCGTCAGGCGAGATCGATGGCGTGGCGCTTGAGATCCTCGAGCGAGACGAACTCCAGCGTCGCCTCGTGAGTCGCCGCGAGCACCACCCGCGGCGCCCGCCCCGCCTCCAGCGCCTCCTTCCAGCGCGCGGCGCACAGGCACCAGCGGTCGCCGGGCTTCAGCCCCGGGAAGCCGAATTCGGGCGCCGGGGTGAGAAGATCGTTGCCGCGCGCGCGGGAGAATTCGAGGAACTCGCGCGTCATCACTGCGCACACCGAGTGCACGCCGAGGTCCTCCGGTCCGACGTTGCAGCAGCCGTCGCGGTAGAAGCCGGTGAGCGGCCTCTCGCTGCACGTCTGGAGCTTCTCGCCCAGCACGTTGCGCGCGTGCTCGTGGGGATCGAAGCGCCTCATACGCGCGAGGGCCGCGCGCGGCAGGCGAGCGCGGCGTGCATGGAGCGCGCATCGCTCGCGGCGAGGGCGGCTGCGGGCATCCAATCCATGCGGAATACGGGAGGCGGCAGGCGCGAACGGCCCGCTCGCGCGGCGAGCCGCTAGAGCGCCACGATCAGCAGGATCGCGACCAAAAGGATCAGTATCCAGTCGGTGCGATCGAGCGCGGCGCCCGCCGGCAGCTGCTCGAGTTTCCCGGCGATGGCGGAAACCTCCGCGTCGGTCAGCGCGTCCACGCGCTTCCTCGCCAGCTCGGGGGCGACGCCGAGCGCCTTGAGCTCGCGCTCGACGTTCTCGCGGCCCAGGAACTCGCGCACGCGCTCGCGGTCGGCCTGCGCGCGCAGCTCGGCCGCGAGCTCCTCGGTCGCCACGATCCCGGCCGGGGCGGCTGGGGCGGACAGTACCAATGCGCCCGCCGCCAACAGCGACTGGCACAGCTTCCTGGCGTGATGGCTCATGCGTATCCTCCTTGCCGGTACGGGTTGACGACCGCGCAATCGTAATCGTCGCCCGAGCGCGCGGTCAATTGCGATTTTTCGCCAGCGGCGGCCCGTCGCCTGCAGGCGACAGAACGATGCGCCGTGCGCCCGGACCGCGTTTTCTGATACGCTTTATCTTTCGAATCCGACGCAGGACCGACAGCATGGCCCAGAGACCGGAGGAGCGGGCGACCGAGCCCAGAATGGACCCCGCGGCGCTCTACCGCGAGGAAATCGTGACCGATCGCCGGGTAGGGACGATACGCGTGCTAATCCCGATCAAGAGCGACGGCTCGCCCGATCCCGCCCGCGAGACCGCCTATGTCGGCGAGGCCCAGCTCCTCACCTCCGTCGGCACGCTCCCCATCAACTTCGAAATCGAGGCGAAGTCGCTGGAGGAGGCGGTCGGCAAGTTCGCGGCGGCGGCGAAGGAGGCGGTCGAGCGCACCATGCGCGACCTGCAGGAGCTGCGGCGCCAGGCCGCCTCTTCCATCGTCGTGCCCCAGGGCGGCATGGGCGGGCTCGGCGGCATGGGCCCCGGGGGCTTTCCGGGCGGCGGCAAGATCCAGTTGCCGTGACGCAACGGGGCGCTCGGCGAGACGGCGGCTCGTGATACCCGCTGCCTATCCAGGCTTCCTGACCCTCAGATCCTGCATCCCGTCGTCAACGGCGCGGCGGATGTCTTCTTCGTCGCGCTTGCGCTCCTCCTCCGCCCTCCGGGCTCGCTCCTTCCCGCTCTTCGGATCGGGCTCGCGATCGGATTCCTTCTCGGGCGCTTCGCCCATGGCACCTCCCGTTCGTTGCGCTCGGAAGCAGCAGGGATAGTATAAGCGGAGTCTCCGGCGCGCATGCGCGCCGCGCTGCGCGGTGGATGGACGCTACGCCCGAAAAGAACGCAACGTGATGAAAGAATTCTCCATTTTTCTGCGCGCCGCGGCGCTCGCGCTGGCCGCGCTCGGCGCGGCTTGCGCGCCCGCGCAGGCCGCGGATCACCATCAGCACCGATTCCGCGACGCGGAAAAATGGGCGCAGATCTTCGACGATCCCGCGCGCGACGAGTGGCAGAGGCCGCAGGAGGTGATCCGGGCGCTCGCACTCGCACCGGATGCGACGGTGGCCGACATCGGCGCGGGCACCGGCTATTTTGCGGTGCGGCTCGCGCGCGCCGTGCCGCAGGGCCGCGTCCTCGGCGTGGACGCGGAGCCGGACATGGTGCGCTACCTCGAGCAGCGCGCGCGGCGCGAGGGTCTCGCGAACCTCGCCGTACAGCTGGCGGCGGCCGACGACCCGCGGCTTCCCGCGCCGGTCGATCTGGTGATCGTGGTCAACACCTACCACCACCTCCCCGCGCGCGAGCGCTATTTCCGCGCGCTCCGCGACTCGCTCAAGCCCGGCGGGCGGCTCGCGATTATCGACTACACGCCGGAGTCCCCGGTCGGGCCGCCGAAGAGCGCGCGTATCCCGGATGCGACCGTCCGGCGCGAGCTCGCGCGCGCCGGCTACACGCTCGCCGCGGAGCACACATTCCTGCCCTACCAGTACTTCCTGGTCTTCCGCCCGCAGGACTGAGCGGGAAATTCAGCGCTGCCCGGCGCTCGCGCTCTCCTGGGGCAGCGGCCCGCGCGGCGCATCGGCGAGCCGGTATCCCCGCAGTGGCGGCGTTCCCGCCGCGAACTCGACAGGCACCAGCGGCGGAACGGTCGCGCTCTCGCAAACCTTGCGGACGTGATAAGCCTCCATCGGCGGAATCCAGTCCTCCTTCGGCTCGCAGCGCACTTCGGCGCAAGTGATGCGCTTCAACCACGAGCAAATCGTCACCTTCGGGCCGCCCGGGTTCTCGATCTCGGTCGAGAACGGATAGCCATCGTAGAAGGGCAGGTTCGTTTGCTGCTCCACTTCCACGTCCTGAAGGACGGTGAAGAAGCTGCCGTCCGGCTCGAGGAGATCCATCACGCGCTGCACGAAGCGGGAGAGGTCGAGCGCGTAGGTGAAGCCGCCCATCACGTCGGTGATGAGCCGGAACCGGCCGAGGGCCTCCGGCGCGTGCTCCCGCAGGCGCTTGCCGTGCAGGTACTGCACCTTGCCGCGCTCGAGGGCTGCAGCCGCCTTGTGCCACCGCGGTGTGCGCCTGTCCTCGATCGAGATCGCGACCGATTTCGCCTTCTTGCCGCGCCGCTTGCGCCCTTCGGGATGCAGCCTGTCGTAGCGGGACGTATAGTAATCCAGGATCGCCTGCCCTTCTCCTGCCCCGATGTCGAGCCAGCGGTCCTGCGGGCCGAGCTCCGCGAGCGCGCGGTCGAACTCGGCGGGCAGCATCCCGGTGTACGCCTCGAGCGAGCGGTCCACGACATAACCCCTGGGGACTTCCCGCCCCCGGCTCCGGTAGATCTCCTCCAGTTTCGCCTGCTCCTCGGCGAAGCCGGGGCTTGCGGCATCTTGTGCGCGCGACGGCTGCGGCCACAACAGCACGATCCAGGCGAGCAGCACGGCTGCCGTGCTCCCGGCTTTGCTCCGGGTTGCCATCGTCGTCTCCTCCTCGCAACCTCGAATCTACCATTCCCGCGCGGGAATCGAAAATTGCGCGCGCCGCTTCCCGCCTCCCGCGAGCCGCCGCCTTACAATCGGTTACAACCTCGCCGCGAACGAGGAAGTATGGTGGCGGTCTGAGCCCGTGAGCCCCTGTGGCGAAAGGGGCGGACGATTCCTGAGAGAACCTGCTTTACGGAGGCAAAACGATGAACAAGCTGATTGTGGCCGCACTGGCATCCGCGGGGCTCGCGACGGCAGCACCGCTCTCGCTCGCCCAGGGCGCCGAAGATAGCGCAGCGCCGGGGCAGCATTTCGCGCACCGGCAGCAGGAGGCGCCGCGCGCCTTCCGCTCCCCGGTCGAGCGCATCGAGGCGCGGCTCGCCTACCTCAAGACCGCGCTCAAGATCACGCCCGAGCAGGAGCCGCAATGGAACGCCTACGCCGAGGTGCTGCGCAAGCACGCGCGCGAGGCCGCCGGCCGCATCGAGCAGATGCGCGCGCAGCCGACCGAGCGCCAGCCTCGCGCGCGCCCGAGCGCGGTCGAGCGGCTGGAGCGGCGCCAGGCGATGGCGACGCTCGCCTCCGCCCGCATCAGCGAGACGCTCGCCGCGCTGAAACCGCTCTACGCGGCGCTCTCGCCCGAGCAGCGGCAGATCGCCGACGAGCTGCTCGCGCCACGCGGGCGCGGAGGCATGCATCACGCCGGCCACGGCCGCGGCCGGGTCTGATGCGCGGGCCGCAAGAGCGGGCAGCGCCCGCGGCCGGGCGGAAATGGGGCCGTCCGGCGCCCGCTTCCCGCACCCGTTTTTATTCGACCTTGACGCCGCCCGCCTTGATGACGCGCGCCCACCTGGCGGATTCGGCGCGCATGAATTTCGCGAACTCTTCGGGTGTGCTGCCCACGGGCTCGGCGCCGACCGCCGCGAGCTGGTTCTTTACCTCCGGATCGGCGAGCGTCTGCGCCAATGTCCGTTGCAACCTGGCCACAATTTCTCTCGGAGTGCCGGCCGGAGCGACCACTCCGTGCCAGGCCGAAGCATCGAGGCCCGCGAGCCCGACCTCGGTGCACGCGGGCACCTCGGGCAGAAGCGAGGAGCGCCTCGGGGCGGTGATCACATAGGCCCGCAGCCGGCCCGCCTTGACGTGCGGCAGGAAGGCGGGAATGGTGTTGAAGGCGAGGTGCAACCGCCCCGCCGCGATCTCGGGTAGCGCCTGCGCCACGCCCTTGAAAGGCACGTGCACGATGTTCACGCCTGCGGTGAGCTTGAACAACTCTCCCATCAGATGAAGTCCCGAGCCGATTCCGGTCGAGCCGTAGTTGAGCTCGCCGGGACGCGACTTGGCGTAGGCGATCAGCTCCTGGATGCCGGGGGCGGGCAGTGTCGTGCTGCCGAACAGCACGAACGGCAGGCTCGTTGCCTGCGACACCGGCGCGAGATCCCGAAACAGATCGTAGCCGAGCTTCTGGTAGAGATTGGGGCCGATTGACAGCGGCCCCAGGTTGCCGTAGGAGATCGTGTAGCCGTCCGGCGTCGCCTTCGCCACCAGCTCCGTGCCGATGGTGCCGCCCGCACCGCCGCGATTGTCGATCACCATCTGCTGGCCGAGCGCGGCCTGCCAGCGCTGCGCGATCAGGCGCGCGGTCGCGTCGATGGATTCGCCCGCGGGAAAGGGGACGATCACGCGGATCGGCTTCGTGGGATAGCTCTGGGCAGCAGCGCCTGCGCCGGCCAGCGCGAGCACGGCGGCACCGAGTGCGTATATGGCAGCCTTCATCGTTTCTCTCCTCTTTGCGTTGGCGGCACAGCAAGACTTCAATCTTGCCGCAAGACCCGATAGGCCCAGCGCGCCACGGCGAGAAGCCGGCGGTCCTGGGAGCGCCTGCCGACGAGCTGGGCGCCGACCGGAAGACCGTTCGGGCCGCGAAACACGGGCAGCGCGATCGAGGGCACGTGCATCGTGGTCCAGATCATGTACACGTACGGATGCGGGACCGGGTGCGTGCCGGGGGGTGCCTCCCCCACCGCTGCGGGCGCGAGCAGCGCATCGTAACGCGCCAGCACCGGGGCGACCAGCGTGCGGCAGTGCTCGACCCGCTCGCGCATCTCGCAATAACGCTGGTAGCTGCACGCCAGCCCGTCCTTGAGCCGTCCCTCGCGCAGACCCTCGCTGATCCGCTCCCAGTGGTGCGCGATTTCCCAGGCGAGGTTGCGCGCCATCTCGAATCCCGAGATCCAGCGATGCGCTTCCTCGAGCACCGCATAGTCCGCTGCAGCGAGCGTGACCTCTGCGAGCTTCGCTCCCGCACGCGCGAGGCGTCGCGCAGCCTGCTCGAGCAACGCCTGCGTCGCCGGCTCGAGCCGGTCCCAGAAGTAGGGCCTGCAGAATCCGATGCGCGGGGAGGCGATGTCCTCGGGAAGCGGCTCGGGCTCGATTCCGAGCAGCACGTCGCGGTAGAGCGCGACGTCTTCCACCGAGCGCGCGAGAATGCCGAGCGTATCGAGCGATCCCGAGGACTCCATCACTCCCCCGGTGCGCAGGTCGCCGTAACTGGGTCGGTAGCCGAACACGCCGCAGAAGGAGGCGGGGCGGG
>DATLZE010000060.1:0-2513 GCA_035574195.1 Burkholderiales bacterium | reverse complement strand
GGCGCAAGCCGGGACGGCGCGCGCCCGCCGCCACTCGCGCGCACCGGCCGGCGCGGCCGGGCGCGCGGGCCGCTCACGGATTGAGCTGCTGGTAGACCGCGGTCGCCACGCTCAAAAGCTCCTGCTTGTCCACCTCGCCCGAGAGCGCGTAGCCGAGCTTGCGGTCGAGCCAGTAGAACACGCCGACGCCGTGCTCCTGCGCGTAGCGGAACGCGGTCTCGCGGCTGTCGTCGGGATTGACGCGGACGTAGAGCGTGAGGCGGCGGCCCCGCGCGTCCTGGTACATGAACTGCGCCACCGGCCCGCGCTCCCCCGGCAGCAGCCTGCCGCCCACCAGCTCGTATCCCACGGCCCCGAGCTGGGGCACCTTGAGCGGCGCGCCGAGCCGCTTGGAGAGCCAGCGCACGAGGTGTGCCTCCTCGGCGGCGGTCACCTCGACCGGGTGGCGCACTTCGGGGCTGTAGACCGCATGCGCGATCGCCGCGCGCCGTGCCCAGTTCGCGGATTCCGTGCGTTCGGAGCCAGCAAAGTAGGCATGGAGCTGCCAGCCGAGCGCCCCGCCCAGCGCGATCCAGGCGGCGGCCGCGCCGTAGCGCAACGCGCGCCGCGCCCACTGCGGTGCGCGCACGCGCGCGAGGTGCTCGGGCACGGGCTCTTCGAGCACCGCATCGTACTGGCGGTGCAGCGCCAGGATCTGTTCGCGGTAAGCCGCCACGCGCGCCGCCTCCTCCGGGCGGCTCGCGAGATAAGCCTCTACCTCCGCGGCGCGCGCCGGCGGCAGCCGCCCGTCCACGTAGGCGTGCAAATCGGCCTCGGTGATCGGATCCCCGCTCATTTCACCCTCTTCAACACCGACACTCCCGCCTCGCCGGCGAGGATCGCGCGCAGGCGCTCGCGCCCCCGCGCCAGGCGCGACATGACCGTTCCGATCGGGATGCCGAGCACGCGCGCCGCTTCCTCGTAGGTGAACTGCTCCAGCCCCACCAGCAGCACCACCGCGCGCTGCTCGGGAGCGAGCCGCGCGAGCGCCCCTTCGAGATCCCTCAACTCGAGCCAGTCCGGCTCGCGCGCCCGCAGCTCGTCCTCGGCGAGCCCGTCGGCGAGCGGCTCGAGCGGGTGCCGCCGGCTCGAGCGCAGCTGGTTGACGTACACGTTGTGCATGATGGTGAACAGCCACGCCCGCAGATCGCTGCCGCGGCGCCACAGGTGAAAGCGCGAGAGCGCCCGCTCCAGCGTGTCCTGCACCAGATCGTCGGCCGCGTCGCGCTCGCCGGTCAACGCGCGCGCGTAGCGCCTGAGCCGCGGAATGAGCTGCGCGATCCGGTCGTGGTGGCCGATGTCATCCTCGTCTCGGTAAACAGCCATGCGCCTCCTCCTATTCCTCCGGTGTCCGCCGGCCGGGCCGGCGGATCGCGGGATCACGAAGCCGCCGCCTCTCCCGCGAGATACGCCTCGAACATCCGCTCGTAGAGGCCCTCCAGCTCGCGCACCAAGCGCGGCGTGTCGAAGAGCGGGCAGGACGCGCGGCGCTCGCGCAGCCGCGAGCGCAGCGCGGCGAGCCTGCCCGGTGCGGTGGCGAGCCCGACCGCCAGCCGCTCGTAGTCCTCGAACGAGCCGGCGACGAGCTCCGGCAGCTCCGCCGCGCGCAGGATGCTCGCCGCCACGCGCGACGCGAAAGTCTCGCCCGGGCAAGTGACGATCGGGCAGCCCATCCACAGCGCATCGCTCGCGGTCGTGTGCGACGTATAGGGAAAGGTGTCGAGCGCGAGGTCGGCGAGCCGGTACTGCACGAGGTATTCCGCGAGCGGCCGGCGCGGAGCGAAGACCAGGCGCTCGGGGGCGATGCCGCGGGCCTGCGCCTCGCGGCGCAGGTTGTCCGGGGCCCAGGCATTGGGCTCGGCGAGCCAGAGAACGGACCCCGGCACCGCGGCGAGCACGCGCATCCACAGCGAGAACATCTCCGGGGTGATCTTGTACGCCTGGTTGAAGCAGCAGAAGACGAAGCCTTCGGCAGGGAGCCCCGCCTCCTCGCGGCTCGGGGTGCGTTCGGCCACCTCGCGCCGCCGGTCGTTGACCTGGTAGCAGTGCGGCAGCCGCAGCACGCGCTCGGCGTAAAAACGCTCCTCCCCCGGGGCAATGACGACGGGGTCGGCGACGAGGTAGTCCACCCAGTCGGCGCCGAGCGTTCCGGGATAGCCGAGCCAGCTCACCTGCACCGGCGCCGGGCGCAGCGCGAGAATCTGCGGCCGCCCGCCCAGCGTGTAGCCGGTGAGATCCACCAGGATGTCGGTGCCTGTGCCGTGGATCAGGCGCGCGGCCTCGAAGTGGGATGCGCGCGAGATGTCCACGAAGCGCTCGCACGAGCGGCGGATGCGGCTGCGCACGCCGCTGCCGTCCTCCGGCCCGCAGTCGTAGGCGGTGATTTCGAATCGGGCGCGATCGTGCAGCTCGAAGAGCTCCGCGGCCAGGTGCGCGGTGGCGTGGCGGTGAAAGCCCCAGGAGAGATAGCCCAC
>DATLZE010000059.1:0-8020 GCA_035574195.1 Burkholderiales bacterium | reverse complement strand
CGGCTTCCCCGAGCCCTTCGTTCTGCTCGTCTTCGTGCTCGGCGTGGTGCTCATGCGCAGCGCGGGTTGCGTGGTGAACGATTTCGCCGACCGCAACTTCGATCCCTTCGTCGAGCGCACTCGCGAGCGCCCGCTCGCCGCGCGGGTGGTGAGCCCCGCCGAGGCGCTCGCGCTGGCGGCGGCGCTGCTCGCGGCCGCCTTCGCGCTGGTGCTGCAGTTGAACCGCTTGACCGTGATGCTGTCCTTCGCCGCGCTCGCGCTCGCGCTGATCTACCCCTTCCTCAAGCGCTTCTTCTGGTTTCCCCAAGCCTGGCTCGGCGTGGCCTTCGGCTTCTCGATCCCCATGGCCTACGCCGCCCAGCTCGGCGCGGTGCCTCCGGTCGCCTGGGCGATGCTCGCCGCCAACGTGTGCTGGGCGATCGCCTACGACACCGAGTACGCGATGGTGGACCGCGACGACGACGTGAAGCTCGGGCTGCACTCCTCGGCCATCGTGCTCGGCCGCTACGACGTCGCGGGGGTGATGGTGGCGCACGGCCTGTTTCTCGCGATCATGGCCGCGGTCGGCGCGTGGCAGGCGCTCGGGCTCCTCTATTACGCGGGGCTCGCCGCGGCCGGCGCGCTCGCGCTCCACCAGTACCGCCTGATCCGCGGGCGCACCCGCGAAGGCTGCTTCCGGGCTTTCCTCAACAACAACTGGGTGGGGCTCGTGGTGTTCGCCGGCCTCGCGGCCGACCTGCAATGGCGCGCCCGCCCGCCTCTGTGAGCGCTGCCATGGCCTATCGGGACCTGCGCGATTTTCTCTCGCAGCTCCAGGCGCGGGGCGAGTTGAAGCGCGTAGGGGTCGAGGTGGACCCCCGGCTCGAGATCACCGAAATCTGCGACCGCGTGCTCAAAGGCGGCGGCCCGGCGCTGCTCTTCGAGAAGCCCAGGGGGCACGCGATGCCGGTGCTCGGCAACCTGTTCGGCACGGTGCGCCGCGTCGCGCTCGGCATGGGCGTGGATGCGCAAGACCCGGGCGCGGCGCTGCGCGAGATCGGACGGCTCCTCGCCACGCTCAAGGAGCCCGAGCCGCCGAGGGGCCTGAAGGACGCGTGGGAGAAGCTGCCGCTCGTGCGGCAGGTGCTCGCGATGGCGCCGCGCGAGGTCGGGCGCGCCCCCTGCCAGGAGGTGGTGTGGGACGGCGCCGAGGTGGATCTTGCGCGGCTACCGGTGCAGACCTGCTGGCCGGGGGACGCCGCCCCTCTCATCACCTGGGGGCTCACGGTGACGCGCGGCCCCGAGAAGCCGCGCCAGAACCTCGGCATCTACCGCCAGCAGGTGATCGCGCGAAACCGCGTGATCGTGCGCTGGCTCGGCGCGCGGGGCGGCGCGCTCGACTACCGCGATCACTGTCTCGCGCGCCCGCGGGAGCCGTTTCCGGTGGCGGTGGCGCTCGGCGCGGACCCGGCCACGATCCTCGCGGCGGTCACACCCGTGCCCGATACTCTCTCCGAGTACCAGTTCGCGGGGCTGCTGCGCGGGGGCCGGACCGAGATCGTGAAGTGCCTCAGCCACGAGCTGCGGGTGCCAGCCGCCTCCGAGATCGTGCTCGAGGGCTTCATCCGCCCCGGCGACACCGCGCTCGAAGGGCCGTTCGGCGACCACACCGGCTATTACAACGAGCCGGAGCGCTATCCGGTGTTGACGATCGAGCGCATCACCATGCGCCGCGACCCGATCTACCATTCGACCTATACCGGCAAGCCGCCCGACGAGCCGGCGATGCTCGGGGCGGCGTTGAACGAGGTGTTCGTGCCGATCCTCGCGCGCCAGTTTCCCGAGGTCGTGGACTTCTATCTACCGCCCGAGGGCTGTTCCTACCGCATCGCTTGCGTGAGCATGAGAAAGCAGTATCCCGGGCACGCCAAGCGCGTGATGTTCGGCATCTGGAGCTTCTTGCGGCAGTTCCTCTACACCAAGTTCGTGATCGTGACCGACGCGGATGTGAACGTGCGCGACTGGAAGGAGGTGATGTGGGCGCTCGCCACGCGCGTGGACCCGCGGCGCGACACCGTGATCACCGAGCACACACCGATTGACGCGCTCGACTTCGCGAGCCCGGTGCCGGGACTGGGCTCGAAGATGGGCATTGACGCCACCCACAAGTGGCCGGGCGAGACCGGCCGGCGCTGGGGCGAGCCGATCGCGATGAGCGAGGAGGTGAAGCGCCGGGTGGATCAGCTCTGGAGCGAGTTGGGGCTATGATACTCGGTAAAAAGCGTGCCGGCGCCCGGCCGCTCCACGGCACGCAAGGCGGGTGATCGCACGGTTGACGAATCTGTCGTCATTTGTCATGACATTCGTCGCCATGGCTGACGATGGATCTCGTGCTGCGACTACGTGTCCGGGGAACCCGTTAACTACGGCGGTCAACCTCCGGTTTCGAGGTGGGCTTCATTCTCGGCGAACATACTGCCATAGAGGTCAAGGCCAAGAACAACGTGTCGCCTCAAGACCTGAAGTCGCTGCGGGCGCTGGCCGAGGAAAAGAGGCTGAAGCGCTACCTATGCGCGAGCCTGGAACCGCGGCGCCGACAGGTGGAGAGAATCACGATTCTTCCTTTCCGCCAGTTCCTCGACGCTCTCTGGAACGGCGAGTTTTCCGACTGATCTTAAGAAACAAAAAAGCCGGGTTTAGCCGGCTTTTTCATGAACGGAAACTGGGGGGTGTCAGAAGTTCCAGCCTACACCAACCAGGCCGATCGTATTTCTCGGGTCGATCTTGACTGTCGCCCCACCACCGATGTCGCGGGTCTTATCGTTGAAGTTCACCTGCTGCCACTCGGCGAATACGTATGAGTTTTTTGCGAACATGTGCCTCAAACCCACACCCAATCCAACGCCCGTGTGGTTGTTGCTTATGGAGTCACCATCCACGGAAGCTCGGAACTTGGCACGGTGCCACGCCAGCTTACCGTAAAGCGTCGTGGTGGGAGCAAGTTTCCAACCCGCTTCCACGCCAATGCCCCAGTGGCCCTTCTGTTCAAGTTTCGCTGTGGCGGCTACACCTCCCACACTCACGTCAATTTGTCCGGCATTTTTCCCGGCGAGGTTCCCGAACACCCCGGTGCCGAGCACCGAATTGCCGCTCTCCCAACGCCAGCCCAGTCCTAACGACCCGAGCATTGTCGACTTACCGGCATCGAGGCTTAAGCTGTCCGGAGGATCGGTGATTGTAACCTTCGTTGAGGCCGCTCTGACTCCGATTCCACCCTCGGCGTAAAATCCGGCCGTCTGAGCGCTGGCCGCCGGCGAGATGCCAAACCCGAGCGCAATCATCGTTGCAAGTACAGTGTGTTTGCGTTTGTTGATGATCATGAAATCCCCTTTCGAAGAAAGGCTAGTTGGACGCAAGCGCACTGTATAAGCGGTGGGAGGTGGACGCAAGGATTAGAAAGCGCAGTCCAGTGTATATGTTGCGTTCGCGCAACTGCGAGAAAGCTGGGTCGCCTACTACTTTCGTCGTATGTCTTCGACATACCTGCGAGGCACCGCCACTCGCTGGTCGGGTGAAGGATTTATTCAGTTCAGGATTTTGTCGGACCTTCAGCCCGACAAAATCCTAGCGGTTGTAGACCCACTTGAGCAGCGCGTCCTGCACCGGCTGCACGCTCGCGTTCGTCGCGTTCGGATGGTTGACGATCAGCACTACCGCCACGCGCCGGCCCTGCGCGTCGAGCACGTAGCCCGCCATCGAGCGCACGCCTGCGAGCGAGCCGGTCTTGATATGTGCCTGGCCCGCGACCTCCGCTCCCGCAAGGCGCTTCTTCATGGTGCCGTCCACCGCGACCAGCGGCAGCGAGGCGATGAGCTCGGGCATCACCGGGCTCGCGAACGCGGCGAGCAGGAGCTGCCCCAGGCTTCGCGCGCTGATGCGCTCGATGCGCGAGAGTCCCGAGCCGTTCTCGAGCACGAGCTCCGGAAAGACGAGCCCTTTGGCTGCGAGCCAGCGCCGCAGGGTGCGCTCGGCTTTCGCGCCCGTGGCGGGCGGCCCTTCGCCCGCGGCGCCCAGCGTGAGGTAGAGCTGGCGCGCCATCACGTTGTTGGAGTGCTTGTTGATGTCGCGCACGATCTCGGCGAGCGCGGGCGAGGAGACCGCGGCGATCAGCCGCGCGCTTGGGCTTGCCGCGCCCTCGCGTACCGTGCCGCTGAAGGCGCCGCCGAGCTCGCGCCACAGCTCGCGGAAGAGCGCGCCCGCGTAGGTGACGTGGCCGAGCACGCTGTAGTTGCGGATGCGCTCGCCGCAGGCCGCCGCGTAGGTGCCGCCGAAGGCGAGCCGCGCCGCCGCCGGCCCCGCGCTCGCGTCGAGCTTCAATTTTCCGACCCAGTCGCCGCACGCACCCGAGGCGTCGAGCGCGAGGTTGTTGACGATCTGCACTTCCTGCAACCGGGGCTCGGCGAGGATGCGCACCGCGCGCGCTTCGAGATCGGGGACGAAAGCGAGCTGCACCGCCTTGAAGTTGACGAGCAGTGCGTCCGGGCCGGTGTTGTATGGGCGCGTGGGATCGCCGTCGAAGCGCGCCGGATCGTGCTCCTCGGCGGCGAAGTGGCTGCGGTCGAGCACCAGGTCGCCGCGGATCTCGCGCAACCCTCGCGCGCGCAGACTCCGGAGCAGCAGCCAGAAGTTCTCGAGCGTCAGCTTGGGGTCGCCCGAACCTTTCAGCACCAGATCGCCCGCGAGCACCTCCTCGCGCAGCGTGCCCGCAGCGTAGGCCTCGGTCCTCCAGGTATAGGCGGGTCCCAGCAGCTCGAGCGCTGCGTAGGTGGTGAGCACCTTGATCGTGGAGGCGGGATTGAGCGCGCGCTCCGCCCCCAGCGCGAGGAGCGGGCGCGCGGCGCCGACCTCGTGCACGTAGATCGCGGTCGCGGCCTCCGGGATACCGGCTGCTGCGAGCGCGCGCGCCACCGGCGCGGGGAGCGCTGCGCTCTGGGCGAGCGCATCGGGCGGCGCCCGCAGAGCGATCAGGCAGGCGGCGAGCAGCAATGCGCGCATGCCGAAATTATGCCCCAGCCACACGCCGCAGTCGGCACTCCGCCGGCCGAAGGGGAAACCCCGCCGCGCCGTTTCAATCGGTTTTCGACACCGCCTCCAGGCACTCGAGAGTGCGCGCTGCGAGCAACGCGATCTCCTCCTCCCCGATCACGTAGGGCGGCATGAAATAGACCGTGCGGCCGAGCGGGCGCAGCAGCAGCTCCCGCTCGAGCGCCGCGGCGTGAAAGCGGCGCGCGAAGCAGGGATCGTGCGTCTCGACCTCGAACGCCCAGATCATGCCGGTGTTGCGGAAGTTCGCGACTCGCGGGTGCCGGGCGATCGCGCGCGCAGCCTCGGTGAGCTGCGCGCCCTTCGTGCGGTTCGCCTCGATGACGTTTCCCTCCTCGAAGAGTTCGAGGGTGGCGAGCGCCGCGCGGCAGGCGAGGGGATTGGCACTATAGGAGTGCGAATGCAGGAAGCCACGCGCGAGCTGCTCGTCGTAGAACGCCTGATAGATCGCCTCGCGCGTCATCACCACGGAGAGCGGCAGATAGCCTCCGGTGATGCCCTTCGACAGGCACAGGAAATCCGGGACGATGCCAGCCTGCTGGTACGCGAAGAAGCTGCCGGTGCGCCCGAACCCGGTCATGATCTCGTCGGCGATGAGATGCACCTCGAACCGGTCGCAGAGTGCGCGCGCGCGCCGCAGGTATTCGGGATCGTGCATCGCCATGCCGACCGCGCCTTGCACCAGGGGCTCCACGATCAGGGCGGCGGTCTCGGCATGGTGGCGCTCGAGGTGGCGCTCGAGGTCGGCGGCCGCGCGCACGGCATACTCGCGCGCCGACTCGCCCGGCTGCGCGAGCCGCCAGTCGGGGCTCGCCACGTGGTGCGCCGCAAGCGTGAGCGGCGCGTAGGTTTCCTTGAAGAGCGCGACGTCGGTCAGCGCGAGCGCGCCGAGCGTCTCGCCGTGGTAGCCGCCCGCAAGCCCCACGAAGCGGCGCTTCTCCGGCCGGCCGAGGTTGTGCCAGCAGTGGTAGCTCATCTTGAGCGCGATCTCGACCGCGCAGGCACCGTCGGAGGCGTAGAAGCAATGGCCGAGCGCGCCTCCCGTCGCGCGCGCGAGCCGCTCGGAGAGCTCGATCACCGGCTCGTGGGTGAAGCCTGCGGCGAGCACATGCTCGAGGCGCTCGAGCTGCCCGGCCAGCGCGGCGTTGATCCGCGGGTTGCAATGGCCGAAGAGGTTCACCCACCAGGAGCTGATGGCGTCGAGATAGCGCCGGCCCTCGTAGTCGTAGAGCCAGCAACCCTGCCCCCGCGCCACCGGCACGAGCGGCAGCCACTCGTGCTCCTTCATCTGGGTGCAAGGGTGCCAGACCGCGGCGAGACTGCGTTTTAGCAGCAGATCGTTGCGAGTGCTGGTTTGCATTTTGGAAGAAGAGGCCTTAAACATTCTAGGCGGAGACTTTTTCGGGGGGAGTTTAGCACCCCGGCACAGACCTTCCGCTTATGCAGATACTGGAGCGCATCGAGGACCAGATTTCGGCGACCGGGCTTCCGCTCTTCGGCATCACGCTCGCCGCGGTGCCCTGCCCCGACACGCCGGTGATCCTCACCTTGCACTGGCACGGCTTCATCAAGGAGCGGCTCTCGGGCGAGGAGAGCGCCGAAGCCGTGTGCTACACGCCGGTGCCGAGTTCCGCGCTGCAATTGAACGAGCGCTGGGGCGATCTCGTCGCGGTGGACTGCGCCGCGATGGAGGCGGCGTGGGAGCTCGGCGCATGGGACGTGCGGCGCGCCGAGCGCCCGGGGTGCATGCGGCCCGGTGCCTCCTCGACGGAGGCGCTCGAATGCCTGCAGGCGTTCGGCGCGTTTCCCTTCGGCGTGAACGGCAACCAGATGGTGGTGGCCGATGCGCCGGACGCCGACGAGCTGCTCCAGCTCGCCGCAAGGCGCGGCTATCTCATGTGGATGTTCCGGCCCGTCTCGGGCGGCATCTGGGCCGAGTATGCGAACGACGCCACGCTCACCCCCGAGGGGCGCCGCCCCCCGCCCTGCCCGCACCGTCCGATCCCGCCGCGCTGCGACGGCCACCGCAGGACTGTCTACCGCTTCGGCATCCCAGCCGAGCGGTCCCGCCACCTCGATAGCTAGGTTAGCAAGCGCTAACTAACTCGGCACGCCTTCCGTCGAGCCGGAAGTCGTTGTCGCCGCGCCCACTTACGGATATTATTAGCACTCGATCGAGTAGAGTGCTAAACGCGCTCTCATCCTTTTTCAACAATCCAGTGGAGACCGAACGTGAAGATTCGTCCATTGCATGACCGCGTGATCGTCAAGCGGCTGGAGGAGGAGCGCAAGACCGCCTCCGGTATCGTGATTCCCGACACCGCGGCCGAGAAGCCCGACCAGGGCGAGGTGGTGGCGGTGGGCAAGGGCAGGATCCTGGAGGACGGTAAGGTCCGCCCGCTCGACATCAAGGTCGGTGACAAGGTGCTGTTCGGGAAGTATTCCGGGCAGACGGTGAAGGTCCAGGGCGAAGAGCTGCTCGTGATGCGCGAAGAGGACATCATGGGCGTGATCGAGGGCAAGTGAACGAGTTTCCGGAAACGGGAGAAATCCAATGTCAGCGAAGGAAGTGAAATTCCACGACAGCGCCCGCAGCAAGATCGTCGCCGGCGCCAATATCCTGGCCGATGCGGTGAAGGTGACGCTCGGTCCGAAGGGGCGCAATGTGGTGCTCGAGCGCTCGTTCGGGGCGCCGACGGTGACCAAGGACGGGGTGTCGGTGGCAAAGGAGATCGAGCTCAAGGACAAGTTCGAGAACATGGGGGCGCAGATGCTGAAGGAGGTCGCCTCCAAGACCTCGGACGTGGCGGGCGACGGCACCACCACGGCCACCGTGCTCGCGCAGGCGATCGTGGCCGAGGGCATGAAGTATGTGGCCGCCGGCATGAACCCGATGGATCTGAAGCGCGGCATTGACAAGGCGGTGGACGAGGTGGTC
>DATLZE010000058.1:0-10300 GCA_035574195.1 Burkholderiales bacterium | reverse complement strand
AGGCGGGCCCGCCTCGCCCGAAAGCGTCTCCCCCTGGTAGACGAAGGTGAAGCGGCCCCTGCCAGTCATGTGATTCGACACCTGGCCGGTGATGATCCCGGACCGGCTGGCGAGATCGCTGGCCGGATAGAGCCGCACGTTGAGGGCCGCCGGCGGCGGGGCGCCCGCGGCAGGCCCGGGGAGAGCGGCCGGTGGCGCGGCAACGACCGGCACGCCGAGCCACACGTTGCCGAGCGCCACCCGCTGGCCGACGGCGAGGCGCAGATTGGGGTCCGGCTGCTGCCCGGACTGGCCGTCATCTGCGGCAGGTAGGCGGTGGCGAGCAGCAGCTCGCGCGTGCGGGCGTCGGCCCTCTGGAAGACCTCGCCCGCGAGGTAGTCGGACACCAGGCCCGGATTGGAGAGATCAGGGGCGCCTGCGGGGAATCGTGGAGCGGCGCCTGCTCGAGCATCAGGATCAGGCCCGCGGCCCAGCCCCGGGTGCGGTTGTAGAGGCCCACCAGCGCCTCCGGGCAGAGCTCGTGGCCACGCCGCGCCACGAGCGCGTTCGATTCCTCCTGCGCGAGCCGCAGCTCGCGCCGGCCGAGCACTTCCAGCGCGCGGTTCGCGCGCAGGCGCGCCATCGCCGCCGGAGGATCGCTGCGGGGCTGATCAACATCGCCGAGACGCCTGGCGGCACCTCGCTCAGCGCGATGCGCATGACCTCGTGGAATGCCGACTGCGCGGAGACTTCGTGGTAGCCGTCGAGACGAGCGCGAAGGGGGATCCCAGGCGCTGGAGAAGCGCCTGGAAGTGGCGGCGCGTGAATGCGGGCAGCCCCGCGTGGTACTCGGGCGTGAGCTGCGGCAGCGCCGGCGACTTGCGCCGGGCGTGCTCCGCGCTCGCCAGCCCCAGATAGTAGAAAAACGAGGCGACGTCGCCGTCGCCTTCGCCGATCTGATACCAGAGCGAGGGCGGCTTCCGGTGCTCGAGATAGCTCGCCGCGAGAATGGCCTTGCCGCAGCCAGGCGGTCCGGAGAGCCACACGACCGAGCCGCCCGGCGCCTCGTCGAGTCGGCGGAACAACCGCTCGCGCAGGATGGCGGCGAAGAGGCTCGGCCGGGTCGTTTTGGCGAGCGAGACCGAGGGGGCGGCCACCGTAGCGCGCGGGAGCAAACGCCAATTCTCTGTATCGGCGCGCCCGGCAGCGAGCGTGGCGCGCCGGCGTGCGCCACCCCGAGCGCAAAATTCCAAGGAGTTCAGGAAGTTAAGCGCATGTGGCGTTGCCGGGTGGAACCCGCGCGTGTATGCTGCACTGGCAAGCGGCGCGATGAGTGCAGCCCGCGTTTCCGCCGCGCCGGAAAGAAGAGGGCTTCCATGTCCACCCTGTTCGTTCTGCTCGCCGCGGTCGCGGCGGCCTGGATCCTCGCCTATCACCGCGCGCCCGCCGTTGCGTGGATCGCCGTGGTTGCGGCCGGAGCCGCTCTCGTGACCTATTTTTCGCTCTGGCCGCGGCCGCTGCTCGCCGCGTTGTGGATCGCGCTCGCCGCCGCTGCGCTGCTTCTCGGCCCCACGCCGCTGCGCCGCGCGCTGGTGAGCCGGCCGCTGCTCGCGCTCTTCCGCCGGATCCTGCCCCCGATGTCGGAGACCGAGCGCGAGGCGATCGAGGCGGGCACGGTATGGTGGGATGGCGAGCTCTTTGGCGGCGCTCCCGACTGGAACAAGCTCCTGGCCTACCCGAAGCCGGCGCTCTCGGCGGAGGAGAGGGCGTTCCTCGAGGGGCCGGTGGAGGAGCTGTGCCGGATGGTCAATGACTGGCAGATCACGCACGAGCTGCACGACTTGCCGCCGCCCGTCTGGCAGTTCATCAAAGACCAGGGCTTCCTCGGCATGATCATCCCCAAGCGCTACGGCGGCCTCGGTTTCTCCTCGCTCGCGCACTCCGAGGTGGTGATGAAGCTCGCCACGCGCTCGAGCACCGTCGCGATCTCGGTGATGGTACCGAACTCGCTCGGGCCCGCCGAGCTGCTGCTGCACTACGGCACCGAGCGGCAGAAAGAGCACTATCTGCCGCGGCTCGCGAAAGGTCTCGAGATCCCGTGCTTCGCGCTGACCAGCCCCGAGGCCGGGTCGGACGCTGGCGCCATTCCCGACTTCGGCATCGTGTGCCGCGGCGAATGGGAAGGCAGGCGCGAGGTGCTCGGCATCCGCCTCACGTGGGAGAAGCGCTACATCACGCTCGGTCCGGTCGCGACGCTGCTCGGGCTCGCGTTCCGGCTCTACGATCCCGACCGGCTTCTCGGACGAGAGGAGGATATCGGCATCACGCTCGCGCTCGTTCCCACCGCGACGCCGGGCGTGCACATCGGGCGCCGGCACCTGCCGCTCAACGCCGTGTTCATGAACGGCCCGAACTGGGGGAAGGACGTATTCGTGCCGATGGACTACGTGATCGGCGGCGCGGCCTGCGCCGGGCAAGGCTGGAAGATGCTGATGAACTGCCTGGCCGCCGGGCGCTCCATTTCGCTGCCCGCGCTCTCGGTGGCGACCGCCAAGATGAGCGCACTTACCACCGGCGCCTACGGGCGCGTGCGCCAGCAGTTCAGGCTCGCGATCGGCCGCTTCGAGGGCGTGGAGGAGGCGATCGCGCGCATCGGCGGCAACGCCTACCTCATGGACGCGGCGCGCGTGATGACCGCTGGCGCGCTCGACCTCGGCGAGAAGCCCTCCGTCGTCTCGGCGATCGTGAAATACCACCTGACCGAGCGCGCCCGGCAGGTGATCAACGACGCGATGGACGTGCACGCCGGCAAGGGCATCTGCATGGGGCCGAACAATTACCTCGCGCGCGCCTACCAGCAGTCGCCGATCGCGATCACGGTGGAAGGGGCGAACATCCTCACCCGCTCGATGATCATCTTCGGCCAGGGCGCGATCCGGTGCCATCCCTACGTGCTCAAGGAGATGCTCGCGGCGCGGGAGCCGGACCGCGGAAAGGCGCTGCGCGACTTCGATGCCGCGCTGTTCGGGCATCTCGCCTTCACCGCGTCGAACCAGGCGCGCGCGTTCTGGATGGGGCTCACGGGCGCGCGCCTCGCGCGCGCGCCCGGCGACCGGCACACCCGTCGCTATTACCAGCAGTTGACGCGGCTCTCCGCGGCTTTCGCGTGGGCGGCCGACGTCTCGATGTTCCTGCTGGGCGGCTCGCTCAAGCGCCGCGAGCGGCTCTCGGCGCGGCTCGGCGACATCCTTTCCAATCTCTACCTCGCCTCGGCGGCGCTCAAGCGCTACGAGGACGACGGCCGCCCGGCCGAGGACCTGCCGCTGGTGCGCTGGGGCGTCGAGGATGCGCTCGCCCGCATCGAGGAGGCGTTCTACGGGCTGTTCGCGAACCTGCCCAACCGCTGGGTTGCCTGGGTGATGCGCGGCGTCGTGTTCCCCATCGTCTATCCCTATGGCCGCGAGTTCGCGCCGCCGCGCGACCGACTCGGCCACGAAGTGGCGGGGCTGCTGCTCGAGCCCGGCCCCGCGCGCGCTCGGCTGACGGCCGGCATGTACCTGCCCGCCGACCCGCAGGAGCCGATCGCGGTACTGGAGGCGGCGCTGCGGGCAGTGATCGCGGCGGAGCCGGTCGGCGCCAAGATCCGCAAGGCGCGCGAGCGCGGCGAGATCACAGCCTCCTTCGCCGACCAGATGGTCGAGGAGGCGGCCGCGAAGGGCGTGATCACGCAGGAGGAGCGCGCCGCTATGCAGCGGGCGAAGATCTTGCGCCGCCGCGCGATCATGGTGGACGATTTTCCGAAAGACCTCGGCCGGACCGAGATCTACCAGAGCACGCAGCCGGTCACTTTCGAGGAGCTGCGCGGGCGCACCGCCTGGCCGGAGATCGAGGGCCGCGGCCATCAGCCCAATCCCGCCACTTGATGGTGACGCGATGACGAGGTGGCGGCCGGGCGCGCGATCGAGCTGCGCTGCGCGCCGGTTCCGGGTCCGCCTCGCCTCCACCGTGGCAGAATACGGCACGAGCTGGTGCACACGGACCTGCTTCTGGACCGAGCTGTGGGACAAGCCGCAAGTCACCTGATTCCGGTCGAGGCCGCGGTCACGCTCGACGGGCTGTTCCGCGAGCGCGTCCGGCGCACCCCGGAGCTCGTCGCGTACCGCGCCTACAACGAGCCGCACCGCAACTGGCGCGATTACACCTGGGCTCAAATCGACCGCCAGGTCGCGCGCTGGCAGGCGGCGCTCGAGCGCGAGGGGCTGGCGCCCGGGGACCGGGTGGCGGTGATGCTCAGGAACTGCCCCGAGTGGGTGATCTACGATCAAGCCGCGCTCGGGTTGGGCCTCGTGGTGGTGCCGCTCTACACGCAGGACCGCCCGGACAACGTCAGCTACATCCTCGACGACGCGGGCTGCAAGGTGCTGCTGATCGAAGGCGCCGAGCAGTGGCGGCAACTCGCCGAAGTGAAGGAGCGGCTCGGCGGGCTCGCGCGCATCGTCGCGCTCAGTGCGGTGCCGGATTGCGGGGAGCCGCGGCTGCGGCCGCTCGCCGAATGGCTGCCGGACGAGGGAGGCGAGACGCGCCATCTGCCGCGCGATCCGAACGCGCTCGCCACCATCGTGTACACCTCTGGCACGACCGGCCGCCCCAAGGGCGTGATGCTCTCGCATCACAATATCCTGTCGAATGCCGCCGCCAGCTGCAGCGTGCTGGTGGCAGGCCACGAGGATGTGTTCCTGTCCTTCCTGCCGCTGTCGCACGCCCTCGAGCGCACCTGCGGCTACTACCTCGCGATCATGACGGGTTCCACCACCGCGTACTCGCGCGGCATCCCGCTGCTCGCGGAGGACCTGCAAACGGTGCGCCCGACGCTGCTCATCTCGGTGCCGCGCATCTACGAGCGGGTCTACGGCCGCATCCGCGAAGCGCTCGATGCGGGCCCGGCGCTCAAGAAGAAGCTCTTCGAGCTCGCGGTCGAGGTGGGCTACGCACGCTTCGAGCACGCGCAGGGACGCGGCCCGTGGAGGCCGTCTTTCCTGCTGTGGCCTGTGCTCGAAGCGCTGGTGGCCAAAAAGATCGTGGCCCGGCTCGGCGGGCGCGTGCGCGCCGCGATCTCCGGGGGCGCAGCGCTGCCGCCCGAGATCTCGCGGGTGTTTCTCGGGCTGGGACTGACGGTGCTGCAGGGCTACGGCATGACCGAATCGAGCCCGGTCGTGTGCGCCAACGTTCCCGAGGACAACGTACCTGCGAGCGTGGGCCGGCCGATCCCGGGCGTCGAGGTGAGGATCGGAGAGAACGGCGCGCTCATGATCAAGGGGCCGAACGTGATGCTGGGCTACTGGAACAACCCGGAGGCGACCCGCGCGATCCTCGGCCCCGACGGCTGGCTCAACTCGGGGGACACCGCGCGCCTGGACGCGCAGGGGCACGTCTACATCACGGGGCGGCTGAAGGAAATCATCGTGCTCTCCAACGGCGAGAAGGTGCCCCCGGGTGACGTCGAGGCGGCGATCGCGCGCGATCCCCTGTTCGAGCAGGTGATGCTGGTGGGCGAGGCGAGGCCATATCTCAGCGTGCTCGCCGTGCTCAACGCCGAACACTGGAAGAAGCTCGCCGCTGGCAACGGGCTCGACGCCGCCTCGGCAGAGGTGCTGCGCTCGAGGCGGGTCGAGGAACTGCTGCTCGCGCGCATCGCCGCCCAGATGAAGGCGTTTCCGGGATATGCGCAGGTGCGGCGCGCGGCGGCGGTGCTGGAGCCCTGGACCGTCGAGAACGGGCTGCTCACGCCGACCCTGAAGCTCAGGCGTGCGCAGGTGATGGAGCGATTCAACGCGGAGATTGACCGGATGTACGCCGGCCACTGACCGGCAGCGGCCCGGTGGCAGAACGAGGAGGCTGCGCGACGAGGCAGTGGCGAGAGGCGGCGCTGGCTTCGTCACCACGGCGCTTCATTACCGGATGTCATGAGCGAGCCACACCCGATCACGACCCTCCCGGCCGGCAAGGAGCCGACGCTGCGCGTGGTCCCCATGCCGGCCGACGCCAACCAGCACGGGGACATTTTCGGCGGCTGGATCATGGCGCAGGTGGACATCGCGGGCAGCGTCGCCGCGGTGCGGCTCGCGCGCGGGCGCGTGGCCACCGTGGCGGTCAACTCCTTCGTCTTCAAGCAGCCGGTTTTCGTGGGCGATCTCGTGAGCCTCTACGCCGAAGTGGTGCGCGTGGGGCGCACCTCGATCACGGTCTATGTCGAGGTCTACGCGCAGCGCAAGCCGCAGCGCGATGAAGTGGTGAAAGTCACCGAGGCGACGCTGACCTACGTCGCGGTGGATGAGAACCGCCGGCCGCGCCCCGTATCGCAGCGGCCGTGACCGCGGGCTCGCTGCAGCGCTCGCTCACAGCGCACGCGGCTCGCTCCGTTCCGGCTGCGCAGCGCGTGCTAGAATCCGTCATCCGGTCCAGGGAGGTGGGGAAGTTCATGCCGTCAGCTTCTCCCTTCGTCGTGCGCCAGGCGGCGGTGCTCGGCGCCGGCGTCATGGGCGCGCAGATCGCCGCGCACCTCGTCAACGCCAACGTCGCGGCCATCCTCTTCGAGCTTCCCGCCAGGGAGGGCGATCCCAACGGCAACGTGCTGAAGGCGATCGAGAACCTCAAGAAGCTCGAGCCCAGCCCGCTCTCGACCTCGTCGAAAGCGAGCTTTATTCGACCGGCGAACTATGACCAGCACCTCGAGCTGCTCAAGGAGTGCGACCTCGTCATCGAGGCGATCGCCGAGCGGATGGACCTCAAGGTGGAGCTCTATCGCAAGGTGGCTCCCTGCATCGCCGATCACGCCGTCCTCGCCACCAATACTTCCGGGTTGTCCGTCAATAGGCTTTCGGAATCGCTTCCGGAGCCGCTCCGCAAGCGATTCTGCGGGGTGCATTTCTTCAATCCTCCCCGCTACATGCATCTCGTCGAGCTGGTGCCGGCGGCCACGACCGACGCCGCGATACTCGACCAGCTCGAAAAATTCCTCGTCACCACGCTCGGCAAGGGCGTGATCCGCGCGAAGGACACGCCCAATTTCATCGCCAACCGCATCGGCGTGTTCTCGATGCTCGCCACCGTGCATCACGCGCAGCGGCTCGGTCTCGGCTGCGACGTGGTGGACGCGCTGACCGGCACGCTGATCGGCCGCCCGAAGAGCGCCACCTTCCGCACCGCGGACGTGGTCGGGCTCGATACTTTCGCCCATGTCGTCAACACCATGAAGGAGACGCTTGCGGACGATCCTTGGCACCGCCACTACGAGTTGCCGCAGTGGCTGAAGGAGCTGATCGAGCAGGGCGCGCTCGGGCAGAAGACCCGCAGGGGGGTGTACCAGAAGATCGGAGCCGACATCCACGTGCTCGATCCCGCGACGCGCAGCTACCGCCCGGCCGACGGCAAGGCGGACGAGGAAGTCGTCCGCCTGCTCAAGAACGAGGATGTCGCAGCGCGTTTCTCCGGGCTGCGCGCCTCGCAGCATCCGCAGGCCCGGTTCCTGTGGGCGATCTACCGCGATACATGGCACTACTGCGCGGTGCATCTCGCCGCGATCGCGGACAGCGCGCGCGATCTCGACCTCGCGCTCCGCTGGGGCTTCGGCTGGGAGCGCGGGCCCTTCGAGATCTGGCAGGCGGCGGGCTGGCAGCGTGTCGCCGGCTGGATCGCGCAGGACATCGCCGCCGGCGAAGCGCTGGCCGGCGTGCCGCTGCCCGAGTGGGCGATGGAGCCGGGACGCACCGGCGTGCACGGCCCCCAGGGCTCGTTCTCGCCGGCGGCGCGCGCGTACCGGCCGCGTTCCGCGCTGCCCGTCTATCGCAGGCAGGCCTTTCCCGACCGGATGCTGGGGGAGGAGGCGAGGTACGGGGAGACCATCTTCGAGACCGACGGCGTGCGGTGCTGGCACACCGGCGACGACATCGCGATCGCGAGCTTCAAGAGCCGCATGCACACGATCGGCGAGGAGGTGCTCGAGGGTGTGCTGCGTGCGCTGGAGGAGGCCGAGCGCGGCTATCTGGGCCTCGTCATCTGGCAGACCGAGCCGCCGTTCTCGGCGGGGGCGAACCTCAAGCGAACGCCGGCGGGGGGCTCGCGGCCCGCACAGCCCTCCGCGTTCGGGAAACTCTTCCGGCAGATCAGGCGCGAGGCGGAATCGTTCGCGTTGAAAGCTGCGCGCAGCCTCGGGGTTGCCGACCAGCTGATGGCGGGGCGGCTCGCCGAGGTGGAGCGGCTGGTCGAGCAGTTCCAGGCGACCACGCAGGCGCTCAAGTACTCCATGGTGCCGACGGTGGCTGCGGTGGACGGTCTCGCCCTGGGCGGCGGCTGCGAGTTCATCATGCACTGCGACCGGGCGGTGGCTACCCTCGAGAGCTACATCGGGCTGGTCGAGGCGGGCGTCGGGCTGCTGCCGGCGGGGGGCGGCTGCAAGGAGCTTGCGCTGCGCGCGGCGGCCGAGGCGCGGGGCGGCGACCTGTTCTCTTGCTTGCAGAAGTACTTCAAGGCGGTGGCGACGGCAGAGGTGAGCAGGAGCGCCGAGCACGCGCGCGAGCTCGGATATCTGCGCCCGGCCGACCGTATCGTGATGAACCGTTTCGAGCTGCTGGAGGCCGCGAAAGCCGAGCTGCGCGCCCTCGCCGCGGCTGGCTACCGGCCGCCGTTGCGCCCCAACGCGATCCCGGTGGCGGGCCGCAGCGCGATCGCGACCCTCAAGGCGTTCATGGTGAACCTGCTCGAGGGCGGACACATCTCCGAGCACGACTATCTGATCGGCTCCAAGATCGCGACCGTGTTGTGCGGCGGCGAGGTGGAGGGCGGAAGCCTGGTGGACGAGGCATGGCTGCTCGATCTCGAACGCCGGCATTTCATGGAGCTCATCGCCACCGAGAAGACCCAGGCCAGGATCGAGCACATGCTCAAGACCGGGAAACCGCTCAGGAATTGAGCGGCTTGCGGTAGAATCGGCCGGCGGTAACAAGACGAGTTGCGCGGCGGCCGAGGGCTCGAACACTGCTTGCTGCAGCGATCTCAGGGAGGAGCATGAAGAATACCTGCATCTTCCGGCTCGGCATCGCCGCCGCGGCGGCGCTTGCGGTGCTGTGGCCGCCGGCAGCTCGTGCTTTCCAGATCAAGAACCCGGCGGGCGAGGTCATCGGCAGCTTCGACACCACCGTTACCTTGGGCGGGTCCTGGCGCGCGCAGGGCCGCGACCCGGCGCTGATCGGCATCGCCAACGGTGGCACTTCGCGCTCGCCCAACGAGGACGACGGCGATCTCAACTACGGCAGGGACAAGCTCTTTTCCAATCCGCTGCGGGTGACCCACGAGCTGGAGCTGAAGCAGGGCTCCGCCGGCGTGTTCGCGCGCGGCACGTATTTCTACGACTTCGCCTACAGCGAGCAGCCCGTGAGCGCCGTCGCCGGCTTCGGCCCGCGCGGCCACGACCGGCTCGCGCGCGACGCGCAGCTGCTCGATCTCTTCGTCTACGGCGAATTTGGCGGGGGCGGGCGGCGCCTCAACGCGCGGCTCGGCCAGCAGGTGGTGAGCTGGGGCGAGAGCACGTTCATCCCGAACGGGATCAACGTGATCAACCCGCTGGACCTCGCGCGGCTGCGCAGCCCCGGCGCGGAGCTGCGCGAGGCGCTGCTGCCGCAGCCCATGCTCTGGGCCTCGCAGCAGCTCGGCGACCGGCTGGCGGTGGAGGCCTTCTACCAGTTCAAGCACCGGCGCATCGTGCTCGATCCGCGCGGGTCCTATTTCAGCACCAACGACTTCGTCAGCGACGACGGCGACCGCGCCTTCATCGGATTCGGGCGGCGCAACGATCAGCACGGCCCGACGGGCCTCTTCGCGCTGGGGGGCTCGGCCTGGGCGCCGCGCTCGCTCGACCGCGGCCCGGGCGACAGCGATCAGTGGGGCGGGGCGCTGCGGTTGCTGGTTCCCGAGCTCAACAACACGGAATTCGGCTTCTATTTCGTGAACTACCACAGCCGTGCCCCGCTCATCTCGGGCGTGCGCGGCGCGGTCAGCGTGGCCCCGGGAAGCGCCCTCGGGCTGCCCACTTGCGGCGCCGGCAGCACGCTGATCAACGTCAACGTGCTCTTCGGGTTCAATCCGCTGGGGCAGGCGCCCTGCGTGCCGACCGCGGTGCCGCTGGTAGCCGGCAACTATTTCGTCGAATATCCTCGCAACATCCGGCTCTATGGCGCGAGCTTCAACACTTCGGGGCCGGCGGGAATCGCCCTGCAGGGCGAGTACTCCTATCGCCCCAACCAGCCGCTGCAGCTCGCCGCAACCG
>DATLZE010000057.1:0-2355 GCA_035574195.1 Burkholderiales bacterium | reverse complement strand
GGCGGTGGAGGCGGCAGGGGCTGCGGCAACTGGCTCAGCGCGGTTCTCGCCCCGGTCCTTGGCAGCCTTCTCCAAGGCCTTCATCAACAGGCTCATCGTGCGGCGCCGGTTTTCTCGGGTTGCGGCGAGGGGGGCTCGGGTTGCGGCAGGAAGCGCTGGAAGAATTTGAGCTCGTCGCTCTCGAGCGAGGGATGGGCGACGACGGTGGGGCGGAGAAAGATCACGAGCTCGGTCTTGGTGACGCGCTCGTCGCGGAAGCGCAGGAGCTCGCCCGCGGCATCGAGCCGGTCCGCCCCCGGCAGCTGCTCGCGGGTGCGGCGCACGTCGTCCTGCATGAGGCCGCCCAGGATCACCGTCTGGCCGCTGCCCACTGCGAGCACCGATTCCATCTCGCGCACCTGGATCTGCGGCACCCGGTTCGGGATGCAGACGGTGCGCGTCGCGTCGCACAGGCTCGGGTTGGGATCGTCCGCGAACGGCTGTTCGGGGCGCAGCCGCGTCACCGTCGGGCGCACCGTGAGCAGCACCCGCCCGTCGTCGTTGATCTGCGGCGTCACCCCCATCACCACGCCCACCGCCACCGTCTTGGGCGTGGTGTTGAAGGTCTGCACCGCGACGCCCTGGGTGGTGCTGGTCTGCGCCTGGATCTCGAAGTAGACGATGTTGTCCACGACCTTGAGCAGCGCGGTCTGGTTGTTGAGCGCCATCAGCTTGGGGCTCGAGAGCACGCGCGTCGAGCCGAATTCCTGCAGCAGCTTGAGCGTGAAGTTGAGGTCGCCGGCGCGCTGGTTGCCTTGGTTGAAGAACAGCGCGAAGAAGGGCGCCGCGCCGAGCCGGTTGCCGATCAGCGCCTGGGTGAAGGCGATGCCGCCGCTCTGCGACACGCGCCCCCAGTCGATGCCGCCCTGGTAGGCGTCGGAGAGCGTCACCTCGACGATCGTCGCCTCGATCAGCACCTGGCGCTGGGCGGCGTGCGCGATGCTGTCCAAGTGCTGCTGGACGAGCTGGTGCTGGCGCTCGGTCGCGAGCACGCTCACCGTGCCGCTCGCCGCGTTGACCACGACCTCGTCGCGGATCTCGCCAGGGATCGGCGGCGGAGCGCCGAATGCGGTGCTGAAGAGCTGGGTGGCGGCAGGGCCGGCGCGCGCCACGGCCTCGGCCTGTTGCAGCCGTTCCTCGCGCGCCGCCTTCAGCGCCTCCGCGCGCGCCTGCCGCTCGTCGGCGCTCTGGCTGAGCGCGCGCGTGGAGGCGAGGATGGCGCGGATGTTGTCGCGCAACTGGTCCCAGAAGTCGCTCTTCGCCACGGTGCGCACCACCGTGCTCGAGCCGCTCGCGGCGCCGCCCGCCGCGCCCGCAGCTGCGGGCGCAGTGGAGGCGATCTCGCCGGTCACGCCGATGGTGGAGGTGGTGTCGCGCACCATGTTGACGTAGTTCAGGCGGTAGGTCTTGAGGTACGGCGTGTCCGGCGACACGACGATCGTGTTGCCCTCCATGCGGTAGCGCATGTTGACCTGCTTGGCGATGCGCTCGAGGATCGCCGGCAGCGTCTCGTTGATCGCGTTCAGGCTCACCAGGCCGGCGAGCCCGGGGTGGATGTCGATGTTCTGCTTGGTGTCGCGCGCGAGCGCGGCGAGCAGCTCCTTCACCGGCACTTCGGAGACCACCACGCTGTAGGTCTGGGGCTTCACCGCCGGCTTGGGCGGCGGCACGAAGGGCGAGATGCGCACGGGCGGCGGAATCGCCTTCTCCGGCTCGGGCTTCACCGCAGGCGCGGTGATGTGCCCCTCGGAGGGCGGGATGTGCGGGCGGATCTGGGCGCAGCCGGAGAGCGCGAGGGCGAGCGCGATGCCGAGGCACAGCTCGCGCGAGGCGCGCGCAATGATCCCCTCGCCGGCTGCGGCAGCTTGCCCTGTCTTGCGCTTCTCCTCGCCCAACCGTCCTCCCGATCTAGGTCGCGGATCAGGACCCCGTCTGGTGCTGCCTGATCTCGCTGCGAATGCCGTGCACCGTGCGCAGAATCGGCCGATACGCTTTGAGGCGCGCCGGTAGCTTCTCGAGCGCATCCTGGGCCTCGCGGCGGCTGCCGAAGCTGCCGTAGGTCACGGTCAGGGACGGCTTTTGCCTCGCCACGGTACGATACACATAAATCTGATTGATTTCAACGAACTTCGAGAGGACGTTGAGATGCTCCTTGAGCTGCACCGGGTTTTCGGCGCCCAGCAGCTGGATACTGTAGGTGGTTTCAGGTTCCGTGGCGAGCCACTCGCGCGTGGCCGCGAGCCGCGTCTCGAGCAGGTCGGCCGCTGCGGCGCCCGTGCGGTGCTGCGCCGGCGCTTCCATCGCGCCCGCGCCCAT
>DATLZE010000056.1:0-10891 GCA_035574195.1 Burkholderiales bacterium | reverse complement strand
GGCGGGCAGCGCGGCCGGGGCCGGGCGGCAGGCGACGCCCGCGGCCGGCCGCGCGAGCGCGCGGCTCACCGCGTGGAAAATGAACTGGTGCACGGCGTGCGAATCGCGGAAACGCACCTCGGTCTTGGCCGGATGCACGTTGACGTCCACCCGCGCCGGGTCGAGCTCCAGGAACAGCACGTACGCCGGCTGGTGCTCGTGGTGCAGCACGTCATGGCAAGCCTGGCGGATCGCGTGGGCTGCGACGCGGTCGCGCACGTGGCGGCCGTTGACGAAGAAGTACTGCGCCTGGAGCGCCGCGCGCGCGTGCGCCGGCAGCGCGACGAGTCCGTACAGCCTCAATCCCGCGCCCGCCTCCTCGAGCGCCTGCGCCGCGCTCCGGAACTCCTCTCCGAGAACCGCGCCGATGCGCTCGTGCGGCGGTGCGGGCGCGAGCCGCCAGTGCTCGCGCCCGTTGTGCGAGAGCGCGAGGGCGGTGCCGGGGCGCGAGAGCGCGACGCGCCGGAAAGCTTCCTCGCAGTGCGCGTGCTCGGTCGCCTCGGATTTCAGGAACCGGCGGCGCGCGGGCGTGTTGAAGTAGAGGTCGCGCACCTCGACGGTGGTGCCGGGCGCGCCTGCGGCAGGGACGGGACCGCAGACTTCGGCGCCCGCGGCCGAGACCGACCAGGCGTGGCGCTCGCCGGCGCGGCGGCTCGTGAGCGTCAGGCGGGAGACCGCCGCGATGGCTGCAAGCGCCTCGCCCCGGAATCCCAGGCTCGCCACGCGCTCGAGGTCCTCGAGCGCAGCGATCTTGCTGGTCGCGTGCCGGGCAAGCGCAAGCTTCAAATCGTCCTTCGCGATGCCCTCGCCGTCGTCGGTCACGCGCACGAGCTTCGCCCCGCCGCCGGACAACTCCACGGCGATCGCGCGGGCGCCCGCATCGAGGCTGTTCTCCAGCAGCTCCTTGAGGGCGGAGGCGGGGCGCTCGACGACTTCGCCGGCTGCGATCTGGCTGACGAGAAGCTCGGGCAGAACCCGGATGGCGCCCATACCGCCATTATAAGGATTCGTTACTTGCCGGGGCGCTGCTACAATGCGGCCTCCCATCGTCGTCACCGAAAAGGACCGTTCATGCACGTCGTCCCCAATCACGCCCGGCGCCGGCTCGCGGCGGGCGAGCTCGCGCTGGGGCTCGGGGTGCGCCAGTCGCGCACCGTGGACATCGCGACGATCGCGAAGACCTGCGGCTTCGACTGGCTGTTCATAGACATGGAGCACGGCGCGCACGACGTGGACGGCGCGGCGCAGCTCGCAATGGCCTGCCTCGGCGCGGGCGTGACGCCCGTCGTGCGCGTGCCGGGGCACGAGCACTACCACGCCTCGCGGCTGCTCGACGCCGGCGCGCAGGGGATCGTCGCGCCGCACGTGGACACGCCGGAGCAAGCGCGGCGCATCGCGCAGGCCTGCCGCTATCCGCCGCTCGGCCACCGCTCGGTCGCGGGCGCGCAGCCGCAGCTCGGCTTTCGCAACATCCCGGTGGGCGAGGCCTCGCGTCTGGTGAACGAGGAGACGCTGGTCGTCGTCATGCTCGAGACGCCCCGCGCGATCGCCAATGCGGACGCGATCGCGCAGGTCGAGGGCGTGGACGTGCTGCTGATCGGCACCAACGATCTGTGCGCCGAGATGGGCATACCCGGCGAATTCACCCACCCGCGGGTCGAGGAGGCCTACCGCGCGGTGATCGAGGCCTGCCGCAGGCAGGGCAGATATCCCGGCATGGGCGGGGTGTACGAGCCCAAGCTCATGGAGAAGTACATCGGCTACGGCATGCGCTTCATCCTCAGCGGCTCCGACCTCTCGTTCCTGATGGCGGGCGCGCGCGAGCGCGCCTCCTTCCTGCGTTCCGTGAAGCTCTGAGAACCGCGACGCAAAGAAGGAAGGCCGCGAGGATTCTGCGGAGGTCGATCGGTTTCCTTCGCGGCTTCGCGCCCGGGGCTGCCGCAGGAATCATTTATAATCCGGCCTGAATTCGCGGTGTCCTCGACCAACGCGCCGCGCTGTAAGGGGAGAGCAGATGAGAATCGGCGTTCCGGCGGAGACGCGCCCCGGAGAGACCCGGGTAGCCGCGACCCCGGAGACGGTGAAGAAGCTGACGGCGGCCGGCCACCACGCGGTCCTGGTACAGAGCGGAGCGGGCGCAGGGGCGAGCATCCCCGACGAGCAGTTCGCCGCCGCGGGCGCCCGCATCACGGCCTCGGCGGCCGAGCTCTACGCGCAATCGGAGATCGTGCTCAAGGTGCGCGCACCCGACGCCGCCGAGCTCGCGCAGATGCGTTCCGGCCAGATCCTGGTCGGGCTCCTCAATCCCTACGACGCGCAGGGCGCGGCGGCGATCGCTTCCCGCGGGCTGACGGCGTTCGCGCTGGAGCTGCTGCCGCGCATTTCGCGCGCGCAGAGCATGGACGTGCTCTCCTCGCAGGCGAACATCGCCGGCTACAAGGCGGTCGTGCTCGCCGCCAACGTCTACGGGCGACTGATGCCGATGCTGATGACCGCCGCCGGCACCGTGAAGGCGGCGCGCGTGGTGGTGATGGGCGCAGGGGTCGCGGGGCTGCAGGCGATCGCGACCGCCAAGCGCCTCGGCGCGGTGGTGGAGGCGACCGACGTGCGGCCCGAGACCAAGGAGCAGGTCGAGTCGCTCGGGGCGAAGTTCATCGAGGTGCCGCTCACCGAGGAGGAGAAGGAGCTCGCCAAGGGAATCGGCGGCTATGCGCGCGAGATGGGCGAGGACTACCGCCGGCGCCAGGCGGCGCTCGTCGCCGAGCGCATCCGGCAGGCGGACATCGTGATCACCACCGCGCTCGTTCCGGGGCGCCCCGCGCCGGTGCTGGTGACCGAGGACATGGTGAAGAGCATGAAGCCCGGGTCGGTGATCGTGGACATGGCGATCGAGCAGGGCGGCAACTGCCCCCTCACCGAGCGCGATCGGGTGGTGGTGAAGCACGGCGTGCATCTTGTCGGCTACAGCAACCTTCCCGGCATGGTGGCCGCCGACGCGAGCGCGCTCTACGCGCGCAATCTCCTCAATTTCCTCGCGCTGATGCTCGACGCGAAGACCGGCGCCTTCGGGCTCGACCGCGAGGACGAGATCGTCGCCGGCACGTTGCTGTGCATCGGCGGCGAGCTGGTGAGAAGGGCATGAGACGCGAAACGTGAAACGGGGCCTCTCTCCCGCTACCGGGGGAGAAGGGCGGGGCGGGGGAATTCCCCTTCACCTTTCGTGTTTCGCGCAACGGAGGCCAGAGATGACCGGAACCGTCGACCCGACCATCGTCAACCTGGTGATTTTCGTGCTGGCGGTATTCGTCGGCTATCACGTGATCTGGAACGTGACGCCGGCGCTGCACACGCCGCTGATGAGCCTCACCAACGCCATTTCGAGCGTGATCATCGTCGGCGCGATCCTCGCCGCCGGCGCGGGCGCGCTGGGGCTCGAGACCGTGATGGGTGTCGCTGCCGTCCTGCTCGCTTCGGTCAACGTCGCCGGTGGCTTCCTGGTGACGCAGCGCATGCTCGAGATGTTCAAGAAGAAGCCGGTGAAGGGCGAAGGCGCGAAAGGCGAGGGCAAATGACCGCCAACCAGATCGCGCTCGCCTACCTCGTCGCCTCGGTATTCTTCATCCTGGCGCTGAAGGGCCTGTCCTCGCCCGAGACGGCGCGGCGCGGCAACGTCCTCGGCATGATCGGCATGGCGCTCGCCGTGCTCACCACGGTGGCGATCGTCGCGGCGGGACGGCTGGAATTCATCTTCGCGGCGATGGTGATCGGCGGCGCGATCGGCGCGTTCGTCGCGCGGCGCGTGCAGATGACGCAGATGCCGGAGCTGGTGGCGGCGATGCACTCGCTGGTCGGCATGGCGGCGGTGCTGATCGCGGTCGCGGCGGTCAACAACCCGGCGGCGTTCGGGGTCCCGGTGCCGATGCCTGCGGGCAACCGCCTGGAGCTGTTCATCGGCACCTTCGTCGGAGCGATCACCTTCTCGGGCTCGGTGATCGCTTTCGGCAAGCTCGCGGGGCTCGGCCGGCACTTCCGGCTGTTTTCGAGCGCGCCGGTGGTGTTCCGCGGCCAGCACCTGCTCAACCTCGCCCTCGCGCTCGCGATGATCGGGTTCGGCACGGCGTTCTTCCTTGCCGAGGACCAGGGCTGGACGCCGTTCTGGATCATGACCGCGATCGCCTTCGTGCTGGGGGTGCTGATCATCATCCCGATCGGGGGCGCCGACATGCCGGTTGTGATCTCGATGCTCAACTCCTATTCGGGTTGGGCTGCCGCCGGCATCGGCTTCTCGCTCAACAACGCGATGCTCATCATCGCCGGCTCGCTGGTGGGCTCCTCCGGCGCGATCCTCTCCTACATCATGTGCCGGGCGATGAACCGTGCCTTCCTGTCGGTGATCCTGGGCGGCTTCGGCGCGGCGGAGGGCGCGGCGGCGCAGGGCGCGGAGAAGAAGACGGTGAAATCGGGCTCGGCCGAGGACGCGGCGTTCCTGCTCGCCAACGCCGAATCGCTGATCATCGTCCCGGGCTACGGGCTGGCGGTGGCGCGCGCGCAGCACGCGGTGAAGGAGATGGTGGACTGCCTGCTCGAGAAGGGCGTCAACGTGCGCTTCGCGATCCACCCGGTGGCGGGGCGCATGCCGGGACACATGAACGTGCTGCTGGCAGAGGCCGAGGTGCCGTACGACTTGGTGTTCGAGATGGAGGATATCAACAACGAGTTCGGCACCACCGACGTCGTGCTGGTGCTGGGCGCGAACGACGTGGTGAATCCGCTCGCGCACGAGAAGGGCAGCCCGATCTACGGCATGCCGATCCTGGAGGTGCACAAGGCGCGCACCGTGCTCGTCAACAAGCGCTCGATGGCCGCCGGTTACGCCGGGCTCGACAATCCGCTCTTCTACATGGACAAGACGATGATGGTGTTCGGCGACGCGAAGAAGGTGATCGAGGACATCGTGAAGGCGCTCCATTGAGCGCCTTCACGACCGACGCGATGGCGGAGCGCGAAGCGACCGGAGAGCGAGGTAATTCCCCTCGCGCTCGACGCTCGGGCCATTGCGCCTTGCCTTACCCGCTCATCCGCCGACGGCAACCCGTCGCTCACCGCCCGTTACACGATCAGTGCAGTGCGATGCGCCGCGGCCCCGCGCCCGGAAGCTTGGGCAGCTTCACCGTGAGCACGCCGTTGCGGAAGCTCGCCTCGGCGCGGCCCGAGTCCACGTAGTAGGGCAGCGCCACCACGCGCTCGAAGCTGCCGTAGGCGCACTGGCGCGCGTAGTAGGAGGCGCCGACATATTCGCGGTCGTAGCGCTTCTCGCCGCGGATGGTGAGCGTCGAGCCGTCCACCACGATCTCGCAGTCCTCCTTCTCGACACCCGGCAGCTCCACGCGCACCACCAGGTGGCTGCCGGTGTCGGCGACGTCGCCCGAGAGCAGGCTCCATTTCGGAGTTTCGGGGCCGCCCGCCCGTGCCTCCGGCTCCTCCTTCTTCACGAACCGCGTGAGCGCGCTGCCACTGCGCGTGAGCAGCTCGCGCCAGCCGTCCGAGAGCGTCTCCCATGCGCGCGAGATCTCCTTGCCGAGCTCCTTGCCGAATTGCTGCAGCGACTCCAGCATGTTGCCCTCCATCAAGGTCATGGCATCGCTCGGAAAATGGGGGCGGCGGCCGGGGTTTTCAACCGGCTGTGGGCGAAGGCGGGGACGGAAGGCGGGATGTCAGTCGCTCGCGAGCGCGGCGCGCGGCGGCGCCATGCGCCGGAACACGATATCGCCGTAGTAGGCGTGCACGTTCTCCCCGGTGTTGTCGGTGTCGGTCATGATGCCGATCGCGGTGATCACGCCAGGCTCCTCGCCGAAGGCGCGCTTGTAGTCCTCGTAGACGTTGCGCGTCACCTCTTGCCAGGAGCCCACCCTCTCGCGCCCGCTCTCGGCGACGATCATCCGGATGCGCGAGGTGTGGGGGTTGGGGATCAGCGCGTTCTTCGGCGCGCGGTTCTCCCAGATGTACATCAGCGTCGCGTAAGGCAGCTGCTGCCCGGTGAGCAGCCGGACATTGTCGAAGAAGATGCGGTCCGCCAGCGGCAGCTTCGCGGTGTCGCCCTCGAAGCTCACCACCACGCGCACCGGAGAATCCTCCGCGTGCTTCTGCGTGTTGTCGGCCCCGGCGATGAGCGAGTCCACTTTCCAGCGCCAGGTGAGCAGGGGATAGGTCCTGGGGTCGACCCTCAGCCGGTGCACGAGCCCCGAGGCGGAGGATCGCGCGCTCGCCTTGACGACCGTACGGCCGTCCTGGGCGACGAGCTCGTACTGAGTCGGCTTCTTGAACCGCGACAGCGTCCACCGCTCCCAGCCCCGGGGCAGCTCCTCGCCCGGGGAAGCCTCCGAGAAGCTGCTGACGTAAGGCAGGGTGATCGCCTCGTGCAGCGCAGCACAGCCACTTGCGAGCGCCGCGACGAGGACCGCCGCGGTTGTCCTCCACTCCCGGTGCATCGTTCGTTTTGTATGAGGCTCGTCCGCGAATGTTACCCAAGTCCGCTATACTGCGCACGCGGCGGCGGGAGCAGGCGCCGAGCCGCCGTCATGACATTTGCGGTGCATGCGGCTAACATATCCGCAACCACTGCTCCATCGCCGCACTGCAGTCCCGACCCCATGGCTGTCAAGAAGTTCGGCCGTTACGAGATCGTATCGCAGCTCGGCCGCGGCGCCATGGGCACCGTCTACAAGGCGCTCGATCCGGCGATCGAGCGCACGGTCGCGATCAAGACCCTCAATCCCGATCTTCCCGACGAGAGCCTGCCGGAGGTCAAGGCGCGCTTCCTGCGCGAGGCGAAATCGGCGGGGCGACTCAATCACCCGAACGTGGTGATCATCTACGACGTCGGAGAGGCGGACGGGGTCGCCTACATCGCGATGGAATACCTCGAGGGGCAGTCCCTGCGCCAGCTGCTCGACTCGGGCGTGCCTCCCCTCGAACGGACCACGGACATCGTCGCGCAGATCGCCGACGCGCTCACCTACGCCCAGCGCTTCCACATCGTCCACCGCGACATCAAGCCCGCCAACATCATGCTGCTGCCGAGCGGGCTCGCCAAGCTCACCGACTTCGGGGTCGCCTACATGCCGTCGTCCTCGATGACGCAGACGGGGTCGGTGCTCGGCTCGCCCAAGTACATGTCGCCCGAGCAGGTATTGGGACTGCCCGTGGACGGGCGCGCCGACATATTCTCGCTCGGCGTGGTGCTGTTCGAGATGCTCACGCGCAGGACGCCCTTCGAGCTTCCGGACATCACGGTATATTCCCTGATGCAGCGCATCTGCACGGAGCCGGCGCCGCGCGTGACGGAACTCAACCCGGAGATTCCCCCCGCCTTCGACGTGATCCTGCAGCGCGCGCTCGCCAAGCGCCCCGAGGAGCGTTACCAGAACGCGGCCGATTTCGCGCGCGACCTGCGCAACTGGCGGCAGGTCGCCGGGCGGGCGGCGGAAGCGACCCTGATCGCGTCCGCAAGCCCGGTGGACAAGACGGTGTTCGAGCGTGCGGCGTCCGCCGCCCCCTCGCCCCGCGCAGCCGAGGCCGAGGAGCAGGAAAGAATGGCGAAGCTCCTCGCCGACCTCGATGCCTTCACCGCGAAGCTCGAGGAAGAGGAGCGCCGCTACGCCGAGCAGCAGGCCCGGGCGCGGGCCGAGGCCGAGGCGAGGGCGAAGGCCGAGGAGGAGGCGTTGCGGCGGGTGCAGGAGGCGACGAGCGCGTCCCGGCCGCGCAGCGCGCTGATCGGGCTCCTCCAGGAACAGGCGCAGGCGAAGGCGCAGCGGCGCGCCGGCCAGCCCGCGCTCGAGCAGGTGCTCGATCTCGACGCGAAGATGGGCCGGGCGTTCGAGTACCTCGCCGAATTCGTGCGCGAGCTGAACGCGGCCTCGCCGGCGTTCGCCGGGAGCCTGACGCTGGTCTTTGTCGGCACGCTGCCGCCGATGACGCTCGGCGCGGGCTTCGTGGACTACCGCAGCAAGCACTTCCAGGACCGGCAGGTAGTGGACTACATCCAGCTCTTCTACCGCATGAGTTCGGAGCAACGGGCGCGCGTCATGCTCAACCCGGACGAGGCGCGCATCCTCAAGGCGCAGCTCGACCGCTCCGAGATCAAGTACGAGGAGCGTGCGGTGGCCCTGGCCAGGCACAAAGTGCCGCACGTCGCGCTGTCCATCGAGTGCAGCATGCCAGCGCGCGCGACGCTGCAGGCCGACTACGGCGCGCTCGCGGTGGAGTTCCGCTGCCGCAACGTGGGTGCGATCGGCCAGTTCAAGTTCCGCATCGGCGCGGGCGAATTCAACATGGACGCGGTCGAGGAATTCGGCAAGTACCTGCTCGGATTCCCGAGCCGCTACGCGGCGCTCAGGCAGCCCGATCTGGCAGGACCATGAGGCCTGGCCTGAGGGCGGCGATCGGAGAGGAGGACATGCCATGAGGAAGAAGGCCAGCACGCTGGCTGCGATCATCGCGCTCGAGCTCTTCGCCGCGCTGCCCGCGGCCTCCCAACAATGGCCCGAGAAACCGGTGCGCATCCTGGTGCCGTTCCCGCCGGGCGGGGGAACGGATATCCAGGCCCGGCTGCTCTCGACCGCTTTCCAGAAGAGCACGGGCCAGAACTTCGTCATCGACAACCGTACCGGCGCCGGTGGGCTGATCGCGGGCCAGCTCGCCGTGGACTCGCCTGCCGACGGCTATACGCTCCTGTTCACCTCCGCCAGCATCTCGGTCGCCGCGACGCTCTACGCGAAGCGCATGAAGTTCAACGTGCACAGCGATCTGGCGCCGGTCAGCTGGATTTCCTCGACGCCGCTGGTGCTCTCGGTCCATCCGAGCGTGCCGGCGAAATCGGTGCGGGAGCTCGTGGCGCTGGCGAAACGCATGTCGGGCAAGATGAACGCGGCCGGCAACACCGCAGGCAGCACCAGCCATCTCACCGCCGAGATGCTGAACCAGGTCGCCGGGCTGAAGACCACCGTGCTCAACTATCGCGGCGGAGGGCCCGCGGTGCTGGCGCTGATTTCCGGGGAGGTGGACTATCTTTTCGCGACCGCGCCCTCGATCATGCCGCACCTGCGCAACGGCAAGGCGCGAGCGCTCGCAGTGACGACGCCCAAGCGCGCCTCCGCGCTGCCGGATCTTCCGACGATGAACACTTTCTATCCGGGCTTCGAGTCGGACAACTGGTACGCGATGTTCTTCCCGAAGGGAACGCCGCGCGCCATCGTGGACCGGATGAACGCCGAGATCCGCAAGGCGCTCGGCACCACCGAAGTGCGAGAATTCATGCCGCGGGAGGCGCTCGATCCGGTCGCGAGCAGTCCCGAGGAGCTCGCGGCGCTGCTCAAGCGGGAGGTGGAGAAGTACGCTCGGGTGATCCGGGAGGCGAATATCCGGATCGAGTGATGCCCGTGCGGCGGTCGTGCCGCCACTTCCACGGCGGCACTGGCGCCGGATCCGCCCACAGGCCGCGGTGGGCGGCGCGCGCCTCGCTCTCGATCGCGTGCAGAGGCGAACCGGCCGGGGCGTGGCGCTTGAAGGTCCAGGCGTAGCCGCGGCGTACCTGCTCGGCGTTCGCCTCGGTGCCGGCGCAGGTCACGCGCGCGAGCGCGCGCCGGTAGCGGTCGGTCCCGCGGATCTCGAGCCGCACGGGCTTGCCGAAGCACAGCTGCGCGAGCGAGCGCCGCGCGCGCTCGCCGAAAGGCTGGCCGAGCTCGGGCGCGTCGATATCCACCAGCCGCACTTTCACCGCGCGCTGTTCGACGAGCACCGTGATGGTGTCGCCGTCGTGCACCGCCACGACCCGCGCTGCGATCTCCGCGCCGGCCGGGCGAGCTGCGAGCACGGCCGCCAGCGCGAAGGCGCGCGCAATTCGGCGAGGGGAGGCGGCGATGGCGGGGAACGGAAAGGCGCGAGGGCGGAGCTCGGGAGCGCTACGGCTCACCCGTGCCTCGCTGGCTTCATCTCGTCATCCCCTCGCCTCGCCGCCGGCTCATTGGTTCGAGACCAGTCGCTCCCGGGAGAGGGGCGGGTTCTGCGCAAAATAGCGCCGGATGCCGTTGAAGATCGCCTCCGCCATCTTGTCCTGGTAGGCTTCGCTGCGCAGCTTGCGCTCCTCCTCCGGATTGCTGATGAAGGCGGTCTCCACCAGGATCGAGGGGATATCCGGTGCCTTCAGCACCGCGAATCCGGCCTGCTCGACCTGCGGCTTGTGCAAAGTGTTGATGCTGCCCAGCTCCGCGAGCACTGCGCGCCCGACCTTGAGGCTGTCGTTGATGGTCGCGGTCTGCGAGAGGTCGAGCAGCGTCTGCTTGAGATAGGGATCGGGCACGTCGAGATTCACGCCACCGATGAGGTCGGCCTCGTTCTCGCGCTTCGCGAGCCAGCGCGCCGCCGCCGAGGTCGCGCCCGACTCGGAAAGCGCGAATACCGAGGAGCCGCGCGCGTGCGGGCGGATGAAGGCGTCGGCGTGGATCGAGACCAGGAGGTCGGCGCGCACCCGGCGCGCCTTCGCCACGCGCATGTGCAGCGGCATATAGTAGTCGCCGTCGCGAATCAGCACTGCGCGCATGTCGGGCTCGCGGTCTATGCGCTCCTTGAGCTTTTTCGCGATCGCGAGGGTCACGTGCTTCTCGTAGGTGCCCCCGCGCCCGCGCGCGCCCGGGTCCTCTCCTCCGTGCCCGGCGTCCACCGCGACGATGATGAAGCGCGCCGGCTCTGGCCTGCCCGGCGCCGGGCGCGTGGCGGGCTTGGGCGCCGGGCGCCGCTCCTCGGCCGGTGCGGCCTGCGGCGCCGCGGGTTCTGCGGCTGGGACCGCGGGCGCCGG
>DATLZE010000055.1:0-35601 GCA_035574195.1 Burkholderiales bacterium | reverse complement strand
CCCCCTCGCGGGTTGGCAGCCCTCTGTACCGGCCATTGTATTACGTGTGAAGCCCTACCCATAAGGGCCATGAGGACTTGACGTCATCCCCACCTTCCTCCGGTTTGTCACCGGCAGTCCCATTAGAGTGCCCAACTGAATGTAGCAACTAATGGCAAGGGTTGCGCTCGTTGCGGGACTTAACCCAACATCTCACGACACGAGCTGACGACAGCCATGCAGCACCTGTGTTGCGGCTCCCTTTCGGGCACCCCTCCATCTCTGGAGGGTTCCGCACATGTCAAGGGTAGGTAAGGTTTTTCGCGTTGCATCGAATTAATCCACATAATCCACCGCTTGTGCGGGTCCCCGTCAATTCCTTTGAGTTTTAACCTTGCGGCCGTACTCCCCAGGCGGTCAACTTCACGCGTTAGCTTCGTTACCAAGGAATTGCTTCCCCGACAACTAGTTGACATCGTTTAGGGCGTGGACTACCAGGGTATCTAATCCTGTTTGCTCCCCACGCTTTCGTGCATGAGCGTCAGTGTTAGCCCAGGGGGCTGCCTTCGCCATCGGTGTTCCTCCATATCTCTACGCATTTCACTGCTACACATGGAATTCCACCCCCCTCTTCCACACTCGAGCCTCCCAGTTTCAAACGCAGTTCCCAGGTTAAGCCCGGGGATTTCACATCTGACTTAGGAGGCCGCCTGCGCACGCTTTACGCCCAGTAATTCCGATTAACGCCTGCACCCTACGTATTACCGCGGCTGCTGGCACGTAGTTAGCCGGTGCTTCTTCTGCGAGTACCGTCATCAATCCGCGGTGTTAGCGCGGACCATTTCGTCCCCGCCGAAAGAGCTTTACAACCCGAAGGCCTTCTTCACTCACGCGGCATGGCTGGATCAGGCTTGCGCCCATTGTCCAAAATTCCTCACTGCTGCCTCCCGTAGGAGTCTGGACCGTGTCTCAGTTCCAGTGTGGCTGGCCGTCCTCTCAGACCAGCTACCGATCGTCGCCTTGGTGGGCCATTACCCCGCCAACTAGCTAATCGGACATCGGCCGCTCCAATAGCGCGAGGCCTTGCGGTCCCCCGCTTTCATCCGTGGATCGTATGCGGTATTAGCCAATCTTTCGACTGGTTATCCCCCACTACTGGGCACGTTCCGATGCATTACTCACCCGTTCGCCACTCGCCACCAGGGTTGCCCCCGTGCTGCCGTTCGACTTGCATGTGTAAGGCATGCCGCCAGCGTTCAATCTGAGCCAGGATCAAACTCTTCAGTTCAATCACTGCAAAGTTAAACTCGCTTGACGCAAAAACGTCGTGCGAGCACTTAGGTTGCTCGAGATTGCGCACGCGCGCATGCGCGTGCGCGCCCCCGCAAGCCAAGCGCCCACACTTATCGGCTGTAAATTGTTAAAGAACGCTTATCGCACGCAGCCGGCTCCGGCGGCGGCGCGAGGAGGCAATTCCTCCTCTCTCGGAAATCTGGTAGCGGGGAGAGGATTTGAACCTCTGACCTTCGGGTTATGAGCCCGACGAGCTGCCAGACTGCTCCACCCCGCGTCTGACCATTTCAAGACGTGGGATTATAACAACCCGGCTGCTTCCAAGTCAAACCCGCGGCCGGCGATTTTCCCTCGCGGCCGCCGGTCAGCCCGCGCGGCGTGCGCCGGCCCCGGAAAAGACCCTATATTGCGCCGAAAAGTTCACCGACCCACCGCTTCGACCGCTTCCCGGCGGCGAAAATAGCCGATCAGGCGCTCCATGCTCGCGTAGAAGGTCGGTGTGACGTAGAGCGTGAGCAACTGAGAGAAGACCAGCCCGCCGACGACCGCGATGCCGAGCGGCTGGCGCATCTCCGAGCCGGTCCCGGTGCCGAAGGCGATCGGCAGGGCCGCGCAAATCGCCGCCATCGTCGTCATCATGATCGGCCGGAAGCGGATGAGGGAGGCCTCGACGATCGCCTCCTGAGGCGGCAGCCCCCTTTCGCGCTGCAGCTGCAAGGCGAAGTCCACCATCATGATGCCGTTCTTCTTCACCAGCCCCACCAGCAGGATGATGCCGACGAAGCTGAAAATGTTGAGCTCCATCCCGAACAGCAGCAGCATCAGCAACGCCCCGAAGCCCGCGAACGGCAGCGCGGTGAGGATGGTAATCGGGTGCGCATAGTGCTCGTAGAGCACCGCCAGCACCATGTAGATCACGAGGATCGTGATCAGCAGCAGGAGCGGCAGCGTCCGGAATGCATCCTGGAACGCCTTCGCACTGCCCGCCATCGTCGCCGTCACACCGCTCGGCAGGATCTCCCGGGCGAGCGCCTGCACGCGTTCGACGGCGTCGCCGAGCGAGAAGCCAGGCGCGACATTGAAGGAAAGCACCACCGATGGCAACTGTCCGAAGTGGCTCACCGAAACGGGGCCCACGCCCATCCTGATGTCGGCCACCGCGTGGATCGGCACCATTCGGCCGGTGCTCGACTGGACGTAGAGCGAACGCAGTGCATTGATGTCGCGCTGGAAACGGGGGTCCAGCTCGAGCAGAACGTAATACTGGTCGGTCGCACCGTAGAGCGTGCTGATCTGGCGCCCGCCATAGGCGTTATAGAGCGTGGCTTCGATCTGCTGCGGGGAGACGCCGAGCGCTGCCGCGCGATCGCGCAGGATGCTGATCTGGATTTCCGGATTGCGCAGCTCGAGGTTGGTGCTGACGTCGCGCAGGAAATCCGATTCCCGCAGCCGCGCCTCGAGCTCCTGCGCCGCTGTGTAGAGCGTGCCGAGCTCGGTGCCCTGAACCACCATCTGGTAATCGGCGTTGCCGACCAGGCCGCCGATGTTGATCGAAGGCGGGTTGTTCATGAAAATGCGCAGGCCCTGCGCGCCGCCGGCAAACGAGCGCCGCAGCTCCTGGATCACCTGGTCGGCGCCGAGATTGCGCTCGCCGCGGGGTTTGAGCCGCACGATCACACGGCCCACGTTGTCTCCTACCACTCCACCCGTGCCCTGGCCGGCGGTAGACATCACGGCTTCGACCGCAGGGTGTTTTTGGATGACGGCGGCGACTGCCCGCTGCCGCCGCTCGAGCTCGGCAAAGGTGATGCCCTCGGGCGCGCGAGTGTTGCCGAAGATAACGCCGGTATCCTGGCGCGGAATGAAGCCTTGGGGAACCATCCGGTAGATGACGAAGATCAGCACCAGGACGACAGCGGAGCCGGCCAGCATCAGCCCGCGGTGCCGCATGGTCCAGCGCAGGCTCCTGCCGTAGATGTCGCGCGAGGCGTCGAACAGGCGCTCGAAGAACTGGTAGACCCGGCCGTGGTCGTGCGCCGGTCTGAGCAAGAGGCTGCACAGCATCGGCGTCATCGAGAGCGAGACCGCACCCGAGATGAGCACCGCCACGCCCACGGTGACTGCGAATTCGCGGAACAGCCGTCCGAGCAGTCCCTCCATGAAGAGGATCGGGATGAACACTGCGGCGAGCGAAACCGTCATCGAAAGCACGGTGAACGCGATCTCCTTGGAGCCGTCGAGCGCTGCGCGCATCCGCTCCTTGCCCATCTCCATGTGGCGCGTGATGTTCTCCAGCACCACGATCGCGTCGTCCACTACGAATCCGACGGCGAGAATGATCGCCATCAACGACAGATTGTTGAGGCTGTAACCAAGCAGGTACATCACGCCAAAAGTGCCGATCACCGAGGTGGGCAGGATCAGCGCCGTGATCAGCGTGGAGCGCGCGTTCCGCAGAAAAAAGAGGATGGCGAGCACGACCAGGACGATGGATAGCACCAGGTGGAATTCCACCTCGTTGATCGAGGCCTGGATGAACTCCGAGCGGTCGTTGACGACAGTGAACCTCACTCCGGGCGGGGCGTCGCGCTCGATTTCTGGGAAAAGCGCGCGGATCTTTTTCACCACCTCGACCGTGTTGGCGCCCGGCTGGCGATAAACCGCGAGGATGATCGCGCGATCATCGTTGAGCCAGCTCTTGATCCTGCTGTTCTCGATGCCGTCCTCCGCCCGGCCGATGTCGGATAGCCGCACCGGCATGCCGTCTTGGTAGGCGACGATCAGGCTGTTGAAGTTCTCGGCGCGCTCGAGCTTGCCCGAGGATTTGACGGTAAAGTTGCGCGCCGAGCCCTGCAGCACTCCAGCCGGCAGGTTGCTGTTGGCGTTCTGGATGGCGCTCACCACCCGTTCGAGCCCCAGACCGCGTTTGGACAGCGCCTCCGGATCGAGATAAATGCGAACCGCATACTTCTGAGACCCGAACACCACGACCTGGGCCACGCCGTTGATCATCGAAAGCCGCTGCGCGACGTAGGTATTGGCGAATTCGTCGAGCTGCTGCAGCGGCAGGTGCTTTGCGCTCAACGCGAGGAAGATGATCGCGAAGTCGGCCGGGTTGACCTTGCGCAGCGTGGGCGGCTCGATGTCGGCCGGCAGTCGCCGCAAGGCCTGGGAAATGGCGGTCTGTACGTCCTGAGCCGCGGAATCGATGTCGCGCTCCAAACTGAACTGCAGCGTGATGCGGGTGCGGCCGGTCGTGCTCACCGAATTCATGGTGTCCACGCCGGGAATCTGACTGAATTGGCGCTCGAGCGGCGTGGCGACCGTCGAGGCCATGACCTCGGGGCTCGCGCCCCGCAGCTCGGCGGTGACCTGGATCGTCGGGAAATCCACGTTCGGCAGCTCGTTCACGGGAAGCGCCCGGAACGCGATCAACCCGAAGATGACCACGGCGGCCACCAGCACGGTGGTCGCCACTGGTCGCTCGATAAAGATCCTCGATGGATTCATGGAGTCCGGCCCTCCGCCTTCCCCGCTCCTGTCCCGTCTTTCTTCTTCTTCTCGCCCTTGCCTTTACTGCCCTTGCCCTTTTCCGCGCCGCCCGCGCCTTCCGCGCCGGCAATGCGCACCGCCGCCCCCGGCTGCAGGGCCTGCGGGATCTCGGTGATCACGCGGTCGCCAGCCTGAATGCCAGAGGCAATGACCACTTCTTGTCCGATCTGGCGCGCAACCTTGACCGGGCGCACCTGCACCCGGCTCGCCTCGTCAATCAGGTACACGAAGTGACCCTCCTGCCCCGGCTGCACCGCGGCCTCCGGCACCACTACCGCCTCGGGTTCGACTTTGAGCACGATGCGCACGTTCACGAACTGGCCGGGCCAGAGGGTCTCGTTGCGGTTGTCCACCCGGGTCTTGAGCAGCACGGTGCCGGTCTGGGGCGTGACCGTGTTGTCTATGAAGACAAGCTTGCCCTCGGCCACCGGCGGCGCAGTGCGGTCGGGCAGGATCTCGATGCGCATCTCCTTCTCCTCCCGGTGGCGCCTGAGCTCCTCGAACTGCCGTTCGGGAACGCTGAATGCCACCAGGATGGGATCGGTGCTGTTGATCGTGACGAGCGGGATCCCGCCGCCGCCCGTTCCCGCGGCGACCAAGTTGCCCGGCTTGATCGCGAGCGCGCCCGTGCGGCCGGATATCGGGGCGTGGATGCGCGTGAAGTCGAGCTGGATCTTCGCCTGCTCCACCAGCGCCCGGTCGGCGGCGACTGTCGCCTCGAGCGACTTGGTCGAGGTCACGGCGACGTCGAACTCCTGGCGGGTGATGAACTCGCGCTTGAGCAGGGGCTCGAGGCGCTCCTGCTGCACCCGTGCATTTTCCAGCTGTGCCAGGTTGCGGGCGAGCTGGGCTTGAGCCTGGCGGTACGACGCCTCGAACGTGCGTGGATCGATCTGGAACAGCTGCTGCCCCGCCTTGACCTTTTCGCCCTCCTTGAAAAACACGGATTGCAGCACTCCCGACACCTGAGCCCGAACCTGCACGCTGTGCTCGGGCTCAACCGTGCCGACGGTCTCGATCAGCACCGGCATGGGCTTCACCACCGCGGCCGAGGCCTTGACGACCAGCTCCGCACCGCGCCCGCCCTTGCCGCCCTTGCCGCTCTTGCGCTCGGCCGCGCTCACGCCACCTTGCTGCCACCACCACCAGGCGCCGAATGCCCCCGCGCCGACGGCGAGGAACACCAGGATCATGCTCAGTCTTTTCATTGCGCCTGCACCGGATAAATCAGCTTCTCGCTCGAGCCGATCGCGTAGTTGAGCCGGGCGACGGCGGTGAACCAGTCGAGGTAGGACTGGATCCTCTGGACGCGGGCGTTGGACTCCTCGACCTGCGCTGTGATGAGATCGAGCAGCGAGCCGAAACCCGCCTGATAGCGCGCGAGCGTCGCCTCCGCGGTCTGCTGCGCGGCGCGCAACTGTACCTCTGTCGTGCTCACGCCGCCGACGGCCGTCTGCACGTCGTAGTAGGACTGCCAGACTTCCAGCTCCGCTTGGCGCGAGAGCGCATCGCGCGCCGCCTCGGCCTGCGCGGCGCGCGCCTCGGCCTGGCGCACGGAATAGGTGCGGTTGAAGCCGGTGAAGAGCGGAATGTTCAGGTTGAGTGCAAGGAGGTTGGTCTGGGTGAAGGGCCGCTCCTGCTCGAAAAAGGTGCGCCCGGTCGTCGCGGTAAGCGTCACCGTCGGCAGGCCGCTGCGCGCGGCGGCCTCGGCTTGGGCGCGCGCAGCCCGTGCCTGTGCCTCGGCGGCGATGAGGTCCGGGCGGTTGGCCTTGGCACGGTTCAAGATCTCGGTCAGGGAGTCGGTGACCTCGCGAATGCGCGGCTCGCCCTGCAGCGGCCGCACCCGCAGCCGTGTGTCAACCGGGAGTCCGGCCGCCGAGGCGAGCGCGCCGAGCGCTTTTTCCAGCTCGCCCCGGCTCCGCGTCAGGTTGAGCCGGGCCTGCGCAACCTGGGTCTCAGCGCGGTAGACGTCGGCCACCGTCGCGAGCCCGGCCTCGCGCCGGCGCTGGGTCGCTTCGAGCGAGGTGCTCACGCTCTTCAAGAACAGCTCGTTGGAGCGCACCAGCTGCTCGATGCCGAGATACCGATAGTAGGCCTGCTCCACTTGCAGCGCCACTTCCTGCAGCACCCGGTTCTGGGCGAGCGCCGCGGCGAGCGCCTGATATTCCGCCGCCCGCACGCGGCTCGCTCCGGCACCGAAGTCAAATAGCAGATAGCTCAACGTGACCGAGGGCCCATAGCGCGTGAGCCAGGGTATCTGGTTGCCGGCCTGCCCGCCCTGCTCGCTGCGCTGAAAATTGAGGCTCGCCGTGATCTGGGGCAGGTCGTCGGCGCGTTCGATGCCGACGCCTGCAGCGGCAGCGCGCGCCGCGTACCAGGCCTGGCGCGACCTCGGATTGTTCTGCAACGCGAGTTCGGTGAGCTCGGGAAGGGACAGCGCCCGGTCCGGATCGGGCAAGCGGGCCACGGGAACGGCGGGCACCTCCGGCAGCGGCACCGGCGATTTCCAGCTCATACCCGGTGACGCGGGAACGTAGCGCTCGGTGCGAAACGGGTCGCGACCTTCCTGGGCGAGCACGGCGGAAGCGGGCAGGAGGCTGAATGCGACGAACATCGCCACCCAGCGAATCGGGGCGTCGTCGGCATCGTGGCAGGGGGAGGGATAGCGGCGGAAGCAGCGTATTGACGATCGCCTACGGGCGGCGGCACCCAGCATGTAACGCATTCTTCCGACGGCGTTTTTCACGACCGAGCGAGGACCGCGGAATCATATCACAGGCCCTTTCATGCGGCGGGCGGACGGTTACAGTTGGTTACAATCCGTCCGTCACGCACCGCGCGCCCGGGATTGATTAATCTTATCCGACAATAAAATTAATACATTCAAGGCAATACGCCTGCGTGGTAACGTTCTCCGGCTCGCAAACAACCCGGCCCATTCATCGTGTCCCAGCTCGTTGCCCCTCACGGAACGCCAGCGCTCAAACCACTGTTGCTGGAAGGTGCCGCGCTTGCCGAGGAACGCGCGCGCGCGCGCTCCCTGCCCCGCATGAGCGTCAGCTCGCGCGAGAAGGGCGACCTCATCATGCTCGGCATCGGCGGCTTCACCCCGCTCGACGGCTTCATGACGCACGCCGACTGGCGCGGCGTGTGCGACGAAATGCGGACGGCGAGCGGACTCTTCTGGCCGATCCCCATCACCCTGTCGGCGACGGCGGAATTCGCCCGCGGACTGAAAACGGGAGCCGAGATCGCGCTCGCCGATCCCGACTCGGGGGAAATCCTCGCCACCATGAAGGTCGAGGAAAAATACTCCATAGACAAGGAATACGAATGCCGCACGGTGTTCAGGACCACCGATCCCGAGCACCCGGGCGTGAAAATGGTGATGGAACAAGGCGAGATCAATCTCGGCGGCCCGGTGCGGGTGCTGTCGCAAGGCGGTTTTCCCGAAAAGTATGGCGCGCTCTACATGACTCCGGCGCAGACTCGGGCGGCGTTCGAAGCGAACGGGTGGGTGACCGTGGCCGCGTTTCAGACGCGCAACCCGATGCACCGTTCGCACGAATATCTGGTGAAGGTGGCGATCGAGGTGTGCGACGGCGTGCTGATTCATTCGCTGCTTGGCAACCTCAAACCCGGTGACATCCCGGCCGAGGTGCGCACCCGCGCGATCGCTGCGCTGGTCGAAAAGTATTTCGTGAAGAAAACCGTAATGCAGTCGGGCTATCCGCTCGACATGCGTTACGGAGGGCCGCGCGAGGCGCTGCTTCACGCGCTGTTCCGCCAGAACTACGGCTGCTCGCACCTCATCGTGGGGCGGGACCATGCCGGCGTCGGATCCTACTACGGGCCGTTCGACGCGCACCGCATCTTCGACGAGATTCCGGCAGACGCCCTCCGCATCCGGCCGCTGAAAATGGACTGGACCTTCTGGTGTTACGCCTGCGGCGGCATGGCCTCAGGCCGCACCTGCCCGCATGCCGATGCCGAGCGGCTGCTGGTCTCGGGCACCAAGCTGAGGAAGTGGCTCTCCGAGGGCAGCCCGGTGCCGCCCGAATTTTCGCGTCCCGAAGTGCTCGCGATTCTGCGCGAGTACTACGCCGGGCTCAAGGAAGAGGAGCGGGTCGAGGTCAAGCTCACCGGCCATTCCGCGCGCTGACGCGAGCGCGCCCCGCAAGGCCGGCCGCTCGCCTATGTCTCGAGCGGCTCGAACCCGGGCACGATGCGGTGCACCGGGAGCTTCGACATCCTCCACTGACGCGTCTTCGCGTCGTACTGCGAGCCGGTGAAGCAGTGCCACTCCTTGTCGTCGAGCTTCGGATAATCGCCCCGGTAGTAGTAGCCCGGCCAGCGGGTCTCCTTCCGGTAGAGCGTGTGCCGGGCGACCGCCTCGCTGGTGAGAATGCGGTGCTGCAGCTCCCATGCCCTCTGTAGCTGGTGCAGATCCTCGGCGCCGATGCGCTCGAAATCCTCTTGCAGCATGGCGAGCAGCTCCAGGCCGCGGTTGAGCAGGTTCTCGTTCGTGACGTAGAACATGCTGAAGCCGCCCACGTACTCGTCCATGAGCTTCTCCAGCCGCTGCAGGCCCTGCAGCGGAGTGATGAAGCTCGGCGATACGGTGCCGGCGACGAATTCGTTGCGATACACACGGTAGGTTTCGAGCGGCTTGTACACGGCCTGCCTGAGGCTTGCGACGTGATCGTCGTCAATCTCCGGCGATTCGCCCTTGCGGTCGAGCACGAAGCGCACCGCCGCCTTGCCGGCGATCCTGCCCTCGGTGAAGGAGCCCGCGGAGAACTTGTGCGCTGAGCCCCCGATGGTGTCGCCCGCGCCGAACAGCCCCTCGACGGTGGTCATCCGGTTGTAGCCCCACTGGTATTCCGACGGAGCGCAGTCCTCCGGTCCGCTCGCCCAAGCGCCGGAACAGGTGGCGTGCGAGCCCATGACGTAGGGCTCCGAGGTGATCAGCTCGGAGGGTCTTTCCTTGGGGTCGATGTTCTGAGAAGCCCACACCACCGCCTGGCCGATCGTCATGTCGAGAAAATCCTCCCAGCCGAGCTCCTCCTTCTCCTTGGTGTCGAGCACGTGCTGCGTGTGCATGTAGATCGGTCCCTTGCCGGCCTTGATCTCCTCGAGCATCGCGTGATTGCGCAGGCAGGTGGGCATCGGCACGATGTCAACGTACCGGCCGACACGCTCCTTGATCTCGGGATAGCGGGTCTTCTCGTAATTTTCTCCGGCTGCGTTCGTCGCGTGGGACTTCAGCAGCAGGAACCACGCGCCCACCGGCCCGTAGCCGTCCTTGAAGCGGGTGAGCACGATTCTGTTCTCCATCTGCGTCATCACGGCGCCGGTCGGGATCACCAAGCCGTATGCCGAGGCGCTGCTCCACGGCGCATACCAGGTCCTTCCCATCCCCTCGCCGATCGCGCGGGCCCGGTAGATGTGCGAGGCGCCGCCCGCGCTGACGATGACCGCTTTCGCCCGGAAGACGTAGAAATCGCCGTTTCTCACGTTGAAGCCGATGGCACCCGCGATGCGGTTCGGGCGCTTTGCGTCCATCAGCAGGTGCGTCACCATGATGCGATTGTAGTGCTCGGTGACGGACTTTCTTGCGGCTTCTGCGACGAGCGGCTTGTAGCTCTCGCCGTGGATCATGATCTGCCACTTGCCCTCGCGCATGTAGCGGCCGTTCGGGTTCTTGAGAATCGGCAGCCCCCACTCCTCGAACTTATGCACGGTGGAATCCACGTGCCGCGCGATGTCGTAGACCAAGTCCTCGCGCACCAAGCCCATCAGATCGCCGCGCGTGTAACGCACGAAGTCCTCGGGCTGGTTCTCGTTCCACCGCATGCCCATATAACAGTTGATCGCCGAGAGCCCCTGCGCGACCGCGCCGCTGCGCTCGACATTGGCCTTCTCGACCAGCACGATTCTGAGGTCGCGCCCCCAGTAGCGCGACTCGTAGGCCGCACCGCATCCTGCCATGCCGCCGCCGACGATGAGGATGTCCGAATCAACGAACCGGGTTTGTCTGGCCATGGTCACGCCCCCTGGATCGTCGGAAGCGCGGGGATATGCAGCGCCTCCGGCTCGTGGGAAAGAAGCTGCGAGTTCAAGGCGCTCGGGTCCGGCGGCGGATAGTCCTGCGCCGCCTTGATCGAGCCCCAGGGGGTGGTGCGCATCGGGAACACGAACTCCTTCACGCGCCCGTCGCGGTAGCGGATCTTCCACGAGACCGCCCCTTTCTCCGGCTCCCGCAACACGCGTACCTTGTGCCCGAGCGGCGCAAAATCTGCGTAGCCGCGCACGTCGATCGCGTGGTGCGGGCAGGCCTTGACGCACGAGTAGCACTCCCAGCAAAAATTGGGCTCGATGTTGTAGGAGCGCCGGTAGACGGGATCGATGTGCATGATGTCGGACGGGCAGATGTCCACGCATTCGCCGCATCCGTCGCAACGCGTCATGTCGGTGAAAGTCGGCATAGCGCTCAGCTCCTGACGATGAAGCTCTCGGCGGAGGGGCGCGGCAGGTCCGAGGAACCGCTCGCCTCCTCGACCTTGCGCTGGTAGGCGACCGCCGGTTTGAAGAACATGTGGGCGAATTTCGACCAGGGCACGGTGACGAAGAGCAGTGTCGTAAAAAAGAGATAGAGCCCGAACAGCGTCCAGACGAGCACCGCTCCTGCGCCCGCGCTCTGCGCGTGCTGCCAGAGAAGAGCGAAGAAGGCGCTCGCGAGCAGCGATCCGATGAAAAGATCGGCGCGCCCCAGGTGCAGGGGCGAGGCGCCATCGAAGGCCACGTTCACCCGCTGGAAGAAGAAGAACCACAGGCCTCCGGCGAGGATCATGAGAGCGCCGAGGCTCCACAAAGCAGGCAGGACCGCCGGCGTCTGCGTGCCCGCCGGGTAGCCGAACACCATCACCACGGTCGAGATCACGTAGAGCAGGAAGCCGTACATCTTGAGCAGATGCGTGATCCGCCGCGGCCACTTGCAGAATTCGCCCGAGACCGCGGCCTCGGCGATCGTGGCGAGCACCAGCAAAAACCGCTCGCCGCCGCTCAGGCGCCGCTTCGCCTCGGCCTCGGCTCTCTTCCGCCGTCGCCCGAAGTATTCGGCACTGCCCTTGTGCTGCACGTCATACAGCGTTCCGATCACCACCGCAACCGCCATCAGGAGGACATAGCCCTGCATGACGATGGCGGGGAGAACCTCGCTCAATGCGGCGAATGGATTGTGGCTGAACATCGCTATCCCCATCTGCACGACACGGCGGCCGCGACCCTTTCTGCGACCGCGCTGATTGTAAGCGCTCCCGGCGGGGAGCACGCGAAAAAAAGGTTATGCGGCCATAGAAAAAACTTAGGCACGGCCGCGCGCCACCGGCGGCCGGATCCCGCACGCGAGCGATATGAGACACTACCGGGGCACAACACCGGCGGGGAGAGAATCGCTTGAAGATCTGCATCGTTTCCGACAGCCACGACCATCGGGAGCCGCTCGCTGCCGCTGTCGCCGAAGCGAAGGCGCTCGGCGCCCAAGCGGTATTGCACTGCGGCGACTTGGTGGCGCCTTCCACCCTGCACGCCGTCATCGGGCTGGGGCTGCCGATCCACCTGATCCACGGCAACAATGCGGGCGACCTGTTCTATCTGTGGAAGTTCGCGCTGGAACCCGCTAACCGCGTGCACTACTACGGTCAGGACGGATCGTTCTCGCTGGGGCAGAGGCGGATATTCATGGTGCACTACCCGCATTACGCCAGAGCGATGGCGCTCACAGGAGACTACGATCTGGTATGCAACGGCCACGAACACCGCGCCGTCATCGAGCGGCTGCGCAACATCAAGGGGGGCGAGACGCTGCGGATAGATCCCGGGACTGTCGCGGGCGTGAGCGCGCCCGCGACCTACGCGTTCGGCGATCTGCGGACCCTGGAGTTCGAAATCCGGCCGGTGCGCCCGTAATCCGCTTCAAGCGGGCTGCTGCAGCCCGCGCGGATTGACAAAGGTCAAATGCCAGCCAGCGCCAACGGGCCGGCATTGACGCCTCGAAAACCGAAATGGCAAGATGATTCCGGGGGACCGCGTATCCCGCGCGGCCTCGCATGCCAGAGAGGGGATCCCATGACAAAGACAAAGCTTTTGAGCCTGCTTTCGGTTTTCGCGTTGTCCGGCGCGCTCGCCGGCGGCACCGCCCTCGCGCAGCAGCAGCCCACCAAGATCAAAGTCGGCATCTTGCTGCCGCTCACCGGGACCTTCGCGGCGGTCGCCGAAACCCAGAAACAGGGCGCCGAGCTCGCGATCGATCTCGTCAACAAGCGAGGCGGGCTCAACATGCCGTGGGGCAAGGTGGCGGTGGAAGGCGTGGTCGCCGACGACGAAGCCAAGCAGGACGTAGGCGTGCGGCGCTTCCGCTACATGGTGAGCGAGGGGGTGAAAGGGCTCGGCGGGCAGACGTGGGCGCCGCTCGCGTACGCGATCAACGCCATCGTCTCGAAGGAACCGCTGCCCTATTTCCCGGTATGCGTGATGGCCAAGGAAGCCTTCCAGAAGGGCAAGCTTGCACCCTCCACCTTCGCGACCGCCTACAGCCCGTGGACAGTGGGCTACATGGCGGGGCTCTCCGCGATCAAGACGCTGGGCAAGAAACGCATCTATTTTCTCGCCCGTGCCGACAGCTGGGGCTGGGACATGCGCGACGGGACATACGCTGCCGCCAAAGAGCTCGGCGCCCAGATCGTCGGCTACGACGAGGTCTCGCTCGGCACCAGCGACTACACCACTATCCTGCAGAAAGTGCGCGCAGCGAAGCCCGATGTCTTCATCTCCGCCCAGTTCGCTGCCGACGCGGTAGCCCTGCTCAAGCAGGTCCATCAGATGGGCCTCGGCAAGGAGATGACCATCTTCAACGCTTTCATCACCAACGTGGTTGCCAAGGGAATCCCGCCGGAGGCGCTCGAGGGCGTGTATGCGATGCACTATTTTTACTACGACCTCGACAATTTCCCGGACAAGGCGGTGGCGAAGAGCGCGCGCGAGTTCACCGAGCTCTTCCGCGCGAAATACAAGACGCCGCCCGACGCCTACGCGACGATCGCCTATATCGCCTACTCCGAGATGTTCCGAGGCTTCGAAACCGCCAAGTCTTTCGATCCCCACAAGGTGGCCGCGGCGTTGATGGCGAACGGCGGCCGCTTCATGACGGTCAAGGGTCCTGCCAGCTGGCGTGCCGATCACGCGGCGGTGTACCAGCATGCCGCGTTCCTGGTGCGCGGCAAGGGCGCGAACGAGCGCAAGCACGAGTGGGATTTGTTCACCGTCATCGGTTCGCAGGGCGGAGAATCGGTGATGCCGCCGCTGAAGTCTCTGGGCTACTGAGCCCCGCGCCGCGCGTGTCGGATCGGGAAATTCCGTCCGGGCGGATCTTTCCGTCACGGATGGAATGAGCGATCGGGGTCGGACGTGACCGGCGAACAGGACGCGCCCGTTCTGACGGCGCGCGGCCTCACCAAGCGTTTCGGCACGCTGCTCGCCGTGGACGGCGTGGATTACACGTTGCGCCAGGGCGAGGTCGCCGGCATCATCGGCTCGAACGGGGCCGGCAAGAGCACGCTGTTCAACCTGCTGACGGGATATTATCCGCCCGACACGGGGAGCATCTACTACCAGGGCGTGGATGTCACGCGCGCGCCGCCCCAGCAACTGGTCGCCATGGGCATGGTGCGCACCTTCCAGCTCACCTCCACTTTCGACAACCTGAGCGTCGAGGACAATCTGGTCCTCGCGCATTTTCGGGCGCAGCGCAGGCCCACGCTGCTGCACCTCTTTCTCAACACCTGCGCCAGGCATCGCGGAGAGGAGCGGATCCGCGAGGCACTTGAAACCTTCGCTCTGGCGCACGCCCGCAGCCGGCAGGTGCGCGAACTGAGCCTCGGCGAGAAACGGCGCCTGGAGATCGCGATGGCAATCCTGTCCGGACCCAAGGTGCTGCTGCTCGACGAGCCGCTCGCCGGGCTCTCGGAGTCCGAGATCCGCGGAGTGCTCGGAGTGCTGCGCGCGCAGGCGGGCAGGCTGACGCTGCTGATCGTCGAGCACAAGGTCTCGCAAATCCGGGATTTCGTGCAGCGGCTCACGGTCATGCACGACGGCAGGATCATCGCGGAGGGAAGCTACGAAGAATGCATGGAGCACCCCGCGGTGCGCCGCAGCTATTGGCAGATCGGCGCGCCACCGGAGGACGAAACCGAGAAGAACCCCGCATGACGGCCGGCGACCCGATACTGGCGGTTGACGCGCTCCATGTGGCCTACGGCGAATCGAGCGCGCTCTTCGGGGTAAGCCTGGAGGTCAGGGCGGGGGAGATCGTCGCCTGCGTTGGCCGCAACGGCGCCGGGAAGACCACCTTGCTTCGGACCATTGCCGGATTCCTGAAGCCGGTCTCGGGCTCGGTCGTATCCGAGGGCCGCGGCCTCGCGGGCCGCGCCCCCTACGAAATCGCCCGGATGGGGATCAAGTACGTGCCCCAGGACAAGCGCGTGTTCTCCGATCTCACCGTGCGCGAGAACTTGGAGCTCGGCAGCCATCCGAGCGGGGACTACGACTGGGAGCGGGTTTTCGCCTACTTTCCGAAGCTGCGGCAGTTGCTCGACCGCAAGGCGGGTTATCTCAGCGGCGGCGAGCGCCAGATGCTGATGATCGGGCGGGCGATCCTGGGCAGCCCGAAGCTGCTGCTGGTGGACGAGCCGACCGAGGGGCTCGCCCCGAGTATCGTCTCGCAACTGAAGGATGTATTCCGCGAGCTCTCCCGCAGGAGCGCGCTGCTGCTCGTCGAGCAGAATCTGCCGCTCGTGTGCGCGATCGCGGACCGCATCTACGCGCTGCGCGAGGGGCACGTCGTCTCGGAGCTGCGGGAGCGCGGGGCGATCAGGCCCGAGGCGCTCGAGCCCTATCTCTGAAGACACCATGACCCGGGCATTGAAATGGTGGTGGGGCATCCTGCTCGCGTTCGGGCTGATGGCGGCCGCGCGCCCGATCGTACCGCTGCCGTTCCTGATCGAGGTTCTGATTTTCTCGATCTACACCATAGGCTGCAGCTTCTTGCTCGGGCGCGTCGGGTTCATCTCGTTCGGGCAGCCGGCCTACCTCGCGGCGGGCGCCTACGGCACTGCGTTCTATCTCTACTACTTCGGCACCAACCCTTACCTGGGACTCGTGGTCGGCGTGCTCTCGGGCCTCGCTCTCGCCGCCCTCGTCGGCCCTCTCTTCGTGCGGCTGCGCAGCGACTATTTCGCTCTGGTGAACCTCGCGCTGGCGGTGATCATCTACTACCTCATGCAGAAGGTGCTCGCCGAATACACCCGCGGCGACAACGGTCTCTGGTTCCTCACCAACATCTCTCCCACCCCGCTGCTCGACATCTCCAACCCGCGGGGCTTCTTCCTCTTCGCGCTCGCCGCCGCAATCGGCGTCTGGGCGCTCTACAAGTACCTCGACGACTCGATCTTCGGCGCCTGCTGCCTCGCCGCCAAGGCGAACGAGGACAAGCTCGTCTTCCTGGGCTACAGCAACTACGCCGTGCGTCTGCTCGCCTTCATCATCGCCAACACCACGACCGCGCTCGCCGGCGCCATGTACGCGGTCTACCTCGGCTTCGTGAGCCCCGAGATCACCAGCCCGGCGCGCGCCGCCGACCCGGTGGTGGTCACCATCCTCGGCGGCACCGGCACGCTCTACGGGCCGCTCGTCGGGGCGCTCGCCTACACCGGCCTGAAGGACGTGATCAGCAAGCTGATCGGCAACTGGGAACTGTTCATCGGTTGGCTGCTGGTATTCATCATGCTCGCCGGCGAAAAGGGGATCTGGGGCACGCTGCAGCCGCGGCTGGAGCGGCTCCTCGCGCGCCGCAGCGGTGCCGCTGCCGGAGCCGGAAAGGCGGTGCGGTGATGGACGCGCAGCTGTTCATCCCAGGAGTCGTCTTCGGGTTGTCGATCGGCTCCATCTTCTTCCTGATGGCGATCGGGCTCTCGCTGTGCTTCGGCCTGATGCGCATCATCAGCCTCGACCAGTTGCTCTACTACTCGATCGGCGCCTACCTCACCTACTCGATCAGCCTCGCGACGGGCAGCGTCTGGCTCGGTGTGCTGGGGGGCGTCGCCACGGCAGGTCTCGCCGCGCTCGGTGTCGAGCGGCTCGTCTTCCGCCGCATCTACGAGCGCGAGATCACGTTCAGCATGATCACCTCCTTCGGCGTGCTGATCGGCGGGGTCGGCCTCATCAAATCCATCTGGGGGCTCGTCCCCCGCCCGGTCCCGGTACCAGTGCAAGCGCAGATCGCCATCCTCGGCACCGACGTGCCCGCCTACCGCGTGTGGGTGATCGCGATCGCCGCTGCCGTCTACGCCGCCATCTGGCTGTTCCTGAACCGCACCATTACCGGCAAGGCGATCCGCGCGGGCATCGAGAGCGTCGAGAACGTCGAGGGGCTCGGCATCAATGTATCGCGGCTCTTCACCACCACCTTCGTCGTCTCCGGGACACTCTCCGGGCTCGCCGGGGGTCTGCACGCCCCGCTCATCATGGTGGATCCCCAGATGGGCCTCGAGGTGCTGGCGTTCGTGTTCATGGTGGTTATCATCGGCGGGCTCGGCAGCATCAAGGGCACCCTCGTCTCCGCGCTGCTGGTCGGGCAGGTGGTCTCGCTCGGCTCCCTCGTCTACGCGCCGCTCGCCCAGATGGCGCCCTTCGCGATGATGTTGCTGATCCTGCTCGTGAAGCCGACCGGGCTCTACGGCAGCGCGCTGCTCAAGCGGTGAGCCGGTGGCAACGCGCCTTTCCCCGCTCCACCCGGCGCATCTGGCTGCGCTCGCCCTGTGCGCGGCGGCTCTGCCCCCGCCCTCGCCCGCCGCCCAGACGGTTCGCAGCGAAGAACACGCGTTCCGCGTAGTGCGGATCGTCGAGGGTCTCGAGCACCCCTGGGGGCTCGCTTTCTTGCCAGACGGCAGGATGCTCGTCACCGAGCGGCCCGGGCGCCTGAGGCTCGTGACGCCCGAAGGCCGGCTCGATCCACAACCGGTGGCCGGGCTGCCGCAGGTGGCAGCCCACGGGCAGGGCGGGCTGCTCGACGTCGCGCTTCACCCGCGTTTTGCCGAAAACGCGCTGGTCTACCTTTCCTATTCGGCGCGCGGCGAAGGCGGCATCGGCACCGAGGTCGCGCGCGGCCGGCTCGCGGGATACCGCCTGGAGGACGTGCAGGTGCTGTTCCGGCAGCAGCCCAAGAGCGGGGGCGGACGACATTTCGGATCGCGCCTCGTCTTCGACCGCCAGGGTTACCTCTACATCACGCTCGGTGATCGTGGCGAGCAGGAGCGCGCGCAGCGGCCCGACGATCATGCAGGCTCGGTCATCCGGCTCCACGACGACGGGCGGGTGCCGAAGGACAACCCCTTCGCGGGCCGTGCGGGCTGGAGGCCCGAGAAATACACGCTCGGCAACCGCAACATCCAGGGCGCCGCGCTGCACCCGCAGACAGGCCTGCTCTGGACGCACGAGCACGGCCCCCAGGGCGGCGACGAGATCAACGTGATCCGCCCCGGCGTCAATTACGGTTGGCCGGTCATCACCTACGGCGTCGAGTACGTGACCGGCCGCAGAATCGGCGAAGGCACGCACAAGGCGGGCATGGCGCAGCCGCTCTACTACTGGGTCCCATCCATCGCCCCATCCGGCATGGCGTTCTACGCGGGAGACAGGTTCCCGCGCTGGCGCGGCGATCTGTTCATCGGCGCGCTGCGCGAGCAGGCGCTGGTGCGGCTCAGGCTCGACGGCGAGAAGGTGGTGCGCGAGGAGCGCCTGCTCAAGGGGGTGCTCGGGCGCATCCGCGACGTGCGCAGCGGGCCGGACGGCTTTCTCTACCTGCTCACCGATTCCGCGAACGGCGTGCTCGCGCGCCTCGAGCCCGCCCAATGAGCCGACCGACACCTGTCAGGAGAAGACCCATGAAACGAGCGACCACTGCCCGCCGCATCCGGCCCGCTGCCAAGTCGTCGCGCCCGCGCTTCCGCGTGCGCTTCAGCTCTCCGCCGGGGCTCTACGACCCCAAGGCCTTCAGCCATGTGGTCGAGGTCGAGGGCGCCCGCCTGGTCTTCATTTCGGGACAGGTTCCGGTGGACGCCGAACGGCGGCTGACGAGCCGGGAGCTGCGCGCCCAGCTCGAGCGGATCTACGACAACCTCGAGCTCGCCCTCCGATCGGCCGGCGCAGGATTCGAGCACGTCGTGAAAACCACCAATTACCTCACCGACGTCGGCCAGGCCGGCGTGTTCCGCGAGGTGCGCGACCGGCGCTTCGCCCGGCTCGAGCGCCGGCCCGCCAGCACCACGGTGGTGGTCAAGGGCTTGGTGGATCCGGAGTACCTCGCCGAAATCGAGGTGATCGCCGCAGTGCCGGCTGCGGGCTGAGCCCGGGGCGCGCGGTCTCTCAGGCGGCCGCCCGGCGCGGCTCGATTTGGAGCGCTTCGCCGGAACGCTCTTCCTCGGCCGGGGCGCCGGGCCGCGGCTCCGCCGCGAACGCGCCAGGAGCGCCCGCCGTCTCGACGAGCGAGCCGAGATCGTCGAGCGGGGGTAGCTCGTCGAGCGAGGCGAGGTTCAGATCGTCGAGGAAGGCGCGGGTGGTCGCGAGCAGCTCGGGACGGCCGGGCACTTCCTTGTGTCCCACGACCTCGATCCAGCCGCGCGCCTGCAGCGTGCGGATGATATTGGTCGAGACGGCGACACCGCGGATCTCTTCGATGTCGCCGCGGGTGACCGGCTGCCGGTAAGCGATGATCGCCAGGGTCTCGAGCACCGCGCGCGAGTAGCGCGGCGGCTTCTGGGGATTCAACCGCTCGATGAACTTCTGGAATTCGGGGCGCGCGCGGAAGCGCCAGCCGGAAGCGACATAGGTGAGCTCGACCCCCCTGCCCTCCCAGTCGCGCCGCAGCTCCTCGAGCGCGCGGCGCAGCGCATCGCTCGAGAGTTCCTCGTCGAAGAGCTTCTTCAGGTCCGCGAGCGCGAGCGGCTCGGCGCTGGTGAGCAGCGCAGTCTCCAGCACTGTCTTGACGAAACCGGTATCGAGTGTCGGGGCATTCATAGCGGTCGAAGCCTACTCGACGGCCGCAAGGTGGCCGGTTCTCAATTTCACGTAGATGGGGGAATACGCTTCCTGCTGGAGGATCTCGACCAGGCTCTCGCGCGCGAGCTCGAGCAGCGCGAGCAGCGTCACCACCAGCACGGCGACCCCCTGCGCCGGATCGAAAAGCTCCCGGAACTCCACGTAGCGCGCCTCCTGCAGCCGCCGCAGGATGCGGGTCATGTAATCGCGTACCGAGAGCTGCTCGCGCGTGATGCGATGGTGCCGGTAGGCGGCCGCACGCGAGAGGATCGCGAGCCACGCCTGGCGCAGGTCCTCGACGTGGACCTGCGGCAGCCGCTCGGCGAGCTGCCGGTCGAACATCACCTGTACCAGCGAGAAATCGCGCCCGGCCTGTGGCAGCGCGTCGAGCCGCTGCGCGGCGAGCTTCATCCGTTCGTACTCGAGCAGGCGGCGCACCAGCTCCGCGCGTGGGTCCTCCTCCAGCCTCTCGAGCGCCGGCCGCGGCAGCAGCATTCGCGACTTGATCTCGATCAGCACCGCCGCCATCAGCAGGTACTCGGCAGCGAGCTCGAGCGCGCGCGAGCGCATCATTTCCACGTACTCGAGGTACTGGACGGTCAACTGCGCCATCGGGATGTCCAGTACGTTGATGTTCTCCTTGCGGATGAGGTAGAGCAGCAGATCGAGCGGCCCCTCGAACTGCTCCAGAAAGACCTCCAGCGCGTCGGGAGGAATGTAGAGGTCCTGCGGAACTTCGTGCACCGGCTGCCCGTAGACCCGGGCGATCGGCGCTGCGGCGATCGGCTCGATCACGGTCGCGCCTCCGCGTGTCGGCGCGCGCGCGCGCCGAGTCGGGGGAAACGGCGGGGGGGAGTCGTGCCGGCCGGCTGGGGGAAACGGCCGGTTGCTGCGCGCAGGCCGGAGGGCTCGAAGCCACGGCCTTGCATCGGCAAGGCTGGCATCGGTGTATTCTACAGCGATTCGGACGTCAAACCTACTCCTCCTTCCTGCGGGCGCGCCCCATTCCCGGCCTGCCGGGTCTCCTCGGATACACGGCTCACGAGCGGTATTCCGCTGCCGCCCGCTCCCCCGCAAGGAGGAGGAGGAAACGAAGCGTCGAGCAGCGCCCGTGATTTTTACGGCGCTCCTCAGGTATAGTTGAGCCCCATCGCTTCCTTTACCTCGCGCAGCGTCTCCTGCGCGAGCTTGCGCGCCTTCTCGCACCCGTCGGCGACGATGCTGCGCACGAGCGTGGGGTCCTCCAGGTACTGCTCGGCGCGTTCGCGCATCGGTGCGAGCTCCGCGATCACGGCCTCGATCACCGGCTGCTTGCACTCCAGGCAGCCGATACCGGCGCTGCGGCAGCCCTGCTGCACCCACTGCCTGCGTTTCTCGTCCGAATAGACGAGGTGGAACTGCCACACCGGGCATTTCTCGGGGTCGCCCGGATCGGAGCGCTTCACGCGCGCCGGGTCGGTCGGCATGGTGCGGATCTTTTTCGCGATGCTCTCGGGGTCCTCGCGCAGCCCGATGGTGTTGTCGTAGGATTTGGACATCTTTTGGCCGTCGAGCCCGGGCATCTTCGGTGACTCCGTGAGCAGCGCCTGAGGCTCGACCAGAATCACCTTGCCGCCGCCTTCGATGTAGCCGAACAGCCGCTCGCGGTCGCCGAGCGGCAGGTTCTGCGCCTGCTCGACCAGCTCGCGTGCGGCGGCGAGCGCCTCGGTATCGCCTTTCTCCAAGTAGCGCGCGCGCAATTGGCGGTAGAGCTTGGCGCGCCGCGCGCCGAGCTTCTTGATCGCGGCCTCGGCCTTCTGCTCGAAGCCCGGCTCGCGCCCGAAAACGTGATTGAAGCGGCGCGCGATCTCGCGCGTGAACTCGACGTGGGGCACCTGATCCTCGCCCACCGGGACGCGGTTCGCGCGGTAGATCAGGATGTCGGCGCTCTGCAGCAGCGGGTAGCCGAGGAAACCATAGGTCGAGAGGTCGCGGTCTGCGAGCCTCTCCTGCTGGTCCTTGTAGCTGGGGATGCGCTCGAGCCAGCCGAGCGGCGTCACCATCGAGAGCAGCAAGTGCAGCTCGGCGTGCTCCGGAACCCGCGACTGGATGAACAGCGTCGCCTGCGCCGGCTCGACGCCCGCGGCGAGCCAGTCCACCACCATGTCCCACACGTGCCGCTCGATCGTCTGGGGGCTGTCGTAATGGGTAGTGAGGGCGTGCCAGTCGGCGACGAAGAACAGGCATTCGTACTCGTGCTGCAGCTTCACCCAGTTCTTGAGCACGCCGTGATAGTGCCCGAGGTGCAGCGCCCCGGTCGGGCGCATGCCGGAGAGAACCCGGTTGGGGAACATTCTTGCCGTCGACTCGCGTCAGATCAGGTTGGTGAGCCGCGCGAGCTCGGCGGGCGGGAGCCCGAGCAGGCCCGCGACCAGCGCCATCATCAAGCCGATGGCGGGCCACAGCACGTAGCCGAGCACCCCGGTCACGAGCAGCACGATCAGGATCAGGAAGCCGTAGGGCTCGATGCCCGCGAGGCGGTGCGCGAGACGGTGCGGCAGCAGGCTCACCAGGATGCGCCCGCCGTCGAGCGGCGGCAGCGGCACCAGGTTGAGCACCATGATGATGATGTTGAAGAACACGCCGGCCGCGCCCATCAGGGCGAGCGGCAGCCCATACGCGCTGCCCGGGAAAGCGAGCCCGGCCTTCACCGCCAGCGCCCAGACGAACGCCATGGCGAGATTGCTGAGCGGACCGGCCGCTGCGACCCACAGCATGTCGCGCTTGGGATGGCGCAGGTTGGCGAAGTTGACCGGCACCGGCTTCGCCCAGCCGAAGATGATGCCGCCGCCGAAGAGCTTGCTCACTGCGAGCAGCGCGAGCGGAAGCGCGACCGTGCCGACCGGATCGATATGGCGCAGGGGATTGAGGCTCACCCGGCCTTCGAGGTGGGCGGTGAGATCGCCGAAGTGCTTCGCCACGTAGCCGTGTGCCGCTTCGTGCAGGGTGATCGCGAAGATGACCGGCAGCGCGTAGACCGCGATGATCTGGACCAGATTGAGTTCCACGAACGGCGTGAAATGGCGGACACAAAATGCGCGATGAACCGCATTTTAACAGGTTGCCCGCCCTGCATCGTTCACTTTGCGCTCTGTAATTGAAGCCCAAAGGGCTGGACGCTGCCCTTGCCCAGGCGCGTGATGAGCGGCGCCTCCGCGGTGAGGTCCACCACCGTTGTCGGCGTCAGCCCGCAGGAGCCGGCGTCGAGAACGAGGTCAACCTGGTGCTCGAGGCGCGCGCGGATCTCCTGCGGATCGTTGAGCGGGAGTTGATCTCCCGGCAGTTGCAGCGTGCTCGAGAGCAGCGGTTCGCCGAGCTCGCGCGCGAGCGCCTGCGCCACGCGGTGGTCGGGGACCCTCAGCCCGATGGTTCTGCGGTGCGGGTGCTGCAGACGCTTCGGCACCTCGCGCGTCGCCTTCAGGATGAAGGTGTAGCTGCCGGGGGTGGCGCTCTTCAACAGCCGGTACTGGCGGTTGTCCACCCGAGCGTAGAGCGCAAGCTCGGAGAGATCGCGGCAGACCAGCGCGAAATGATGCCGGGCGCCCACCCCGCGGATCGCGCGCACGCGCTCCATCGCCGCCTTGTCGCCGAGCCGGCAGCCGAGCGCGTAGCACGAATCGGTCGGATACACGATGACGCCGCCCGCGCGCACGATCTCCGCCGCGCGCCGGATCAGCCGCGGCTGGGGATTATCCGGATGAACGGAAAAGAATTGCGCCATTGCCGAGTTGCGGGTTTAAAAGTCGTCCTACCAGGTCTTGGGCAAATGGCTGGCGAGCCATTTTGCGCCGATCATTTGCCATCGTCGAAGGGTAAGGGACGGGAGGCCGGGCGCCATCGGGCATTTTCACGACTCGTTGCTATTCCGACAATTTGTTCGGGCAGACTCGCAACCGGGAGCTCACCACCGAGTCCACACCGGCGTGCAGCCCGCCGGCAACTGCGGCAGGGCTCCCAGCTCGCGCCGGCCCTCTTCCGGGCCGTGAAAGTCGGATCCACATGAAGCGAGCAGGCCGAAGCGCTGGGCACAGCGAGCATACAGCGGGTACTGGTCCGCGTGGTGGCTTCCGGTCACGACCTCGACACCGAGCCCGCCCGCCTGCTTGAAGGCGGCGAACAGCGCGTCACGCTTCGCCTCGTCGAGCCGGTAGCGGCCTGGATGTGCGAGCACTGCGATGCCCCCGGCGGCGGTGATCCAGCCGACCGCCTGCTCGAGGTCCGCCCACTGGTGTGGCACGTAGCCGGGCTTGCCGGCTACCAGGTATCGGCGGAACACTGCCGCCACGTCGGAGGCGTAGCCGCGCTCCACCAAGTAGCGCGCGAAATGCGTGCGGCCGAGGAGCGCGGGATTCGCCGCATGGGCGAGCGCGCCCTCGAGACTGCCCCCGATGCCGACCTTGTCGAGCTCCGCAGCGATGGACTCGGCGCGGCGGCGGCGCCCGGCGCGCAACCATTCGAGCCCGGCCGCGAGATCCGGATTCCCGGGATCCACGTTAAGCCCCACCACGTGCACGCTGTGGCCATCCCAAGTGGCGGAGATCTCCACGCCATTCACGAAAACGATCCCGAGCTCCGCAGCGCGCGCCCGCGCTTCGGCGAGCCCCGCGGTCTCGTCGTGGTCGGTGAGCGCGAGGACCTTCACCCCGCGCGCCGCGGCGCGCTCGACCAGCGCTGCCGGCTGCAGCAGCCCGTCGGAGTGCGTCGAATGGGTATGCAGGTCTATCACGAATATGTATTACGAATCAATATGATATAGATTGATCTTGATCTGTTCTGTTAAGTTCGGCTCGGCACCCTTACCCAATTCGACCGTGCGGGCCGACACAAGATTTCAGCGCAATTTCGACCGTGATCGCCGTCCCCGTACCCGATACAATCGAGGCATTCTGTGAATCGTCACCAGACCATCGCACTGGCGATCGCGGCGGTCAACCTGCTGTTGATCCTGCTGTTCCCGCCCTTCGACCAGTACTCGATCGCGAGTTCCAAGGCGCCGATATTCGCCGGGTTCTACTTCGCCTTCAGTCCCCCGCCCCTGGGCGAGATCAATGCCGACTTGCTCGCGCTCGAGTGCCTGGTGGTGCTCGCGAACGCCGGCATCGCCGGGCTGCTGCTACGCGATCGCCCGAAAGAGGCGCCGCGCCGCGGGATCGGTTACCAGAACGCGACCCTGATCTTCACCGGCGCGAATCTAGTGCTGGTGCTGCTGTTTCCGCCCTTCGAATCGGTGTTCGCGCTGACCAATGCCACGCTGCCGACCTTCGAGGGCTTCTATTTCATCTTCTTCCAGAAACCCAATCACACCATCGTCACCACGCTGCTCTACATCGAGGTGTTTTTCATCCTCGTGAACGGCGCGATCTTCTGGTTGATCTTCAAGCCGCGCTCGCCCGCGGAGCTCAGTGCGGAGCGGCTCTACGCGCTCTCGGAGCGGCTGCGCGACCGGGGCTGGTAGATCGGCGCGGGCCAGGCTGCGCCCGGCTCTGCGGGCTCAGATGAGGGCGTGCTTCTGGCGCAGGCGGCTCTGCGCGGGCACGTGCTGTGCCAGAAATTCCATCTGATCGGCGAGGATGCGCCGGTTGGTGAGGATCAGGTATTCCGCACGGTTCGGCACGTAGGGCAGGTAGATCAGCTCCATGCCCGCCTGCTCCGGGGTGCAGTTGCCCTTGCGCTCGTTGCAAGCGCGGCACGCCGTGACCGAGTTCATCCAGGTGTCCCTGCCCCCGCGCGAGAACGGAATCACGTGATCGCGCGTCAGCTTCGAAACCGGGAACATGCCGCCGCAGTAGGCGCAGATCTGGCGGTCGCGGTGGAAGAGCTCTCGGTTGTTGAGCGGCGGCACCTGGCTGAACGCCTTGGAAGCCATTGCCTTGCCCTTGATCGCGATGATGCTCGCAGCGGTGATGCAAGAGCGCCGGCCGGTCAAGCGGTTCATCCCGCCGTACACGGTGAACGCATGTTCTCCGGTAGACCAAGCGACCTGGTCCTTGGCGTAGTAGTAACAAGCGTGCTGCCAGCTGATCCAGCGGTGCGGCACGCCGTGCGTGTCGAGCGTGAGAATCAGCGGGTAGCCGCCGCTTTGCGATACGTGCTGTTCGATGGCGTTATACATCCTTTGGGCTTTGTCCGGCTGGGGTCTGGAGCGCCGGGCACATCCGGTACCGAGCACAATTTACCAGATTTTTGAATTTGTGGCAGTTTCGACCGCAACCGCAGGCGCCGACCCGGCGCCGTTTCCGGCAGGGCGAGCGTGGTGCGCCGCACCGCGGCAAGGTATAATGCCGCCCCGTGTTGAATTCATACGCATACGGTCGTCACCGTTGCCGTCCGCTGTGAGCACAGTCGGCGACGGCTACCCCCCTACTCGTTCGGATCGCCCCGGTCCCACTCCGGTGTCCTTCGCGGCGCTGGGGCTGATGCCCGAACTGCTGCGTGCGGTCGCTGACCAGGGCTACCAGGAGCCGACACCGATCCAGGCGAAGGCGATCCCGGCGATTCTCGAGCGCCGGGACATCATGGGCTGCGCCCAGACCGGCACCGGCAAGACCGCCGGCTTCACGCTCCCCCTGCTGCAATTGCTCGCCCCCTACGCCAATAGCAGCCCCTCGCCCGCGCGCCACCCGGTGCGGGCGCTGATCCTCGCGCCCACCCGCGAGCTCGCAGCGCAGGTCGAGGAAAGCGTCCGCATCTACGGCAAGTACCTCGCGTTGCGCTCGGCGGTGGTCTACGGCGGTGTAGACATCGAGCCGCAGATGAAGCAGCTTCACGCCGGTGTGGAGATCCTGGTCGCCACTCCCGGGCGGCTGCTCGACCACCTGCACCAGAAGAGCGTCAATCTCTCGCGCGTCGAGCATCTGGTGCTCGACGAGGCCGACCGCATGCTCGACATGGGCTTCCTGCCGGACATCAAGCGCATCCTCGCGGTGCTGCCGCCGCAGCGCCAGAACCTGCTGTTCTCGGCGACCTTCCCCGAAGAGGTGCGCCGCCTCGCGAAGGAGCTGCTGCGAGGGCCGATCATGATCGAGGTTGCGCGCCGCAATGCACCCGCCGATCTCGTCTCGCACCTGGTATACCCGGTCGCCACGCCGCGCAAGCGTGCGGTGCTGGCCCACCTCATCCGCTCCCGAGGCATGCACCAGGTGCTGGTATTCGTGCGCATGAAGCGCGACGCCCGGCGCCTCGCACGCCAGCTCCAGCACGACGGGATCGCCGCCACCGACATCCACAGCGACCGCACCCAAGCCGAGCGCGAGCAGGCGCTGGCGGACTTCAAGGAAGGCCGGGTCACCGCGCTGGTCGCCACCGACATCGCCGCGCGCGGGCTCGACATCGAGCAGCTGCCGTTCGTGATCAACTACGAGCTGCCCCACGCCGCGGAGGACTACGTCCACCGCATCGGCCGCACCGGCCGCGCCGGCGTGCCCGGGGAGGCGATCTCGCTGGTCGCGCCCGAGGAGCTGCGCTACCTCGAGGAGATCGAGCGCATGCTGCGGCGCAAGCTCCCGCGCGCCGACGCACCGCAGCTCCGGCACGAGCGGCACCGGGCGCCGCACGCGCCTGCGCCCCGCACGGCGCCCGCCAGGACACCGGCTGCCGTGCCCGGGTTCGATTTCACCAAGCCGTACGAGCCCGCGCCGGCCGCGCCCCTGCACCAGCCAGCATCGCTTTCGCGCCATCGCGGCCACCGGCCCACGGCAGCACTGCTCGGCGGCCAAGGCAGGCGCGAACCGCACAAGTAAGAGAAGGGGTGACGAAGTGACTCGGTGACGCGGTGGCGAACAGCTCGTCGCCTCGTCGCCTCATCACCGGCCGCACGCCATGCAAGCGCTCGACGCAGGCGAGCTGCTCTTCTTCGGCGCCGTCGTCGTCCTTTCGTACGCGATCCGCGGCAGCGCCGGCTTCGGCGGGGCCACGGTGCCGCTGCTCGCATGGATCCTGTCGCTCAAGACAGTGGCGCCGATGGTGACCTTCCTCGGTCTGATCTCCTCGGCGGCGATCCTCGCGCGCGACCACCGCTACGTGGCGTGGCACGACGCGCTCAGGGTCATGCCTTCCTGCCTCCTCGGCGTGCTGGCGGGGCTCTACTTCTTCGCGACACTGGACGCCCGCACTCTCGCCCGCGCGCTGGGCGTCTTCGTGCTCGCCTACGGCGCCTACTCGCTGGGGGCGACTTTCCGCCGCCTCCCCGGCCCGAATGTCCCCGTGGGCGCCGCGACCCCGGTGATGGGAACGGCCGCGGGATTCGTCGGCACTCTCTTCGGCGCGAACGCCGGAATGTTCTTCGCGATCTATCTCGATCTGCTCGGCCACGACAAGCACCGCTTCCGCGCGACGGTGGCTGCGATTCTTCTCGGGCTCGGGCTCCTGCGTGGCGCCGGCTATCTCGCAGTCGGGGCCTACGACCGCGAGGCGCTGATCGCCTGCGCCGCGGCGCTGCCGCTGATGGCGATCGGGATCGCCCTCGGCAACCGCATCCACGCCAATCTCGACCCGGTCAAATTCAAGCGCCTGGTCGCGCTGGTGCTGATCGCGAGCGGCGTGCCGCTCGTGCTGCGCTAGGAATCCGCCGCAGCGGCGCGCCCCGAATTCCTCGGGAAAGCGCCCACGAACTGCTAGACTTACGGCCGCCGGCCCCTCGTACGCGGCCGGTTTCGGCAACGGGACTTGACATCGCGATGAAGGCCAGCACGATACCGGCGAGCCGGCTCAAGGCGATGCTCGACGACGGCGCCGAGCTCGCGCTGCTCGACGTGCGCGAGGCCGGCCAATTCGGCGAAGCGCATCTCTTCTTCGCCGTGCCGCTGCCCTACAGCCGGCTCGAGCTCGATGCCCCGCGCCTGGTCCCGCGCCGCGCGACGCGCATCGTGCTCTGCGACGACGGCGCCTCCGGAGTCGCGGCGCTCGCAGCGCGCCGGCTCGCAGCCGCCGGCTACGCGGATGTCGCAGTGCTCGAGGGCGGCACGCGCGGCTGGGCTGCCGCCGGCTACACGCTCTACCAGGGCGTCAATGTCCCGAGCAAGGCCTTCGGCGAACTGGTCGAGCTCGCCTATCACACCCCGCGCCTGACGCCCGCGCAGCTCGCCCACATGCAGGCCGCGGGCGAGGACCTCGTGGTGCTCGACGGACGGCCGTACTCCGAATATCGCAGGATGAACATCCCGGGCGGCGTGTGCTGCCCCAACGCCGAGCTGCCGCTACGCATCGCAGAGATCGCGAAGCGGCCGGAAACGAAAATCGTGGTCAACTGCGCCGGCCGCACGCGCTCGATCATCGGGGCGCAGACGCTGATCAATTTCGGCGTTCCCAACCCGGTCTACGCCTTGGAGAACGGCACGCAGGGCTGGTTTCTCGCCGGGCTCGAGCTCGAACGCGGCGGCAGCCGGCGCTATCCCGACCGCATTGACGAGGCGCGACTGCCGGAATTGCGGAACCGCGCGCGCGCCCTCGCCAGCCGCTTCGGCGTCGAATTCGTCGGTGCACGAGAAGTGCAGAGCTGGCTTGCCGACGAGAGCCGCACCACCTACGTCCTCGACGTGCGCACGCCCGAGGAATACCAGGCGGGTTCGCTTCCCGGAGCGGCGCACGCACCGGGCGGACAGCTCATCCAGGCGACCGACCAGTGGATCGGCGTGCGCAACGCCCGCGTCGTTCTGTTCGACGCCGAGGAAGTGCGCGCCCCCGTCGTCGCCTCGTGGCTGAGACAGCTCGGCTGCGAGGCGTTCGTGCTGGAGGGCGGGACGCGCTCGGGGCTCACGGTACCGCCTGCCCGCCTCCCGCCCCTGCCCGATCTCGGGACCGTCGCGGCCGAGGAGCTCGCGCGTGCGCTCGCCACCTCCCGCTGCAGAGTGTTCGACCTGCGTGCGAGCATGAGCTACCGCGAGGCGCACATCCCGGGAAGCCGCTGGAGCACCCGCATCCGGATTTCCGAGCACGCGCGCGGGGAAAAAGGCCCGATCGCGCTGGTGGCGGAGGACGAAGGGATCGCACGGCTGGCCGCGGTCGATCTGCTCGAGGCCGGCGCGACCGACATAAAACGGCTCGAGGGCGGCTTCGCGGCATGGGTCCGAGCTGGATTGCCGCTCGAGTCCTCCCCCGGCGATCCGCCCGACGCCGAGTGCATCGATTATCTGTTCTTCGTGCACGACCGCCACGCGGGAAATCCGGAAGCCGCCCGCCAGTACCTCGCCTGGGAAACCGGTCTCGTCGCCCAGCTCGACGAGCAGGAGCGCACCGCCTTCCGGATCGGCCCGGTGCGATGATTGCGGCGACGAGCCAATGGGCGAGGAGCGCCCGCGTGTCGAAGGCCGGCGCGCAACCGCCTGTCCGGAACACGCGGCGCCGAACCGGCCGTGGCCTCTGGATCGGCGCTAGTTGACCTGCAGCCCGAGATCGCGCACGACCTTGCCCCATTTCGCGTGCTCGGCCCGCAGGAACTGGCCGAAGGCCTTCGGATCCGTGGCCACGATGTCGGTACCGAGCTTCTCGTAGGCCGCCTTCACCTCCGCCGTCCGGAGCAGCTTCGTGACCTCGAGGTGGATGCGCTGGATGGCCGCTGCAGGAGTGCCCGCCGGCGCGAGCAGCCCCGTCCACAGCGACGCATCGTAGCCCGGCAGCGTTTCCGCGATCGAAGGAATGTCGGGCAGCACCGGCGAGCGCCTGGCGGTCGTCACCGCGATGATTCTGATTTGCCCCGCCTGGTGCTGGGGCAGGATGCTGGACAATCCCAGGCAGCCGATCTTGACCTGCCCGCCGAGCAGATCGGAGCGCACCGGACCGCTGCCCTTGTACGGGACGTGCACGAGGTTGATGCCGGCCATGTTGACGAACAGCGCCTGGAACAGGTGCATCGCGCTTCCTTGTCCTGAAGAAGCGTAGTTGTGCTTGCCCGGCTCTTTCTTCGCGAGCTCGATCAGCTCCCTCACCGAACCGATCCCGAGCGAGGGATGCACCACCAGCCCGTAGGGCTGGCTCGCGATCTGCATGATCGGCGCGAAGTCGTTCAGCGGATGAAACGGCACCTTCTTGTAGAGGTTCGGAACGATGGCGTGCGGCGTGCTGGTGGCGAGCAGGGTGTAGCCGTCGGGCTGCGCCTTGGCCGCGATCTCCGTGCCGATCAGGCCGCCAGCGCCCGTCCGGTTGTCGATCACCACCTGCTGGCCCAGCGCTTCCGGCAGGCGGGTCGCGACGATGCGCAGCAGCACATCGGTCGAGCCGCCTGCGCCCAACGGAATGATCATGCGGACCGGCTTGGTCGGATACCGCTCCGCTGCCGCAGCACCCGGCGCCGAGGCCCACGCGAGAATAGCCGCGAGCCACGCTCCGGCTCTCAGTAAACCGGCTTTCATGGCATTTCCTCCTCCTGTTGTCATGGACACGGACGGGGTTGCCGTGCCCCGTCACTCGATGCGCAGGCCGACCTCCTTCACCACCCTGCCCCACTTCACGAGCTCGGTCTTGATCAGCGCGCCGAATTTCTCAGGCGGCAGATAATCGGGCTCGGCCCCGAGCGCCCGGATTTTCTCCTGGAGCGCTGCGTCGTTCAGCACTTTCTGGGTCTCGGCGTTGAGCTTCGCGATCACCTCCTGCGGCGTGCCGGCTGGCGCGAGGAAGCCGAACCACTGGTCGGCGACGTAGCCCTTGACGCCCGCCTCGGCGAGCGTCGGCACCTCCGGAAGCTGGCGCGCGCGCTTTCCGCCGGTCACCGCGAGCGCCCGCAGCCGCCCTCCCTTGACGTCGTTGATCACGCTGGCGATGCCGGGTACCCCGACCGGAATATGGCCTGCGATGAGATCGGCGCGCGCCTGAGCGCTGCCCTTGTAGGGCACATGGTTCATCTTGATGCCGGCCAAGGACGTGAAAAGCGCGGTGAACAGATGCTGCGAGCTGCCGTTGCCGGAGGACACGTAGTCGATCTGGCCCGGCTTCGCCTTGGCGAGCGCGACGAGCTCTTTCACCGTCCTCACCGGGAGCGAGGGGTGCACGACCAGCACGTTCGGCGAGGTCATGAACTGGAGCACCGGAGCGAAGTCGTTGACCGGGTGATACGGCAGCTTCTTGTAGAGGCTCGCGTTGATGGCGTGGGTGTTCGAGATCAGCAGCAGCGTGTAGCCGTCGGGGGGCGATTTCGCCGCCACTTCCGTGCCGATGGTGCTGCCCGCGCCGGGCCGGTTGTCCACGATCACCTGCTGTCCGAGCGCCCGGGACATCTCGTTCGCCATGATGCGCCCCGGAACGTCAGCGGCTCCACCCGGCGAGAACGGCACGATCACGCGCACCGGACGGGAAGGATAGGCCTGCGCCGCAACATCCTGCGCGGCGAGCGATGCGCCCAGCGCAGCGGCCAGCAGACAGCCCGACTTCAATGCCGGGAAGCTCATAGCGATTTTCCTCCTGTTCTAATTGATGACGCCTGCAACGGGCGCCATCATAGCAAATTGGGAGCCTGGAACGGCGAAATGGTTCCCGGTTTTCATGCAGCACCGTGCTACCATCGAGCGGCGCAAACTCCACGGAGGCCGATATGGACGACAGCCCGGGCCTGATCCGCTTTCCCGGCGCGCTCGGCGCGCCGCTCGCCGCGCGGCTCGACCTTCCCGCGTCGCCTCCTGCGGCGTTCGCCCTCTTCGCGCACTGCTTCACCTGCTCCAAGGACACGCTCGCCGCCTCGCGCATCAGCGCGGCGCTCACCGAGCGCGGCATCGCCGTGCTGCGCTTCGACTTCACGGGTCTGGGCGGCAGCGGGGGCGACTTCGCCAACACCAACTTTTCCTCCAACGTCGCCGACCTCGTCGCGGCGGCGCACTGGTTGCGCGCGCATCACCAGGCGCCGCGAATCCTCGTCGGGCACAGCCTCGGCGGCACGGCGGTGCTCGCCGCAGCGGGTGAAATACCGGAAGCGGCCGCCGTCGCCACCATCGGCGCGCCGTACGAACCCGTCCACGTACGGCGGCTGCTCGCGCCCGCCCTGGCGCAAATCGAGACGGAAGGCGATGCCGAGGTGCGCCTCGCCGGACGCAGCTTCCGCATCAGCCAGCGGTTCCTCGAGGACCTCGAGCGCCACGGAATGAAGGAGCGGATCGCCGGCCTGCGCAAGGCGCTGCTCCTCTTCCACTCGCCGCGCGACACGACGGTCGAGATCGAGAACGCGGCGCGGATTTTCCTGGCGGCGAAGCACCCGAAGAGCTTCGTCTCGCTCGACGACGCGGACCACCTGCTCACGCGCCGGGAGGACGCCCAGTACGTCGCGGCGGTGCTGGCGGCGTGGGCGAGCCGCTACCTCGGCGAGGATCGGAGATCCGCGGCGCAGGCACCCGCGGCCGAGCACGGGTCGGTCACGGTCGCCGAAACGCGCGAGAGCCGGTTCGCGCAGGACATCGCCATCGGCCGCCACCGCCTGCGCGCCGACGAGCCCGTTGCGCTGGGCGGCGCCGACACCGGCCCCTCGCCCTACGACCTCCTGCTCGCCGCGCTCGGCGCCTGCACTTCGATGACGCTGCGCCTCTACGCCGACCAGAAACAGTGGCCGCTCGAGCGGGTCACGGTGCGGCTGAGGCACCGGAAAGCTCACGCCGAGGACTGCGCCGAGTGCGAGACGCGGGAGGGAAAAATTGACCGCATCGAGCGCGAGATCGAGATCGCCGGTGCACTCGACGAGGCCCAGCGCCAGCGCCTGCTCGAGATCGCCAACAAGTGTCCGGTGCACCGCACGCTGCGCTCGGAGGTCTGGATCCCGACGCGCCTCGCCGGCTGAAGCCGCTCGTGCCGCTGCTCGTCGTCAGAGACGTCTGGAAATCGTACGGCGGCGCGCGCGCCCGGCAAGTGCTGCGCGGCGTCTCGCTGGAGCTCGCGCGCGGCGAGTACGTCGCCATCATGGGCGAATCGGGCGTGGGCAAGTCCACGCTGCTCAACCTCGTCGCCGGGCTCGACCTTCCCGACCGCGGGGCCGTCGTCCTGGACGGCGTCGAGCTCACCGCGCTCGACGATGCGGCGCGCACGCTGCTCAGGCGCAGCCGCATCGGCTTCGTGTTCCAGGCCTTCCACCTGCTGCCGCACCTCACCGTCGCCCAGAACGTCGCCCTGCCCCTCTCGCTCAACGGCGCCAGTGCCGCGCAAGCCGCGGTGCGCGTCGCGGAAATGCTCGAGGCGGTCGGGCTCGCGGACGCCGCTGGCGCCTATCCGCGCGAGCTCTCCGGCGGCGAGATGCAGCGCGCCGCGATCGCCCGCGCGCTCGCACACCGCCCGCAACTGACGCTCGCCGACGAGCCCACCGGCAACCTCGACCCCGAGACCGCGGGCCCGGTGCTGCGGCTGCTGCGCGAGCAGGTGAAGCGCGAAAGCGGCGCAGGCATCCTCGTCACCCATTCCGCAGCCGCGGCGGCGACGGCCGACCGCGTGCTGGCGCTCAGCGCCGAGGGCCTGCGCCCCGCAGCGAGCGGCCGGGGAGCGGGGAGCGAGCGGTGACGAGCGCCCATCCCGCGCCTCGCGCCCCGCGCCTCGCGATTCCCGGCGGCCGGTTGCTGCCGTTCTACGCGCTCGTGCTGGGCCCCCTGCGCGAGCATCCGGGGCGAACGCTGCTCGCCACCGCCGCGATCGCGCTCGGAGTGGCGCTCGGCGTCGCGGTGCATCTCGTCAATTCCAGCGCGCTCAACGAGCTCGAACTCGCTGCGCGCCAGCTCGCGGGCGAGGCCGACCTCGTGGTGCGCGGCCCGCGCGCCGGTTTCGACGAGGCGCTCTACCCGCGGCTGGCGCGCCTGCCCCAGGTCGAGGCGGCGAACCCGGCAGTGGAGCTCGACGTGCCGCTCGCCGACCGTCCCGAAACCCTGCGCATCCTCGGCTTCGACTCCCTGCGCGCGGCCGAGGTGCAGCCCGCGCTGCTGCCCGAGCGGCGCAGCCTGGTGAGCGATCTATTCGATGCCGACGCCATCCTGTTGAGCCCGGCGGCGGCCGAGTGGCTGGGGCTGAAGGAAGGCGACGCGCTGCGCGTGCGCGTCGGCACGCGCACGCTCGCGCTGAAGATCATCGGGCTGCTGCCGCAAGGCGCCTACCGGCAGCGGCTCGGCGTGATGGATGTGGCCTCCGCCCAGTGGCGGCTCGCGTATCTGGGGCGGCTCAACCGCGTGGATCTGCGGCTTCGCCCCGGCACCGATCTCGAGCGCTTCCGCAGCGAGCTGCAGGCGATTCTTCCCCCGGGCGTGCACGCGGTGCGGCCCGAGACCGAGAGCGAGCGCGGCGCGAGCCTGACGCGCGCCTACCGTCTGAATCTCGACATGCTGGCGCTGATCGCGCTCGTCACTGGCGGCTTCCTGGTGTTCTCCTCCCAGGTGCTGTCGGCCCTTCGCCGGCGCGCGAGCCTCGCTGTTCTGCGCGCGATGGGCGTCACGCGCGGGGCGCTCGCCGCCTGGCTCGCGGCCGAGGGCGCGGTGATCGGCGTGGCCGGTTCCGCGCTCGGCGTGCCCGCCGGCTACGCGCTCGCGCACTACGCGCTCGCTGCGGTCGGCGCCGATCTGGGGGCCGGGTACTTCCGCAGTATCGCCGCCGCCCTCGAAACCGAGCCGCGCACGCTCGCGCTGTTCTTCGCGCTCGGCG
>DATLZE010000054.1:0-7632 GCA_035574195.1 Burkholderiales bacterium | reverse complement strand
GCGCGCGCGGCGAGCCCCGCCACGCGCCGCTCCACCTGCCGCACCGAAAGCTGTCGCGCCGCCGCCTCGCGCGCGAGCTCGATTTGTCGGAGCGCCGGCAGCGCGAGCAGCGCGCGTGCGTGACCCATGTCGAGCCGGCCTTCGCGCACCAGCTCCTGCACCGGCGGCGCGAGCTCGAGCAGCCGCAGCAGATTGGTGACGCCCGCTCGCGAGCGTCCGAGCGCCTCGGCGGCTTGCGCGTGCGTCATGCCGAACTCCTCGATCAGGCGCTTGACTCCCGCGGCCTGCTCGAGGGGGTTGAGATCTTCGCGCTGGATGTTCTCGATCAGCGCGATCGCGAGCGCGCTGCGGTCCGGCACCTCGCGCACCAGCGCCGGCACGCTCGCCAGCCCGGCAAGCCGCGCGGCGCGCCAGCGCCGCTCGCCCGCGATGATCTCGTAGCGGCCGTCTGCCGCGGGACGCACCAGGATCGGCTCGATCACGCCCTGCGCCTTGATGGACTCGGCGAGCCCGGCGAGCGCCTCCGGATCCATGCGCTGGCGCGGCTGCATGCGCCCCGGCTGCAGCGCGTCCACCGGCAGCATCGTGAGCGCCTCCGCGCCGCGCGGGCCCTCCTCCGCGCCGAGCAGCGCATCGAGCCCCCTGCCCAGTCCCTTGATTCTCGCCATCGCCGCCTCCTTTCAGCCGGCCGCCGCCCGGTTCAGCATCTCGCCTGCGAGCGCAAGATAAGCCTGCGCGCCTTTCGATTCCCGGTCGAACTTGAGCGCCGGCACGCCGTAGCTCGGCGCCTCTGCGAGCCGCACATTGCGCGGGATCACGGTGCGGTAGACCTTGTCGCCGAAGTGCTCGAGGAGCTGGTCCGAGACCTGCCGCGCGAGGAGATTGCGGGGATCGTACATGGTGCGCAGCAGCCCCTCGATCTGCAGCCCGGGATTGAGATGCGCGCGCACCTTCTTGATGGTCTGCACGAGGTCCGAGAGCCCCTCGAGCGCGTAGTACTCGCACTGCATCGGGATCATCACCGCGTGCGCCGCGGCGAGCCCGTTGACGGTGAGAAGATTGAGCGCCGGCGGGCAGTCGATCAGAATGAAGTCGTACTCCGCGGACACTTCCGCGAGCGCCTCCTTCAGGCGCCGCTCGCGGTGCTCCAGCTCCACGAGCTCCACCTCGGCGCCGGCGAGCTCGCGGTTGGCGGGCACGAGATCGTAGCCGCCGTGCTGCGAGTGCACCCGCACCTCGCGGATCGAGCGCACGCCGAGCAGCACGTGGTAGAGCGTGGCGGCGGCCGCGCGCTTGTCCACACCGCTGCCCATCGTCGCGTTGCCCTGGGGATCGAGATCCACCAACAGCACGCGGCGCTTGGCGGCAGCGAGGCTCGCGGCGAGGTTGACGCCGGTGGTGGTCTTGCCCACGCCGCCTTTCTGGTTGGTGATGGCGAGGATCTTGGTCATGCTCACGGGCGCTCGAGCAGGATCAGGTGGCGCGGCGCGGCGAGCCCGGGGACCGCGAGCGGGATCGCGCGTTCGAGCCGCCAGCCCGTCGGCAGCCGCGCGAGCTCCTCTTGGGGAAGCGCCCCCTTCATCGCCGCCAGCCGGCCGCCCGGGGCGACGAGTCGGCCGGCGGCGGCGGCGAAGCCGGCCAGGCTCGCGAACGCGCGCGTGATCACGACCTCGAACAGCCTGCCGGGATGCCAGGTCTCGACCCGCTCGCACACGACCTCGATGTTCGCCGCCGCGAGCTCGATTGCAACCTGGCGCAGGAATGCAGCCTTCTTGCGGCTCGAATCCACGAGGGTCACGCGCAGCCCCGGGTCCGCCAGCGCGAGCGGGATGCCGGGCAGCCCCGCGCCGCTGCCTACGTCGAGCAGCGTCGAGGCCGCAACATGCGGGGCGACCGCCAGGCTGTCGAGCAGGTGCCGAGTCACCATCCGGCCCGGATCGCGCACCGCGGTGAGGTTGTAGACGCGGTTCCACTTGGCGAGCAGCGCGAGGTAGTCGAGCAGCTTGCGCTGCGCCGTGGGCGAGAGCGCGAGCCCGAGCCGCGCGGCGCCGCGGGCGAGCTCGGTCGCCGGATCATGCGCTCTTGCTGGCGCGCGGCTCGATTCCATGCGTGTCGGCGCGCGGCGCCGCCCGCGCGCCGAGCCCCCGCTTCAGATGCACGAGCAGCACCGAGATCGCCGCCGGGGTCACCCCCGAGATGCGCGCCGCCTGCCCGAGCGTCTCGGGGCGATGCTGATTGAGCTTCTGCTGTACTTCGACCGAGAGGCCGCGCACGGTGGTGTAGTCCACGTCGGGCGGCAACCGCAGACCCTCGTAGTGGCCGTGGCGCGCGATCTCTTCGCGCTGGCGCTCGACATAGCCCTGGTACTTGGCCTGGATCTCGACCTGTTCGGCGACCTGCTCCTCGGTCACGCCGGGGCCGGCGCCCGGCAGCGCCATCAGCTGCGCGTAGCTCACGCCGGGGCGCCGCAACAGCTCGGCGAGCGTGTGCTCGCGCTCGAGCGGCTGGCCGAAAAGGCGCTCGGCTGCATCGCGGGGGAGCGCCCGTGGATTGATCCAGGTGCTCTTCAGCCGCTCCTGCTCGCGCGCGATCGCCTCGCGCTTGCGCGAGAACGCCTCCCAGCGCGCCTCGCCCACCGCGCCCAGGCGCCGTCCGGTCTCGGTCAGCCGCAAGTCGGCATTGTCCTCGCGCAGCGAGAGCCGGTATTCGGCGCGGCTCGTGAACATGCGATAGGGCTCGGACACCCCGCGGGTGACGAGATCGTCCACCAGCACGCCGAGGTAGGCCTCGTCGCGCCGCGGGCACCACGGTTCGCGTTCCTTCGCGTAGAGCGCCGCGTTGATGCCGGCGAGAATGCCCTGCGCGGCGGCCTCCTCGTAGCCGGTGGTGCCGTTGATCTGTCCGGCGAAGAACAGTCCGGCGATCGCCTTCGTCTCGAGCGAGCGCTTGAGCCCCCGCGGATCGAAGTAGTCGTACTCGATCGCGTAGCCGGGGCGCGTCAGGTGTGCGCGCTCGAGCCCGCGAATCGAACGCACCAGCTCGACCTGCACGTCGTAGGGCAGGCTGGTCGAGATGCCATTCGGATAGAACTCGTTCACCGTGAGCCCCTCGGGCTCGAGGAAGATCTGGTGCGAGCTCTTGTGGGCGAAGCGCACCACCTTGTCCTCGATCGAGGGACAGTAGCGCGGGCCGATGCCCTCGATCACGCCGGTGTAAAGCGGCGAGCGATCGAGTGCGCTGCGGATGATTTCGTGGGTGCGCTCGTTAGTGTGCGTGATCCAGCACGGCAGCTGCGGTGGGTGCTGCTCGCGGCGCCCGAGGAAAGAGAACACGGGCGTCGGCTCGTCGCCGGGCTGCGGCGTCAGTAGCGAGAAATCTATGGTGCGCCCGTCGAGGCGCGGCGGGGTTCCGGTCTTGAGCCGCCCCGCCGGCAGGCTGCGCTCGCGCAGCCGCCGCGCGAGTGTCAGCGCAGGAGGCTCGCCCGCGCGCCCCGCCTGATAGTTCTTGAGCCCGACATGGATCAGGCCAGCGAGAAAGGTACCGGTGGTCAGGACCACCGCGCGCGCGGAGAACACGTATCCGAGCTGGGTCACCACTCCCGCGGCACGCTCGCCCTCGAGCACGATGTCGTCGACGGCCTGCTGGAACAGGCGCAGCCGAGGCTGGTTCTCGAGCCGGCTGCGGATTGCCTTCTTGTAGAGCACGCGGTCGGCCTGCGCGCGCGTGGCACGCACCGCCGGCCCCTTGCGGGAATTGAGGATGCGGAACTGAATGCCTGCCTCGTCGGCCGCCGCCGCCATGGCGCCGTCCAGGGCATCGATTTCCTTGACCAGATGGCCCTTGCCGATGCCGCCGATCGAGGGATTGCACGACATCTGGCCCAGGGTCTCGAGGCTGTGGGTGAGCAGGAGCGTCTGGCAACCCATCCGGGCGGCTGCGAGCGCGGCCTCGGTCCCGGCGTGGCCCCCGCCTACTACAATAACATCATATTTTTCAATAGGTTGCATGATTAGAGGCGCTTCCTCTTGCGCTGCTAATGATACCCGAAAACTTCTGTGCAGCGCACTGGCTGGCTACCAGGTTTCACGTGAAACGTGATGCTGCGATGCAGCATCCTCGCCGTCGGCGGCGATGTTCCACGTGAAACCCAGGTCACTTCCCGATACAGAAGCGAGAAAAGATCTCGCCCAGCAAGTCCTCGGTGGTAAAGGCGCCAGTGATGCTGCCCAAGGCTTCGTGCGCCAGCCTCAGTTCTTCGGCAAAGAATTCCAGCTGGTTGCCGACTCGCGCCGCCTGTTCCAGATGCTCCTGCGCCTTCTGCAACGCCTTGACATGCCGCTCCCGCGCCAAGAAAAGCCCCTCGCCGCCTCCCGTCCAGCCCGCGCTCTCCAGCACGGCTTGACGCAAGAGCCCCACTCCCCTGCCGGTCTTGGCTGAAAGCCAGACCTTTGTCTGGCCGTCCCCGTGCTCCAAAGCCTCGCTGCGCGCGAGGAGGTCGATCTTGTTCATGACGCGAATACATGCGAGCCGCCTGGGAAGCTGCGCCAGGATGGCCTGATCCGCCGCATCCTCCCCCCGCGTCGCGTCGATCACCAACAACACCAAGTCCGCCTTCTCGATCGCAGCCCAGGTGCGGGCGATGCCGAGCTGCTCCACCGGGTCCTCCGATTCGCGCAGCCCTGCGGTATCGATCACGTGCACCGGAATGCCCTCGATATTGATGCTCTGGCGAATCGCATCGCGGGTAGTGCCGGGAATCTCGGTCACGATCGCCAGTTCCTCGCCCGCAAGCGCGTTGAGCAGGCTCGACTTGCCGACATTGGGCTGTCCGGCCAGAACCACGTACAGGCCCTCGCGCAGCAGGCTCCCCTGCTCGGAGGCTGCCAGCACTTGGGCCAGTTGCCCGCGCACGTTCTCGAGACGCCCCTGCGCATCGGCGCGCTCGAGGAATTCGATCTCCTCGTCGGGAAAATCGAGCGTCGCCTCGACCAGCGTGCGCAACTCGATCAAGCGGTGGCAGAGCTCCTCGATCCGGTCCGAGAAGGCGCCCTGCAGCGAACGCATCGCGCTGCGCGCCGCCTCGCTGGTGGCGGCATCGATGAGATCGGCTACGCTCTCCGCCTGCGCGAGATCGAGCTTGTCGTTCAGAAAAGCGCGCCGGGTAAACTCGCCGGGTTCGGCGATACGCGCGCCGAGCTCGAGACAGCGCCGCAGCACCAGCCGCAGCACCACCGGCCCGCCGTGCCCCTGCAATTCGAGCACGTCCTCACCGGTATAGGAATGAGGTGCCGGAAAATAGAGCGCGATCCCCTGATCGAGAACCTCGCCGCGCGCATCCAGAAAATTGGCGAGCACTGCCCGCCTCGGTGGCAGCGGCCTGCCGATCACGCCGGCGACGAGGGAAGCGAGCGAGCGCCCTGAAACCCGCACTATCCCGATGCCGCTGCGCCCGGGCGCGGTGGCAATCGCCGCGATCGTGTCGCCATCGGTCATCGGGATCAACACGCACTGCCCGCCGGTCGGTGCCGACAGGGATCAAGCTTTGCGCGCCGCCGCAGCCTCGCGCTCCATCGCGCGCGTGATCTGCCACTGCTGGGCAATCGAGAGCACGTTGTTCACCAGCCAGTAGAGCACCAGCCCGGCGGGAAAGAAGAAGAAGAAAATACTGAACACGATCGGCATGATCTTCATCATCTTGGCCTGCACCGGGTCGGGCGGTTCCGGGTTGAGCCAAGTCTGCACGATCATGGTGAGCCCCATCAGCACCGGCAGGATGAACCAGGGGTCGGGTGCCGACAAATCTTCGATCCACAGCATGAAGGGCGCGTGGCGCAGCTCGACGCTGGCCAAGAGAACCCAATAAAGTGCAATAAAAACAGGTATTTGTATAATTATCGGCATGCAGCCGCCGAGCGGGTTGATCTTCTCCGTCTTATAGAGCTCCATCATCGCTTGCTGCATGCGCTGGCGATCATCGCCGTAGAGTTCTTTGATGCGCTGCAGCTTGGGCGCGACCACCCGCATCCTCGCCATCGAGCGGTAGCTCGCGGCCGAGAGCGGATAGAACAACAGCTTGATGATGACCGTGAGCAGGATGATCGCCACTCCCCAGTTGCCGACCCAGCGGTTGAGCCAAGCGAGCACCCAGAACAGCGGGGCCGCGATCACGGTGAGCCAGCCATAGTCCACGGTGAGTTCGAGCCCCGGGGCGATCGCGGCGAGCTTGTCCTGCTCCTGCGGCCCGGCATAAAGCGGCACCGCGACCGTTGCGGTGGTGCCCGCCGCCACGGCGCCCACCGGCACGATCACTCCGGCGGAATAGAGATCGCCTTCCAAGCGCCGCGTGTAGTACTCGCGGGGGGTGCCGTTCTTCGGCAACCAGGCGCTGAAGAAATAGTGCTGCAGCATCGCAATCCAGCCATCGTTCGCCGTCTTCGGGTACGGCGTCTTGCCCTTCTCGATGTCTCCGAAGGCGACCTTCTGGAACTTCTCCTTCTCGGTGTAGACGGCCACCCCGGTGAAAGTGGGCAGCATCGCCGAGTCTCCGGCGGGTGGCTTGCCGTCGCGCACGACCTGAAAATACGCGTAGGGCACGATCGGGGCCGCTCCCCGGTTCGCGATCTCGAAGGCGACCTCCACGAGGTAGCTTGCGCGCCGGAAGCGGTAAATCTTGGAGACGTGCGTGTCGCTCGCGACCGGCGCGGTGAGCCGCACCTCGAGCACGTCCTGGCCTTCAGAGAGCTGGTAGGCCTGCGCCTGCGCAGTGAAGCGCGTGCGGTGGTTGGGCAGACCCTCGCCGATCAGCCCCGACTGCGCGACGTAGTAGCGCTCGGCACCGGTTTCGAAGAGAACGAACGGCCTTTTCTTGTCGAGCGTGTCGCGATGTTGCTTGAACTCGAGATACCGCAGGTCGCCGCCTCGCGTGCTCAGGCGCGCGACCAGCAGATCGGTCTCCACGCGGATTTCCTGATCCGGCTCGGAACCGCGCTGCTGCTCCTGGGGTGCGCCGTGCGGTGCCGTCGCGAGCTTCTCGCTCGGGGCGGGCGGCGCCGCTGTCGCAGGCTGCGCCTTCTGCGCCTGCTCGCGCGCTGCCGGTGGCGCGGCCTGCTGCTGCTGGTCGCGCTGCCAGGCATCGAGCAGCAGGAACACCGAAAACGAGAAAACGAAAAACAGTACGAGCCGTTGGGTGTCCATGACGATCGCCCGGATTCAGCCGCCCGCTGCGCGCGCTTCGATCTCCGCAAACAGTCTAGCGAGTTCTGCCCTCGCTGCTGGCTCCGACCCCCGCGGCGGGCAGCGGCGCAATTGCACCACCACGTCCACGCCCCCCAGGCGGGAGCGGATCCGGCGGAACGCCTCTCTCACCATGCGCTTGATCCGGTTTCGGTCCACCGCCCGGGGCGCAGCCCTGCGGCCGACGACGATACCGATACGCGCCGCGTGCAAGCCATTGGGCTTCGCGAACACGACGAAGTGACGGCGCACGCCCGCCGCCCCATGGGCCAAGACCGCCGCGAACTGCTCGCGCCGCAGCAAGCGCGCGCTGCGAGGCAGGGTGGCGGTGCTGTTATGGCTCAGACACTGAGCCGCGCGCGGCGTTTGGCGCGGCGGGCGCGCAGCACGGCGCGCCCG
>DATLZE010000053.1:0-6713 GCA_035574195.1 Burkholderiales bacterium | reverse complement strand
GGAAACGCGTGCAGGAGCGCGTTATTTTACCCGCGCCGGAGAGCGCCCGCCGCCCCCCCCCCGGCGCAGCGCGCGCTCCGCCGCGCGGCCTACAGCTTCAGAACGAAGACGTAGACCAGCACCAGCAGGATGGCGAAATTGGTCACCGCCACGAGCGAGAGGTCCTGCCGGATGTTCCAGATATGCCAGCGCAACTGCTGGTCGGTCGGCGCCGGCTGCTGGTCGGGGTCCTTGAAGTCGGAATAGAAGTAGCGCCTCGCGAGAACCCAGCCGAGCCAGGTCGCGAGCCCGATCAAAAACAGCACTTGTGCGATGCTCTCCATGGCGTCTCCTTTCGTCGAGCGGTGCCGCTGCGGTGCGGGGAAGCCCCGCGCTCAGCGTACGCTCCCCCGGCCCACTTGCCAACCGGCCGGCTGCGGCTGGTGTAAGATGGCGGGCGCCTGAGGGAGGTCGTCCGATGAAAGCGATGGTGCTCAAGGCGAAGAACGCGCCGCTCGTGCTGGAGAACGTTCCCGATCCCGTGCCCGGCGCGGGCGAGGCGGTGGCGAAGGTGCTCGCGTGCGGCGCGGGGCTCACCATCCACCACACGCGCGTCGGGCGCGCGCCGGTCAGCTATCCCCGGATCATCGGCCACGAGATCACGGGCGAGATCGTCGCGCTCGGCGCGGGGGTGGCCGATCTCAAGATCGGCGACGCGGTGACCGCCTATTTCTATCTCACCTGCGGCAATTGCTACTGGTGCCGGGTGAATCGCGAGACGCTGTGCGAGAACTTCGCAGGCTACGTCGGGCGCGAGGTGGACGGCGGCTACGCCGAATACATCAAGCTGCCGGCGCGCAACTTCATCAAGCTGCCCGAGGGCCTCGACTGGCGCCGCCACCCGGCGGAGGTGGGCGTCATCTGCGACGCGATCGCCACCCCGGTCAAGGTGGTGCGGCGCGCGCGCGTCAGCCCCCGCGACACGGTCGCGGTGTTCGGGGCGGGCGGAGGGCTCGGCGTGCACATGACGATGGTCGCGCGCTGGGCGCGCGCGAAGAAGGTGATCGCGGTGGACGTGGCCGCTTCCAAGTTCGAGACCTGCCTCAAGGCGGGGGCGGACGCCACCGTGGACGCCTCCGAGGGGCGCGTCGCCGAGCAGCTGCTCGAGCTCACCGGCGGGCGCGGCGTGGACGTCGCGATCGATTTCGTGTGCGCGAACGGCACGCAAGAGGCGGCGATCGCTGCGCTCGGGCGCGGCGGCCGGCTCGTGGTGCTCGCCGGCCACGGCCAGCCCTTCACCGCGCACTGCTCCGCCTTCCTGCGCAAGGAGCTCGAGCTGCTCGGCAGCCGCTACGCGACGCGCCAGGAGGTCATTGACTCGCTCGAGCTGGTGGCGCGCGGGGAATTCTTCCCGATCGTCACCGAGAAAGTGCCGCTCGAGCAGGCGGAGGCGGTCCACCAGCGCCTCGACAAGGGGCTCGTCACCGCGCGCGCTGCGGTCATGATCGGCTGAACTCGCGCGTGCCGTTCTTCCCGCCCGAGGCGACCCGCCGGCGGCCGTTCGACCCGGGGCGCGCCGGCTACGACGCCGCGCAGGCGTGGTGGCTCGCCGCGCTCTCCGAGCTCGCCTACCGCAACAAGCGCTACATCGTCGAGGCGCTGCGCGAGGCGGGCTTCTCCTCGGTCGCCTTCGTGGATGCCCGCAGCACCCAGGGCTATCTCGCCGCGCACCCGGGAATGCTGCCGGGCAAGCCCTTCGCGGTGCTCGCCTTCCGCGGCACCGAGAACGACTGGGCCGACATCCTGGCCGACCTCACCTTTCTCCGCACCCGGCTCCCCGACGAGCCGTATTCGGCGCACGCGGGCTTCGTCTACGCCTTCAAGGAGGTGTGGGGCGCGAGCGTCGAGGGCCTGGACAGCCCGGAGTTTCCCGTGCGCTGGTACGGAGCGAGAGGCGTGAGCGACGCGCTCGAGGAATACGGCCGCGGGGTGCCGGTTTTTTTCACCGGCCACAGCCTGGGCGGGGCGATCGCGACCGTGGCCGCCCACTACTGGCCGCCGCGCGCGCTCTACACCTTCGGCTCGCCGCGGGTCGCCGACCGCGCGCTCGCGCGGCGCTTCGCCGCGCGCGGGATCGCGATCTATCGCGTCGTGAACTCGACCGATGCCGTGGCGCGCGTGCCGTTCGCGCTGCTGGGATTCCGGCACGTGGGCGAGCTCGTCTACTTCACCCGCGGCGGGCGCCGGCTCGCGGGGCGCGCGGCGCGCGTGCGCTTTCGCCTGGGGTCGCTGTGGACGCTGCTGCTGCTGCCGTGCTTCGCGCCGCCGCTCGCGCTCGTCTCGGTCGCCGCCAATTTCCTCGTCGCGGCGCTCATCCGCCCGCGCCTGTTCGTCAACCACCGCATCGCCGAGTACCGGCGCAAGCTCGAAGCGCCCGCCCCCTGATCCTCAGCCGGGAAGCGGCGTCGCGAGCGCCGCTGCGAGCAGCGCCCGCATGCGCTCCCAGTGCGAGCCCTGCCAGTAGATGCGCTGGCAACCCGGGCAGCGGGAGAATTCGCGGTAGCGCTCGGCGATGCTCTGCGGAACGCGCTGCGCGGCCGCCTGCCTGCCGAGCGCTTCCAGCGGCAGGTTGCAGTGCAGGCACCGCGTGAACGGGCGCATCCGCCGCGCGAGCCCGTAGCGCGCCGCGACCTCTGCGAGCTGGGGCTCGGGCTTGACCGCGCGCACGAAGCAGCCGCGCGCGATCTCCCGGCACTTGAGCAGCTCGCGGTCGCGCGTGAGCACGATGCGGGGCTCGCGCCGCACGATCGCGAGGATGTCGCGGTCGGAGAGGCGGTTGTCGTAGAGCGTGTCGAAGCCGAGCATCCGGAGCAGCCGCGCGAGCCCCCCGAGGTGCGCGTCGGCGACGAATTCGCGGGCGCCTTCCTCCTCCTGCACGCCGCGCGGGAAGACCTCGATCGCGTCGCCCTCGCGCACGATGCGCGCGAGCGTCGCCGGCTCCCCGTTCACGGTGAGGCGCCCCGCCTCGGTGTGCGGCACGCCGAGCGCCTCGATCGCGTGCTTGATCGTCGCGGCGCGCGCGCAGGCGTGCTCGAAGGCGCGGTCGCGGCGCCCGCGGGCGAGGAACAGGGCGAGATCGCCGTGGAAGCGGAAGGTGGCGACGGCCATGGCGGCGCGGCGATACGCCGGGCGAGCTTCCCGCAGAAACTCGCCCCAGTATAAACCGGCCCGGCTGCCTCGACCTGCTCCGTTCGATCGGCAAGCGGCGGCTGCGGCGCGGTCGGCGATAAAGGCACCCGTTTGCGGCGGGGCGCTCGCAGGCGGGCGCGCCTGCGGCTCGCTCGACCCTTGCCGGCCGTCCCCGTGCGCCGGGGGCGTGGTGGGAGGGCGGGGCGGGAGAGCGCCCCGGCGCCTCTTTGCGGCCCTGCGGCTAGGCCGATTTCAGCGCCGCCAGCACCTTCTCCGGGGTGAACGGCACCGAGCGCAGCCGCACGCCGAGCGCGTCGTAGACCGCGTTCGAGATCGCGGAGGGCACGACCGCAGCGGTAGGCTCTCCCGCTCCCCACGGCCGCTCGTTCGGGCGGTCGATGAGGTCGATGACGACCTCGGGCACGTCGGGGAAAGTGAGGATCGGGTAGCTCTTCCAGTCGAGGCTCGTCACCATCGAGCGGTTCCACTGCAGGTCCTCGATCAGCGTGCGCGAGACCGTCTGCACGACATTGCCCTCGATCTGGTTCTTGAGGCCGTCGGGATTGATGATCTGGCCGCAGTCGTGCGCGACGTAGAAGCGCTCGACCGTGATCCGTCCGGTGCGGCGGTCGACGGCGACATCGGCCACCACGCCTACGTAGGTGCGCACGAGCTCGTACTTGATGTAGGACACGCCGCGGCCCCTGACCACGTCGCCGGAGGCCTGCGGGCGTGCCTTGCGCGGCTGCCACTGCGCGAGCTTCGCCAGCCGCTCGAGCAGTTCCAGCCCGCGCGCATCCTTGAGATAGCGGCGGCGGTACTCGAGGGGGTCCACCCCGGCCGCGGCGGCGCACTCGTCGAGGAAGCACTCGTTGGCATAAGTGTTCTGCATGCGGCCCGGGGTGCGGATCCACGACGGTTTGAACGGGGTCTCCGCCAGCCAGCGCACGCTCGCCAGCACGTTCGGAAACGCATACGGGATCGCGAGCGACTGGTGGATGTTGCCGGGGAAGGAGTCGTCCTTCGGCAGCCCGGCGTGCTCGGCCGCGACCAGCGTCACGCCCCACGGCTTGTAGCGGTCGGGGATGAACGCTTCCGATTCCCACGCCACGACGTTGCCCGCGGCGTCGAGCGCGGCGCGCATGTCGATCAGCGTCGGCGGCCCCTTCGGATCCCAGCCGTGTTCCTCCGCGCGGCTCCACTGCACACGCACCGGGCGCCCGAGCTCCCTGGCGATCAGCGCGGCGTCCGCGGCGGCGTCCTCGTGGCCGTTGCGGCCGTAGCAGCCCGAGCCCTCGAGGTAGATGCAGCGCACGTCCTCCGGTTTCATGCCGAGCATGTTCGCGAGCTGCTTGCGCAGCAGGTGCGTCGCCTGCGAAGCGGTCCACACCGTGAGCTTGCCGTCCTTGTAATCGGCGACCGCGCACGAGGGCCCCATCGAGCCGTGGGTGTGCACGGCGAAGTCGTAGCTCGCGGCGAGCCGGCGCGCGCCCGACTGCATCGCCTGGGCGGTGTCGCCCGCCTTCTGCAACTCCTCGCGCTTGTTGACCTTGGTCCGGCGCACGTAGTCCCACAGTTGCGATTTCTCGGGCAGCCCTTGCCAGTCGGACCAGCGCGCCTGGATCGCCTCGGCGGCACGGATCGCGCCCCACTCGGTGCGCGCGACGGCCGCGAGGAAGCTCTGCTTGCGCACGGTGGCCACGTAGCCCGGGATGCGCTTCGCCGCGCTGTCGTCGAAGGCGAGGAGGCTCGCCTTGAGCGCCGCGGGGCGCACCACGCGCGCGTGCAGCATGCCCTTCAGCTTGAAGTCGTGCACGTAGGTGAAGCGCCCGAACACTTTGTCCGGAATGTCCACCCGCGGCACCGGCTTGCCGACCACGGTGTAGGAGGCGGGGTTCTTGAGCGGCGCCTTGTCGTTTACTTTCAGCTCGAAGTGCTTGCCGCCGACGAGCTCTCCGAAGCCCACGCCGCGCTCGCTGCCGAGCACGACGACGCGCCCGTCCTTGGCGTAGACCTGGCTTTGCTGGACGCCGAGCTTTTGCGCCCCGCGCGCGAGCAGCGCCTCGCGCGCGGTCGCGCACGCCTGGCGGATCTGCATGCCGCCCGCCTGGATCGTGAGGCTGCCCCAGGTGATGCCCTGGTCGGGGGTGAGCGCGGTGTCGCCCTCGACCACCGCCACTTTCTCGAACGGCACCGAGAGCTCCTCGGCGGCGATCTGCGCGAGCGCGGTGCGCACGCCGGTGCCGAGGTCCACCTTGCCCGAGTAGAGCGTGACGCCGCCCCGGGCGTCGATCGCGATGAAGCCGTCCACCTGGTCGGTGGCGACGCTCTTGCCGAGCGGCTCCTTCTTCGCGGCGGCGCCCGCCAGCGGGCTGCCGAGCGAGAAGGTGACGACGAGCGCTCCGGAGCTCTTCAGGAATTCGCGGCGGGAGATTCTTTCGGCCAGCATGGCGCAGCCCTCCTCAAGCCATCATTTCGGCAGCGCGCCGCACGGCGCGCAGGATTCGCACGTGGGTGCCGCAGCGGCACAGGTTGTGCTCGAGCGCCTTGCGGATTTCCGCCTCGCTCGGGCGCTTGTTTTTGCGGAGCAGGGCCGCGGCCTGCATGATCATGCCGTTGATGCAGTAGCCGCACTGCACCGCCTGCTCCTCGATGAAGGCGCGCTGCAGCGGGTGCGGCTTGTGCGGCGTGCCGAGGCCCTCCAGCGTCACCACCTTCTTGCCCGCCGCCTTGGCGACCGGAAACGAGCACGAGCGCACCGCCTCGCCGTCCACGTGCACCGTGCAGGCGCCGCACTGCGCGAGCCCGCAGCCGAAGCGCGGGCCGTGCAGGTCGAGATCGTTGCGCAGCGCGTAGAGCAGCGGCATCTGCGGGTCGTCCACGCGCAGGCTGTGGGATTTGCCGTTGACATCGAGCGTGAGGGTGGTGGCCATGGCCTCCTCCAGGCGAGCCGGGTGGGGGCATCAATGTAGTCCGGGCGTCGGGCCTTGGCAAGCGCGCGGGCGGCCGCTGCCCGCGGGGGGCGGCGCTCGGGCGGCAGGGCACGGAAGGGGGCGCGGCGGCACGAATCGCGCCGGGAATTGATTTTTATCAAGATTCCGGGCGCCCGGCAGGAGCAGGATGAGACGGCAGACGGAAGGAGGTTGCGATGGATTCCCTCACCGTGCTGGTGCTGGTGGCCGCGCTGATGACCCTTGCCGTGCTCGCGGCCGGCGTCTCCTCGATGGCGAGCGACGGGGCGGTGCTCCACCGCACGAGCGGGCAGTGGATGATCGCGCGAGTGGTGGCGCAGGGCACGGCGCTGCTGCTCATTGCACTGGCGCAGTACTCGTCGTAGCGCCGCGGGCGCCGTTTCGCGCCGGCGCGCCCCCGAGCGGCGCGCGGGGCGCCCGCGCGCGCCTCAACCGCGCCCGACGAAGGGCATCTTGGTCGCCATGATCGTCATGTGAAAGACGTTGACGTCGAGCGGCAGGTTCGCCATGAACAGCACCGCCTGCCCGACGTAGGAGGCGTCCATGCGCGGCTCCGGGGCGATGCGGCCGTCG
>DATLZE010000052.1:0-4998 GCA_035574195.1 Burkholderiales bacterium | reverse complement strand
GGTGGCCTCGAGCGCGGCGCCCCAGTCGGTGTCGGGCCCGAGCTCGCCGACCGCCACCGTGCCGGGGGGCGCGGCCGGCGCGGCGCGCACCGCGCGCTTTACCTGGCGGCCGGAGGCGGCGAGCGCGGTGCACAGCGCCCGCCCGATAAAGCCGTCGGCGCCTGTCACGAGGACGGCGGTTGCGGAAGTCATCCAGGGCCCGGCGAGGCGGCGGGCTGCGTCGAGCGCGAACGCGCGATCCGGCCGAGGTGGCGGGTCATTGCCGCAGCAGCGCGGCGATTTTGCCGCGGTCGGGTTCCCGCACCACGCCTTTTTCGGTGATCAGCGCCGTGACGAGCGCGGCCGGCGTGACGTCGAAGACGGGGTTGCGCGCGCGGATGCCCTGCGGCGCCCAGCGCAGCTCGCCGTAGCCGCACACCTCGGCGGGATCGCGCTCCTCGATCGGAATCGCCCCGCCGTGCTCTGCCGCCGGATCGAGCGTGGAGAGCGGCGCGGCGACGTAGAAGGGCAGGCCGTGGCGCTGCGCGAGCACCGCGATCGGGTAGGTGCCGATCTTGTTCGCGACGTCGCCGTTCGCCGCGATGCGATCCGCGCCCACGACAACGGCGTCGAGCTCGCCGCGTCTCATCAGCAGCCCGGACATGGCGTCGGTGATCAGCGTCACGGGGATGTCCTCCTGCGCGAGCTCCCATGCCGTGAGCCGCGCTCCCTGGAGGAAGGGGCGGGTCTCGCCGACCACCACCGAGACGCGCTTGCCCGCCTCCACCGCGGAGCGGATCACCCCGAGCGCGGTCCCGTGGCCGGCGGTGGCGAGGGCGCCCGCGTTGCAGTGAGTGAGCACGCGCGCCCCGTCGGGCAGCAGCGCCGCGCCGTGGGCGCCGAGCGCGCGGTTTGCGGCGAGGTCCTCCTCGCGGATGCGATGCGCTTGCGCGAGCAGCCGCGCGGCGGCCTCGCGCGGGGCGAGCGGGCCGGCGGCCTCGAGCACCGCGCGCATGCGCTCGAGCGCCCAGAACAAATTGACCGCGGTCGGACGCGAGGCGGCGAGCGCCGCGAACGCCTGCTCGAGCCCGGCGCGGAATCGCTCCGGGGAGGCGCCGCCCAGGCGCAGCGCCTCGAGCGCGATGCCGTAGGCGGCCGCGCAGCCGATTGCGGGAGCGCCCCGCACCGCCATCGCGCGGATCGCCTGCGCCACTTCCTGCGCGCTCGAGCAGGCGAGGTACTCGACGCGCGCGGGCAGCCAGCGCTGATCGAGCAGCTCGAGCGCTTCGCCCTGCCAGCGCAGGGCCTGCACTTTCGAGCGCGAGGGCGGGCCGGAGGGCGTCATGTCGGGCGATCACCGGGTTTCGGGTGAACGGCTGGCGAGCCATTTTCCGCCGCCCGCTCGCCCTCTGCGCTCGGAGGCGGGGGAAGGGGCGGGAGGCCGGGCGCGCTCGGTCATTTTCGCCGCGCTCGTCAGATCACGCGATCGCTGCCGCCGTCCACCGCAAGCTGCGCCCCGGTGGTCTTGGCGAAGAGCGGCCCGCACATCTCGGCGGCGAGCTCGGCGACATCGCGGCTGGTGACCTCGGTGCGCAGCACGTTGCCGCGGCGGTATTCCTCGACCGTGATCCCGTAGTGCCTTGCCCGCTGCGCGAGCACTTCCTCGCTCCAGAGCGCGGTGTCGAACACGCCGTGGGGGTGCAGCACGTTCACCCGGATGCCTTCGGCGCCCCACTCGAGCGCGGCCACGCGCGCGAGCTGGGTGAGCGCCGCCTTGGAGGCAGAGTAGGCGGCCGCGCCCGGTCCCGGCGCCGGCACGTTCTTCGAGCCCACCACCACCACGCGCCCGCCGCGCGGTGCAGCCGCGAGCAGCGGATGGCACTCGCGCAGCAGCGCGAGGTTGGCGTCCAGGTTGACCTGCATCACGCGGCGCCACTCCTCGGCGCCGAGCTCCTCGATACGCCGCCCGCCGGGGAAGACGCCGGCGTTGAGGATCAGCATGTCGAGACCGCCGAAGGCGCGCACGCCGGCTTCCAGCGAGCCGATCACCTCGCTTTCCACGGTGATGTCGCAGCGCAGCCCCAGGAAATCCGGGCGCCGATAGAGGCCCTCGATTTGCGGGTTGAGGTCGAGGCCGACGACCGCCGCGCCGCGCGCGAGCAGCGCGTCCACGCACGCGCGGCCGATGCCGGATGCCGCGCCGGTCACCAGCGCAATCTCGCCGGCGAATACCGGCGGGGCGCCCGCTTTCTTGAGCTTCGCCTGCTCGAGCTCCCAGTACTCGACTTCGAAGATGTCGCGCTCGGGCAGCGCCCGGTAGCCGCCGAGCGCGTGCGCGCGCAGGATCACCTCGATGGTATGGGAATAGATTTCGCGCGCGATCGCCGCCTCCCGCGCGCTCCTCCCGGCGCAGGCGAGCCCGAACTCGGGATCGAGCACGACGCGCGGCGCAGGATCGAGCATGGTCTTGGGCTCCCTCGCCCGCGGCGCATGCCGGTTGAAGTAGTCGCGGTAGGCGGCAGCGTAGGCCGCCACATCGCGCCCGAGCATCGGCACGCGCTTGGTGCGGATCACGTGGTCGGGCGTGGCAGGGCCCTGCTGGGAGAGCGCCGCGACATCGCTTCTGCGCGCGAACTCGAGCGCGCGCGGCTCGGGGGAGGTCGCGAGCACCAGGGGAAAGCCCGCGCATTCCGAGAGCTCGCGCCGCAGCCGCGCGAGCGCCAGCCTGAGCGCCGTGCGCGGGGGCTGCGCCCGCGGCTCGGGCAGCGCCCACGCGCCCTGCCGCGCGAGGTAGTCCTCGGCGCGGGTGACGAGCTCGATCATGCGCTCGTAGCTCTCCCGGGCGCTCGCGCCGAAGGAGAAGATGCCGTGGTTGAGCAGCACCATGCCGATCGTGGAAGAATTCGCCTCGGCCTCGAGGCGGCGCGCGCACTCGCGCGCGAGCGCGAAGCCCGGCATCACGTAGGGCACGATCACGGTGTCGCGCCCGTAGATCTCGCGCGCGCGGCGCTCGCCCTCGGCGGTGTTGGTGACGGCGAGCAGCGCATCGGCGTGGGTGTGGTCCACGAACTTGTGCGGCAGGATCGCGTGCAGGATCGCCTCCACCGAAGGCGCGGGCGCCCCCGCGCGCGTGACCTGGGTCGCGAGCTCGTTCATCATGAGCGAGTCGGAGAGCGCCTCGAGCCGCGCGAGCTTGAGCAGATGCGCCATGCGCACCGGCGCGAATCCGTCCGCCTCGATCGCGGCGAGATCCGAGCCGCTGCCCTTGACGTAGAGGATGTCCTCCTCCTCGCCCACGGCGTTGCGCTCGCGCACCTTGACCGAGGTGTTGCCGCCGCCGTGCAGCACGAGCGAGGGCTCGCGCCCGAGCAGCCGCGAGGAATAGACGCGCAGCTCCAGCTCCGAGCGGCAGCGCGCGGCTTCAGCTTCGTTCCAGAGGCTTTTCACCGCGTCGCTCCGCTAGGAAGCCGGCGGCCGCACCAGGCGCAGCAGCCTCTGCTGCCACCTGCCGATGCGCGATGCCCGGAACGCGAGCGCCTGCCTGAGCGCCGCGATTTCGGTCGCCGAGGGCAACCGCGCGAGCGCTTGCTCCGGAAGGGCGGCGAGGTTTTCCTCGCGCACGCCGTAGTAGCGGCCGCGGTAGCGCACGATGTTGTGGCCGTGGCAGCCGGTCTCGACGAGAATCGGCGTATCGTGGAACCGGTCATCGGCAGTGAGCAGCGGCCGGCGGATGAACTCCTCCGCCCGCAGGGAGTAGCGGTTGCACTCGCCTGCGCGAACCTCGTAGCCGAAGGCCCGCATGAAGTCCTGCGGCAAGGCGAGGAAGCGCTGCAGCGCGGCCTGCGTGAACATCTTCCGGTGCGAGCCGATCTGTCCGGTCTCGAAGGTGGCGCTCTCGGGGTCGAACACTTTCTGCGCGAACGCCTCGGGCGATCCCGGCACGTGAAGCTTCAACTGCAGCGACCAGATCAGACGGCGCTGCAGCGCATCGTCGCCCCCGCCGCGCGGGCCGACCAGCTCCTCGAAGGAGAGCGGGACGACGTTCGGGAATTCGAGCCACGGCACGTATCCGGCGAGGCGGTCGCGGAACGATCCGAATAGCCAGGGGTCGTCGATCAGCGTGAGCAGCCGCTCCTCGAACGAGCGGTTCGCGAGATAGCCGCCGAAGATGGCGTTGCCGTCGCGGTGATAATAGTTCGCCTCCGAGACCAGGATGTCGAGGGGATTGCGATAGATGAACAGCGCCGGGCTCGTCGCGAACGGGTGGTGCCGGTTGCCGAAGGGGCTGCGCCGCACGCTGTCGATGAAGAAATCGGTGGCGCGGGTGTGGGAATTGGAGTACTCGAGACAATACCAGTGGCGCGGCCTGGGCCACTCGGGGCAGACGATCCCCGCGTGATAGCCGAATGCGCCCGCGAGCGAGTAGAGCAGGTGGGTCCCCGCCTTCGGTATCGAGATCAGGAACAGCGGGCGCGCGTCCCAGGCGTGCGCGGTGCGCGGCGCGACGACGATCCCGCGCGCGAGGTCGGTGAGCCCGAGCAGGAGCGCGGACAATGCGGCGGCAGCGGTTTCCGCGAGAATCCAGCACGGCGCGGGTTCGCCGGCGGATGCCTGCGCGCAAGGCTCCGGCACGGCGAACCGTGCCTCGCAGCCGAGCTCTTGCGCCTGGCGCGCCGCCTGCTCGGCGAGCGCGCCGCGCGGCCACAGATACAGCCGGCGGTGTCCTTGCGCGTGCAGCTCGCGCACTGCCGCGCGGTAGGACCCCGCCTCGGGAGGGATCAATCGGAGCTCGAGCATCGCCGGGTCAGCGCATTGCCGCCTCTCGGATTGCGTCGCGCACGCTCTCGAGCGTCGTGCCGTCTATCACGCCGGGGAGCCTGCGCGCTTCGTGGGTATCGAGCCGCACGGGGCCGAGCGACTGCGGCAGGCCGTAATATACTCCCTGGTAGAACAGGATGTCGTAGCCGTTCAAGCGCTCGATCAGCCGCGGCACCTCGGCCGGCGCGATGGGCGGGGCGG
>DATLZE010000051.1:0-24782 GCA_035574195.1 Burkholderiales bacterium | reverse complement strand
CGCCTCGACGCCCGCCTGCGCCGCCCGGATCTCGTCGGGGCGCGCGGCGAGCCGCGCGGTGGCGAGCTGCGCCTCGAGCTCCGCCACGCGCGCTGTGTCGCGCGCATGGGCGGCGCGCACCTCGTCGAGCCGCTCGCGCGAGACGAAATTGCGCGCAACCAGCTCCTCGGTGCGCTTCAATTGCGCCGCAGAGAGCTCGAGCGTGGCCCGCGCCTGGGCGAGCTGCGCCTCGATCGCGTCAATCTCGGTGGGGCGCCGCCCCTTGCGCAGGTTGTCGAGCTGAGCCTGTGCGTTCTTGAGCCGTTCCTCGGCCTCGCGCCGCGCCGCCGCCTCGCTCTCCTGCTCCAGCGTGAACAAGGGATCGCCCGCGCGCACCCGCTCGCCGCGCGCCACCGCGAGCGATTGCAGCGCGCCGGCGAAAGGCGCCGCCACGCGCACGAACTCGCCCTCGGCGTAGCCCTGGTAATAGCGGTCCGCATCGCCGGAGCACCCCGCGAGCGCCGGCAACGCCAGCACGACGATAAAGCAGCGCGGCAGCCTCATATCCGGGCAGCGGCGAGACAAGGCGCCGATCCGTCTCGGGATCCAAGCTCGAAGTCCCAGCTCAAAGCTCGGAGCCGGAGCTGGATCAGCGAGCCAGGCGGCGGATTTCCCCGATCACCGCCTGCGTCACCTGGGAGGTGGTCGCGCGCCCTCCCAGGTCGGGAGTCTTCACGCCGGCCTCCAGCACCGCGGCCATCGCAGCGAGCAGGAGATCGTGCGCCTGGGGATAGCCTAGGTGCTCGAGCATGAGCGCCCCGCTCCAGATCTGCCCGAGGGGGTTGGCGATGCCGCGCCCGACGATGTCGGGGGCGGAACCGTGCACCGGCTCGAAGCACGAGGGGAATTTCTTCTCGGGATTGAGATTGGCGGAGGCGCCGATGCCGATCGAGCCTGCGATCGCGGCGCCGAGATCGGTCAGGATGTCGCCGAAGAGGTTGCTGCCCACCACCACGCCGAAGTGCTGCGGGTGAGTGACGAAGCGCGCGGCGAGCGCGTCGATGTGCATCTGCTCGGCGGCGATGCCCGGATACTGCTTCGCCACCTCCCAGAACACCTCGTCCCAGAACGGCATGCTGAAGACGATGCCGTTCGACTTGGTCGCGGAAGTCACCTTCTTCTTGCGCTTCTTGCGCGCCAGCTCGAACGCGTAACGGATGATGCGCTCGGTACCGCGCCGGGTGAAGAGGTTGACCTGGGTCACGAGCTCGTGCGGCGTATCGCTGTAGATGCGCCCGCCCATGCTCGAGTACTCGCCTTCGTTGTTCTCGCGCACCACGATGAAGTCGATGTCGCCCGGCGCGCGGCCCGCGAGCGGCGAGCGCACCCCGGGCAGCAGCCTGACCGGACGCACGCAGGCGTACTGCTGGAAGCCGCGGCGAATCGGGATCAGCAAGCCCCACAGCGAGACGTGGTCGGGGACGCCGGGAAAGCCGACCGCGCCGAGAAAAATCGCATCCGAGTCGGCGAGGCGCTCGAGCCCGTCCTCGGGCATCATCCGCCCGTGCTCGAGGTACCAGGCGCAGCTCCAGGGGTACGAGCGGTAGCGGAAGCGGAAGCCGCCGTGCGCCTGCGCCACGGCGTCGAGCACTCGGCGACCCGCCGGTACCACTTCGCGACCGATGCCGTCGCCCGGAACGAGCGCAATGTCGAAACGCTTCATGGACTTCTTCCCGCCGTGAAAAGGCCGTTATCATATCACCCGCAGGCACGCGAATCGGAGGAACCCGGCATGTCATCGCGGTCGTTCGCGCGGCTCTCCGCCGCCATCGCCCTCGCCGCCGCCGCGGCAGCCACCGCCCAGCCGTGGCCCGCCAAGCCGGTGCGCATCGTGATCGGATTTCCCCCGGGCGGCGGCGTGGACATCAACGCGCGGCTGCTCGCGCCGAAGCTCTCCGAGCATTTCGGCCAGCAGTTCATCGTCGAGAGCCGGCCGGGAGCGGGCACGAACATCGCGAACGAGCTGGTCGCCCGCGCGGCCCCCGACGGCTATACGCTGCTCATGAACACCGCAGCGGTCGCGATCAACATGAGCCTCTACGAGAAGGTGCCGTTCGACACCCTGCGCGACTTCGCGCCGATCTCGGTATTCTCGCAGAGCCCCAACATCCTGGTGGTGCATCCCTCGGTGCCGGCAAAAACGGTGAAGGAGCTCGTCGCGCTCGCCAAGGCGAAGCCCGGTGCGCTCAATTTCTCCTCCGCCGGCTCCGGCACCACCCAGCACCTATCGGGCGAGCTGTTCAATCTGCGCGCCGGGACCCGGATCGTGCACGTGCCGTACAAGGGCAGCGCGCCCTCGCTCACCGCGCTCGTGAGCGGGGAGGTCGAGATGACCTTCGCCAACATTCCCGCCATCTCCCAGCACGTCAGGAGCGGAAGGCTGCGGCCTCTCGCCAACCTCGGGCCGAGGCGCTCGGAGCTGATGCCCGAGGTGCCGACTCTGCGGGAGGCCGGGGTGAAGGGTGTCGAGGTCGTGGTCTGGTACGGGCTGCTCGCCCCCGCCGCCGTGCCGCGCGAGATCGTCGCGCGCCTGGGAGAGGCGGTCGCGCGCGCGACGCGCGCGCCCGACACCCGCCAGCGCCTGCACGACCTCGGGGCGGAGCCCGTCGGCAGCACGCCGGAAGAATTCGGACGGCTGCTGCGCGAGGAGGTCGCGAAGTGGGCCGAGGTGGTGAAGGTCTCGGGCGCGAAGGCCAACTGACCCCACGGAGGCGGGCTCAGCCGCCGCGGCGCGCGGCCTGAGCGCGCGCGTCGCGCTGCATGATCAGAGCGCCCGCCGCGAGCAGCAGCGCGTCGAGCCAGAACACCGGCACCATCCCGAAGGCGGTGCCGAGCGAACCGAAGGCGACCGGCACCAGCACTTCCACCGTTTTGTTCACCGTCTGGCGCAGCCCGATCGCCTCGCCCGAGCGCCCCGCGGGCGAACGGTTGTAGGCGAGCACGAGCGAGATCGGGCTGCCGCAGCCGAGCCCCAGTCCCAGCACGAACGCGAGCGCGGCGAGCAGCGCGAAGTCGCGCACGAACGGAAACGCGAGCAGGACGAGCGCCGCCACGAGGAGCGAGCCGGCGAGCACTCGTTCCTCGCTCGAGAGCCGCGCGAGCGCAGGCATCGCGGTGCGGATCGCGAGCAGCGCCGCCCCGTAGCCGCCCATCACGAGCCCGATCTGCGAGGCGCCGAGCCCGATCGAGTGCGCGTAGATCGGCAACAGGAAATTGACGAGCTCGTTGCCCGTTTCCATGATGCCGGCGACGATCAGCACGCGCCTGAGCGGGGCGTCGGCGAGCAGGATCCCGACACCGCGGCCCGCGTGCGCGCCCTGGTGGCGCCGCGGCCCGGGAAGAAATCCCGGCACGGCGAGCAGCGCGAGCGCCGGCAGCGCCGGAAACGCGGCGAGCAGCAGGTAGGCGCCACGGTGGCCGAGCCCCTCGATGGCGAAGCCCGCGGTGACCGGGCCGGCGAGCGAAGTGAGACCGATGCCGAGGCTGAACAGGCTGTAGTAGCGGGTGCGATCGGCGCCCTCGCCGAAGGAGCCGATCAGGCTCTGCACCGAGACGACATAGAAGATGTAGCACAGCCCGATCAGCGTCGCCGAGAAGAACAGCGCCGGAAGACCCGGGAAGAGGGCCGGGAGCAGGAGCCCCGCTGCGAGCCCGCAGGCGCCGAAAACCATGGGCGGGCGCGAGCCGAAGCGGTCGGACACCCGGCCAGCGTGGACCGAGAGGAACACCGGAAACACCGAGTACATCGCGAACAGCAGACCGATCGTGAAGGGGCTGGCCCCCAGCTCGATCGCGAACAGCGAGATCAGGACCTTGCTGCCCTTGAAGGCGACGTGATTGAGGACCGTGACGAGGACGACGGGGTAGAAGGCCATGCGCTAAGATAGGCGGCCCGGCCGCCCGGGCGGCAGACTGCGCAAGCGCCCGGGTGACGCAAAAAAAACGCCATTCTACTGGATCCGCCCCGGCCGGCGCGGGCATGGCGAACAAGGAGCTTGCGATGGAAATCCGGAACATCGGTGTGGTGAGCCCAGGCGACATGGGACAGGCGGTCGCCGCGCGCCTGAAGGAATGCGGGTTCGGCGTTTATGCCGCCCTCGACGGCCGCAGCGAGCGCACCTGCGCGCTCGCGCGCGAGGCGGGGCTCGAGGACTGCGGCTCGATCGAAAGACTGGTCGCCGCCTGCGACCTGGTGCTCTCGATCCTCAACCCGGGCGAGGCGCTCGGCCTCGCGCGCCGGGTGGCCGCCGCGATCCGGGCGAGCGGCCGGAAAATCGCCTTCGCCGACTGCAACGCGGTCTCGCCCTTCACCGTGCGCGAGATGGACGAGGCGATCCGCGCCGCAGGCGGCGCCTTCATCGACGCGGGCATCATCGGCCCGCCGCCGCGCGGCGCGGGCCGGCCGCGCATCTACGTGTCGGGACCGGATGCCTGCCTCATGGAGCGCATCCAGCATCCCAGCCTCGTGATCCGCGTGCTCTCCGAGCGCGTCGGCGACGCCTCCGGAATCAAGATGTGCTACGGAGCGATGACCAAGGGCACGACGGCGCTTGCGGTCGAGCTGCTGGTCGCCGCGCGCAAGCTCGGCGTCGAGCGGGCGCTCGAGCAGGAGCTGCGCGAGAGCCGCGGTGACGTCTTCGACTGGCAGATGAAGAACATCCCGCTGATGCCGCCCAAGGCCTACCGCTGGGTGCCCGAGATGAGGGAGATCGCGAAGACCTTCGCGGAACTCGGCATGACTCCGCGCCCGTTCGAGGGCGCGGCCGAGATTTACGAGTTCGTCGCGCGCACCCCGCTCGGGCGCGAGAGCCCGGAGCAGGCGCGCGTGCGCCAGCGCGGCGGCATGGATGTGGTGCGGGAACTCGCCGCCGGAGAAGCGTAACGAGCCCCGCCGTCGAGGACGCCCCCGCCTTCCTGGCGGCGCGGATCTCGCGGCGCTCAAACGCGATATATCGAGCGCCGGTCGCGCTCGAAGGTGATGACCTCGGTCGGGCGCTCCACGCGCGAGCGCCCCGCGCAGATGCGCCCGCTGCCGTCGAGCAGCAGCTCGCGCCGCAGCACGTGCACCTCCTCCCCGCTGTCGAGCGACACGAAGGTGCCGTTGATGCTGTGGTCGAAGAGATAGAAGTGCGTGCGCACGAGCCGGATCGTCAGATGCCGGCGCGAGGCGAATCGGTCGTTCACCACCAGGTCGCAATCCCGGTCGCGCCCGATGACGATGCGGGTGCGCCACTGGTCCACGCGCACGCGTTCCTCGCCGAGCGCGACCACCAGGCTCCCGGTGTCGCCCGGAATCAGACGGCCGGCCTGCAGGTTGACGTCGGTGATGTCGAGCCGGTCGGCGCGCCACAGCACCTGATAGACGGTGGAATCGTGCTCGGCCCCCTTCAACCGGGTCAGGAAAACCGGCCGCACACAGGATCTCAGCGCCGCCGACAGGCACTCCTGGGTGCTGGAGGTGGTGAGGATCTGCCCCGCGCTCGCCACCGCGGCCAGATAGGCAGCGACGTTCACGGTATCGCCGAAGACGTCCTCGTTCTCGGTCAGCACCGGCCCGTAGTTGAGCCCGACGTGGATCGAGACCGGATAGTTCCCCGGCCGCTCGGCCGAGACCCGCGACTGCATCTCGGAGGCGGCGAGCAGCGCGAGATCGGCGCTCGGGAACACGCACATCACCGCGTCGCCGATCGTCTTCACCAGCCGTCCGTCGTAGCGCTCGAGCACGCCGGAGACGAGCGTGAGGCAGGCGTTGACGATGCTGCGCGCCGCGGTATCGCCGAGCTTCTGGTAGAGGCTGGTGCTTTCGCTGACGTCGGCGAAGAGCACCGCCAGGGTCCGGGTCTGTCGCGCCATGCCGCGCGATTGTAGCGCTGCGCCGGGCGCAGGCCGAGCCTTTGCGCGCTACCGGAGCGTGCCGCCGGGCGCCGGCGGCAACAGCTGCCGCATCAGGCTCGACTCGCGCCGGTAGAAGCCTTCGGTGTGGAAGGTCTCGGGCAACCGGAAGTGCTCGTAGTCGAGATGGTGGCAGAACTCGTGCACCAGCGTGCGCAGGAAGGTGCGGAACGCGACCACCTTCCCGTGGCGCGCGGTGCGCATCCACAGCGAGACGCGCGCCGACGCGCCGCGGGCGCCCGGCTCGTAGAGCCCGTACAGGTCGCCGTCGCGCAGCCGCGGGCGCACAGCGAGCACCGCGACCGCGACCGGCGGAACACGCAAGCGCGCGCACAGCTCGTCCGAGAGCGCCTGGCACGCCTCGCGCACCTGCTCTTGCCGCTGCGAGGCGAGCGCCCGCTCGATGCGCGAGACCAGCGGGGCGAGCGGCGCGCCCTCGGGGATGGGCACGCTCTCGATGGCATCGCTTGCGCGGTAGATGCGTTGCTGCGCCGGGCTCAGGCGGTCGTAGTAAGCGAACCGCATGAACGGGGGGAACGGAAGCTCGTCAGGCGATGCCCGCGGCCTCGCCAGGCTCCTCCAGCTCCGAGAAGCGCACCGGCAGGATGTCGCGCGTGGAGAGGCTGCCGGTGGGCGATTTTTCCACCAGCGTGAGCGTCTGCTTCTCGGGAATGCCGGTCGGAATCACCATGCGACCGCCGGGCTTCAACTGCGCGATGAGCGGCGGCGGGATCAGCTCCGTGGCGGCGGTCACCATGATCTTGTCGTAGGGCGCGTGCTCGGGCCAGCCATAGTAGCCGTTCGCGACGCGCACCTCGACGTTGTCGTAGCCGAGGCGCCTGAGCCTGCGCTCCGCGCCCTGCGCCAGCTCCTCGATGATGTCCACGCTGTAGACGCGCTTCGTGAGTTCGGCGAGGATCGCCGCCTGATAACCCGCCCCGGCGCCGATCTCGAGCACGACGTCGCTCTCGCCGGGCTCGAGCAGATCGGTCATCAGCGCGACGATGAAGGGCTGGGACACCGTCTTCTCGTAGCCGATCGGCAGCGGCCGGTTGAGATAGGCGTAGGGCTGCAGCTCGACCGGAACGAACTCGTGGCGCGGCACGCTCGCGATGACGCGCATCACGCGCTCGCTGAAGGCGGCCCGCCCGGTATGGGAGGCGGTCAGCGCGGCTTCCGCCGCGATTTCCGCCACCATCTGGTTGCGCAGGTTCTGGTAGAGGTCCTCGCCCATCGCGCGTCGCCCAAGCCGCTCCGGAATTGATAGTATCTGCTTGCCGGCGCTCGCCGCAAGGCCGGACAAGCGCTTCCCGTTCCCGATGACCACCGTTCCGGACATCCGAGTCGGCTGCTGCGGCTTCCCGCTGTCGCGGGCGGCGTACTTCGGACTGTTCCGGCTGGTCGAAGTTCAGCAGACCTTTTATCAGCCGCCCGGGATCGCGACGCTGCAGCGCTGGCGCGAGCAGGCGCCGGCGGGCTTCGAATTCACGCTCAAGGCGTGGCAGCTCATCACCCACGAGGCCACCAGCCCCACCTACCGCCGGCTGCGCCAGCCGCTCGCCGCGGGAACGGCGGCGCGCTACGGCAGCTTCAAGCCGACCGAGGAGGTGGCGCGCGCCTGGCGCGTGACGCGCGCGGCGGCCGAGGCGCTCGCCGCCACCGCGGTCGTGTTCCAGTGCCCCGCCTCGTTCGCGCCGACGCCGCGCAACCTCTCCCACCTGAGGGGTTTCTTCCAGCGCCTCGCCGCCGAGCGCAACCCTTTTCGCCTGTGCTGGGAGCCGCGCGGCGACTGGCCGCGCTCGACCGCCGAATCGCTGTGCCGCGAGCTGGGGCTCGACCTGGTGGTGGACCCGTTCGCGGCCCGCCCGCCGCGCGCGGCGTTCCGCTACTTCCGGCTGCACGGCGTGACCGGCTTGCACCACCGTTACACCAGCGCGGAGCTCGAGCGCCTGCTCGAGCTGTGCCGCGGCACCACTTACTGCCTGTTCAACAACGCGAACATGGCGCAGGACGCCGCGCGCTTCCTCGCGCTGGTCACGCGCAGCGCCGATAAGATTCGATCGCGCCGCAAGGGCCCTGGAATTCCCGCAGAACGATCGAGAAGCGGGTGACTTCGGCTCCGGTGCCCTTCTCTCCGTGTCGTTCGCGATCCCCATGGCCAACGCCGCCAGCCGCCGATGCGCAAGCTCCACGACTGGGACGTGACGCCGCGCGAGGCGGTCGAGCTGCAGCAGCGGCTGCGCCAGCGAGTCGTCACCGAGGACCGCCTCGGCGCGGTGCGCCACGTGGCGGGCACCGACGCGGGATTCGAGCGCGACGGAGCCGTGACCCGCGCCGCGGTGGCCGTGCTCTCGTTCCCCGGGCTCGAGCTGGTGGACTACGCGATCGCCCGCCGGCCGACCCGCTTCCCCTACGTCCCCGGGCTGCTCTCCTTCCGGGAAGCGCCAGCGCTCCTCGCCGCGCTCGAGCGACTGCGCGTGCAACCGGATCTGATCCTGTGCGACGGGCAGGGTGTCGCGCATCCGCGGCGCTGCGGCATCGCGAGCCATCTCGGCCTGTGGTGCGGCCTGCCCACCATCGGCGTCGCCAAGACGCGGCTCGTCGGCGCCTGCCGCGAGCCCCCGCAGCGGCGCGGCGCGTGGACGCCGCTCACCGACCGCGGCGAGACGATCGGGGCGGCGCTGCGCTCGCGCGCGGGCGCAAAACCGATCTACGTCTCGAGCGGCCACCGGGTGAGCCTCGCCACAGCGATCGCCTACACCCTGGCCTGCGCCCCGCGCTACCGGTTGCCGGAGACCACGCGCTGGGCGCACCGGCTCGCCTCCGGCGCAGAACGGGTAGAATGACCGGGCGGCCGGGCGCTGCCCGCGCATTTTTTTCCTACCGGAGCCTCCATGGCGACGCAACAGGGCACCAACAACATGGCGCTGTTCTGCGATTTCGAGAACGTCGCGCTCGGCGTGCGCGAGGCTCGCTACGCAGAGTTCGACGTGCAGAAAGTGCTCGAGCGGCTGCTGCTCAAGGGCAACATCGTGGTGAAGAAGGCGTACTGCGATTGGGACCGCTACAAGGAGTTCAAGAAGGCGATGCACGAGGCGGCGTTCGAGCTGATCGAGATCCCGCACCTGCGGATGAGCGGCAAGAACTCGGCCGACATCCGCATGGTGGTGGACGCGCTCGACCTGTGCTACACCAAGAGCCACGTTGACACCTTCGTCATCATCAGCGGCGACTCCGATTTCTCCCCCCTGGTCTCGAAGCTGCGCGAGAACAACAAGACCGTGATCGGAGTCGGCGTGAAGAAATCCTCCTCGGACCTGCTGATCTCCAACTGCGACGAGTTCATCTACTACGACGACCTGGTGCGGGAGAAGCCGAGGAAGCAGTCGCGGAAAAAGCAGCCCGCCGCCGCGTCCGAAGCGGCCCGCGCGGCGCCCGCCGTGGAAAGCGACAAGAAGCAGGAGGCGCTCGACTTGGTGATGGAGACGGTCGAGGCCCTGTTCGCCGAGCGCGGCGCCGAGGAAAAGATCTGGGGCTCGATGGTGAAACAGACCCTCAAGCGCCGGCACCCGGGCTTCAACGAGTCCTACTACGGCTTCCGCTCGTTCGGCAAGCTCCTCGACGAGCTGGAAGCACGCAAGCTGCTCACGCTCGAGCACGACGAGAAGTCGGGCGGGGTGATCATCAAGGGCTTCAATCCCGATTATTAGCCGCAGCTTCTCTTCGGACCCCCGGCGCCCCCGGATCGCTTTGAGACGGCTTGCAATCAGCCTGCGTGGCCACAGCCTGCCCGAGCGCATCCTGCTCGGCGCGGCGGCAATCGCGCTCGCCGCCCTCGCCGTGCTATTCCTCACTGTGGCGGTAGCGGCCGGCCTCGCGCTTGCCGCAGCGCTCGCCGCGCGCATCTGGTGGATCCGGCGCCGGATGGCGAAAGCAGCCGAGCGGGGGATTCTCGCCGCCGAATACACCGTCCTCGAGCGCGAGGCGCCAGGACTGCCGCTGGAGGAGCCCGAGAAGGAGCGCGAGTCCCCGATCGCGAATCATCGGTCGTAGGCGCCGCGCGCCCCCGGCAAGATTCACGATTCAGGGCTTCTGTTGCAACTCCCAGCGCGCGCGCTCGATCAGCTGCTCGCCCTCGCGACGTGCCCGCGTGAATTCCATGTCCTGCTTCGCACGGCGCGTGCCCGCGTCGTCCTCGGGCCAGGCTGCGGAGGGCTCGACCCGCTGCCGGTAGTGCAGCGCTCGCTGGCGCGCGCGCCACTCGGCCGCAATCCGCCGCCGGGCCTCGTCCTCGCGCGTGCCGGCCGCGGGTGCCGGGACGCCGCGCTGATAGTGCAGCATGTCGAGTTGCAACTGCTCCTGCTGCTGCTGCCGCGCTCGCAGGTTGCGGAGGACTTCCCGCGCGACAGCGTCCTCGCCGCCCCACGCGGGAGCGGCCGGCGCGGCCAGCGCGACCGGCAGGATCCAGCACCCCTTCATGCGAGCGGCTGATGGGCGCGGGCGGCCCGGCCCGCGTTCCAGTGCGCGGGCGACGGCCGCGCCTTTCCGGCTTCCGAGAGCCCTTCGGGCAGGGGCTCGATGTCCTCCTGATGCAGCCGGCGCTCGAGGATTCCGCGCATGGCCTCGAAGCCGATCCGCATCGCGGGGGCTTCGCTCAGAGGTCGGAGATCCGGATCTTGGTCAGCCCCGCCGAGCCCTTTTCGAGCTCGATGATCTGCTGCGCGGTGAGCGGCGGGCTCACGTACTCGCCGCGCACGCGCTCGCAGCCGAGCCCCATCAGCGCGACCGCGGTCTCGCCGTTGGTGACGCCCTCCGCAGTCACGTGCAGTCCCAGGGTCTTCGCGAGCTGGACCAGCGAGCGCACGATCTTCCCGTGGAGCGGGATCCGCACCATGTCGCTCGCGAACTCGGCGCTCACCTTCAGCTCGTCGAGCGGCAGCTGCGCCAGCCTGCTCAGGGAGGACGAACCGGTGCCGAAATCGTCCACCACGATGCGCACGCCGTACGTCTTCAGGCGCGAGAGCGCCTCCTTCACCTGCTCGAGCCCGCCGGCGAGCGCCGTCTCGCTGATGCCGATCACGAGCTGCCGGGGCGGCACGCCCCAGGTGCGCAGCGCCCGGCTCACGAAGTCGGGAAAATCGGGCAGCAGCAGAGCGCCCGCCGGGACCGTCACCCCGATCGGGCACTGCAGCCCGACGCGCGCGAACTCGGTCCACGTCCTCAGCGCGTTGTTGAACATCCACCAGGTGAGCTCCCGTGCCAGTCCGGAGGACTCGGCGGTCTCGATCGCCTGCGCCTCCGGAACGTCTCCCAGCAGCTTGTCCTTCCAGCGCAACCGGCAGCGGAATCCGCCGATGCGCCCGGTCCCCAGGTCGAGCTCGGGCTCGAACTCGAGGTCGAGCAGTCCCTCCTCCAGCGCCAGGCGCAGCCGCGCCTCGTACTGCATCCTGCGCTCCTCGCTCTCCCCGTGGGCTGGATCGTAGAGCGCGGTGCGCTCCGGCGCGGCGCGCGCGGCGCGCGCGGCGAGCTTGCCGTTGCGCACCAGCGTCTGCGGGTCCTCGCCGTGCTCCGGGTAGAGCGCGATGCCGACGACCGCGTCCGGCGGAAACGAGCGCTCCCCGATCGGAATCGGCGCCTCCAGCGCGCCGAGGATCTTGTTCGCGGCGAGCACGGCCACGCCCTCGCCCGCAATGCGCGGCAACAGGCACGCGAACTGGTCGCGGCTCACGCGCCCGAGCTGGTCCTGCTTGCGCAGCACGCCCTCGCGCATGCGCCGGGCGACCCGCAGCATGAAGGCCTCGCCCCGCTGCAGCCCGAGCAGCCGGTCCACCTGTTCGACCCTCGCGACCTGGATCAGCAGCAGCGCGAGCTGCTTTCCCTCTTGCTTGTGGCTTTCGATCGCGGCGCGGAAGATGTCCATGAAGGCGGCGTATTCGGGGGTGGGCAGCGTCCGCACCACGCCGCCTCCTTCCGCGCCGCGCGCCGAGAGCGAGGCGAGCGTGGCGAGCTGCAGGAACACGAAGCGCTGCAGCGCGAGCAGGATCTCCGTGCAGTATGCCGTGTCCCCGGCGTAGAGCCGCAGCGCGCCGCGCGTCATCGCCGCCTGGAAGCGCAAGCAGTCACGCCGCATGCGCTCGATCGGCTCGCCCTCGGCGTCGAGCGCCCATTCGCCGAGCGCCGCGTAGAGCGGCGCGGCGCCCGCGCCCTCCGATTTGCCGATCTCCTCGAGCGCCGAAGCGAGTGCGCCCGCCGCCGGCACGAACAAGTCCGGCGCGCGCTCGCGCACATCCGCGAACAGCGAGGCGACGCGCGCGAGCGTAGCGGAGTCCGCCCCGAGCGCCTCCGCCAGGCGCTCGACGAGCGCCTCGAGGCCAGTGTCCCGTTGCTGTTCCGGCGCGGCGGCGGCAGCCCGGTCGGGCGCCTCCGCCCCGCCGTCAGAGGAAGAATTCGGAGGGATCGATTGGGACACTGCCCTTCTCCAGGGTGCGCTTGATACGGTACGGCGTCTCCGGGTTCACCTTGGGATTCTTCGACAGGTCGAGGATCTTCTGTGGCCTGAGGGGCGCGCCCTTCGCGTCGAGCACCACCATCACCCGCGGCAGCAGCCGCCGCGCCAGGTTCTGCGCGATCACGATCCCGATCTCGCCGGAATTGAGCTCGACGATCGAGCCCACCGGGTAGATCCCGATGCACTGGATGAACTGCTCGACCAGCGGCCCGTCGAACAGCGTGTCGCGCCAGCTGTAGAGCATGCCGAGCGCGTTCGAAGGCGCGAGCGCCTCGCCATAGGGCCGGGGCTGGGTGAGCGCGTCGAAGCAGTCCACCAGCCCGGCGATCGCGCCGTAGAGCCCGATCTCCTGGCCTTTCAGGCCCTTCGGATAGCCGCTGCCGTCGTAGCGCTCGTGGTGCAGGGCCGCGAGCGCGGGCAGCTCCGCGGGAAGCCCCGTGGTCTGCTGGAGGATCGCGACAGAATGCTCGACGTGGCTGCGGCAGATCTTGTGCTCGTCCTCGCTCAGCGGACCGCTTTTGGCGAGGAGGCCGGCCGGCAGCCGCACCTTGCCGATGTCCTGGAGCAGCCCCAGCATGCCGAGCAGGTCGAGCTGCTCGCGCGGCAGCTGCAGAAAGCGGCCGAAGGTGATCATGTAGATGGAGACGCCGAGCGCGCGGTCGAGGGTGTGCCCGTCCTTCTCCTTCATCTTGGCGAGCAGCATCATCGCGTCGGGGTTGCGCACCACGCTGTCGGTCATGCTGGTGACCGCCTCCCGCACCCGCGGCGCATCGAGCGCCTTGCCGGCCCGCACCGTGGCGAGCGCGTCCTTCAGCACGACGTCGGCCCGGGACTGGGCCTGGCGCGCCGCGGGCAGCTCGACGCTGAGCGTCGTCTTTTCCTCGTAGTGGGTCTTCTGCTTGATGCTCGCGAGCACGCTCGGCCTGCCGGGCGCGCCGATCGGTCCCGCCCGGAGCTGGCTGCGATCGGGGAGATCGAGCCCCTTGTCGGCGTCGATGTAGACCTTCTTGCAGTATTTCTTGAGCGTCTCGAGCTGCTGCTCGTTCTCGAGCACGAATCCCTGGAACAGGAACGGCGTGTCGGTCCACGGCCGGTCGAGCTCGGCGATGTACACGCCGAATTGCAGCTCCTCGACGGGGACTTCCTTTCTCATGCCCTCAAAACTCGAACACGTGGTTGTTCTGCAGCAGGTGCGGGCGCAGCTCCCCGGACAGCTCCTCGATCTCCTGCATCGTCAGCTCGATCTCGCTCGGCTTCAAGTGCGTGATGTAGATCTCGGCCGGGCGCCGGAGCTTCGCGAGCTCGATGGCGAGGGTGGACGGGCACAGATGCTGGGAGACCTCGGCGAGCTTGCGGTCCTTGTCGGAGAAGGAGGTTTCGATGATGAGGAATCTCAAGTTCTCGATCCGGTTCACCACCTCCCACAGCGCGTCGTTCGGCCCGGTGTCGCCGGTGAACACCAGGCTCCCCCTGCCGCTGTCGAGCTGGTAGCCGACGGCGGGAACCGTATGGACCGCCGGCAGCGCCGTGATCCTGCGCCCGTCGAGCGCGACCACATCCCCGGCCCGGATCTCCTGGTAGCGCAGCGCGGGCTGCTCGGGCGAGGGGATCTGGGTGAAATCCGGCCACACGTCCCAGTTGAACAGGTTCTTCCTCAGGGTCTCGATCGTGGCGGCGGTCCCGTAGACGGTGACCGGCCGCGGCCGCAGCGCGCCGACCGAATCGAGATAGAAGGGAAGCGAGTTGACGTGGTCGAGATGCGAATGGGTGAGGAAGATGTGGTCGATGACCATCAGCTCGGCGAGCGAAAGGTCGCCGACCCCGGTGCCCGCGTCAATCAGGATGTCCTGGTCAACCAGGAAGGAAGTGGTGCGGTTTTGCGGCCCGCCGATGCTGCCCGAACAGCCGAGTACGCGCAGACGCATGTCGAGTTTCCAATAATTGCCGGACCGATGGCACCGCGGACTGCGGGCTGCGAAACCGTGCGCTTCCGGGTCCTATTATACGTTGCCAATCAGCAACCTGTGAGGGTCGCAAGGCTCGGGAGGCCGCTCGCACCGTCAACTCTTTTCCAGCTTTTTCTGCATCCGCTGATCGAAGCGCTCGACGTTAATGACGAGCCGCTCGTGGACCCCCTCCCCGACCGGCTCGCGCTCGTCCTCGACCCGGATCCGGAAGATGAGCGCACGGCCCTCGACCCGCACGAGCTCGGCGTGCGCCTTCACCCGCAATCCCACCGGCGTGGCGGCGAAGTGCCGCACATCGAGGCGGGTCCCCACCGTCTGGTAGCCCGGGGGCATGAACCGCTCGACCGCGTTGAGCGCAGCGGCCTCCATCAGGTTCACCATGATCGGGGTGGCGAGCACCCCGATCTTGCCGCTGCCCACATGCGGCGCGGTGTCGCGCGTGCCGACCACGATCTCGGAGGTCCCGGTCAGCCCTGGCCTGAGCTCCTGCGGCAGATCCATCGCGGCGCCCGCGTGCCTCAGATCGGAGCGGGTCGCGCGATGGCATAGCCCTGGGCGTAGTCCACGCCCAGCTCCGCGAGCTTGCGCAGCACTTCTTCCCGCTCGACCATCTCGCCGATCGTGCGCAGCCCCACGGAGCGGCACAGTTCCACGAGCCTGCCCGCGCGCGCATAGTCCTCCCGATTCCGCTCGAGGTTGCGCACGATCGCCCCCTCGATCTTGACGTAGCTCATGCCCAGGCTGCGCAGCTCGTCGGGCCCGATGGCGGCCCCGGTATAGCCGGTGAGCGCGAACGTGCAGCCGAGCGGCCTGAGCCGCGCGACGAGGAGCGCGAGCGCCGCGCGGTGCGCCGCAGCCTCCGCCTCTGTGACCTCGAAGGAGAGCGCCTCGGCGGGCACGCCACCGTTCGCGATTTGCCCCGCGACCGCTTTCGCGAAATTCTCGTTCTCGATCGTCTCGGCCGCGAGATTGATGCTGCAGCGGGGCGCGAGCCCGCCCCCGCGCGCGGCCGCCCGCTCCCGCACCCACCGCATCACGCGCCGCACCACCCAGGTGTCGAGCACAGTCATGAGCTTGTAGCCCTCCAGTATCGGCAGAAAAGTGCCCGGGGGCAGCAGCTTTTCCTCCTCGTCCAGGAATCGCACCAGGATTTCCTGGTACAGGCGCTTGTCGTCTTTCGCCGCCACCGGCGCGATGCGCTGCCCGTAGAGAACGAAGCGGTCCTGCTCGAGCGCCGCGATCAGGCTCTCTGCGGTGCCCTTGCGCTCAGCTTGCCATGCCATGCCTCCCCCCCGTGCGCGAGGCTCGGCCCCGCCCCCTCGGTGCGGGCATCTCCCGCTGGAGCGAATTTACCGCATCGGCGCGGAATTTCACACTCGGGAAAAATCACCCGCCGCCCGTACACCCATTCGGTTACACTTTTCCCGTGAACCAACCGGCGAAACCGGCCGCGGCGGCGGGCACGATTCGGCTCGGCGATCTCACCGTGAACCGCCTCGGCTTCGGGGCGATGCGGGTTGCGGGCCTGCCGGACATCTGGGGCGAGCCCAAGGACCGAGCCGCGATGCGCCGGCTGCTCGTGCGGGCATTCGAGCTGGGACACGATTTGTTCGATACCGCCGACAGTTACGGCCCGGGAGTGTCCGAGGAGATCATCGCCGAGGCGCTCTACCCTTATCCCGAGGGGCTGGTGATCGCCACCAAGGGCGGGCTCACGCGACCCGCCCCCGGGCGCTGGGAGGAGGACGGGCGCCCCGCGCATCTGCGCCGGGCGGTGGACGGGAGCCTGAAGCGGCTGCGACTCGAACGCATCGACCTCTACCAGCTCCATGCACCCGACCCGAAAGTGCCGTTCGCCGAATCCGTCGGCGCGCTCGCGCAACTGCAGCGCGCCGGGAAAATCCGGCACCTGGGGCTCTCGAACGTCGGCGTGCGCCAGCTCGAGCAGGCGCGGGCGATCGCGCCGATCGTCTCGGTGCAAAACGAGTACCACCTCGGCAACCGCGAATCGGAGCCCGTGCTCGCGGCCTGCGAAAAGGCGGGCATCGCTTTCATCCCCTGGTTTCCACTCGGCGCGGGGCGCGTGCTGCGCTGCGCCCGGGTGAGGCGGGTCGCCGCGCGGCGCGGCGCGACCCCGGCGCAGATCGCGCTCGCATGGCTGCTCGCGCGCTCGCCCGCGGTGCTGCCGATCCCCGGCACGAGCTCGATCGCGCACCTCGAGGAGAACGCCGCCGCCGCGGGGCTCAGGCTCGCGCCCGGGGATCTCGCTGCGCTCGACTGAGCGCGCTGCGGCGTCCGGGATTCGAACAGGGGGAACGACCATGAGCACGTGCCGCTGGAAGCGCCTCGCCCGCGGTCTCGCCTGCGGCGCGGCGCTCGCGGCCGCTGCGGCGGGCGCGAGCGCGCAGAGCTACCCCGCGAAGCCGGTGCGGTTGATCGTGCCGCTTTCGCCCGGAGGGCCGAGCGACATTCTCGGGCGCGCCATGGCGCAAAAGTTGTCGGAAGCGCTGAAGCAGACGGTGTTCGTGGACAATCGCCCGGGCGCGGGCGCCACCATCGGCACCGACATCGCGGCCAAGTCGCCCCCCGACGGCCACACGCTGCTGCTGATCGGCGTGAGCACGCTCACCATCAACGCGACGCTCTACCCGAAGCTGCCGTACGACACGCTGCGGGATCTCGCGCCGGTGACGATCCTCGCGGGCGCTCCCTACATCCTGGCCGCCCACCCCTCGCTGCCGGTGAAGACGCTGAGGGAGCTCGTCGCCCTCGCCAAGGCGCGGCCGGGCGAGCTGAACTACGCCTCCGGCGGCGCCGGCACCGGTCCGCAGATGGCGATGGAAGTGCTCAAGCTGCGGACCGGCATGAACCTCGTGCACGTTCCCTACAAGGGCACCGGCCCGGCGTTGAGCGATCTCATCGCAGGGCACGTGCACTTGCAGATGGCGAACATGATCGCTGCGTTGCCACCGGTGAAGTCGGGGAAGCTGCGCGCGATCGCGGTGAGCGGGGCGAAGCGCTCGCCGGTGCTGCCCGAGGCCCCCACGATCGCGGAGTCCGGTGTTCCCGGCTTCGAGGAGGTGGGCGGCCACATGGTCCTCGTTCCAGCCGGCACGCCGCGCGCGATCATCGCACGCCTGCACCAGGAGTTTCTGGCGATCCTGCACGCCCCTGAGGTGAAGGCGCGCCTCGCCGCCGAAGGCGCCGAGGTGATGGGCATCGGACCGGCCGAGGCCGCCGCGATCGTGCGCAACGACATCGAGAAGTGGGCGAGAATCATCCGCCACACCGGCATCCGCGCGAATTGATGCACCGCGCGGCAGGCGGCCCGCCTCAGCGCGCGAGCTGCCGGTGGAGCCAGCCCGTGATCAGGCGCGTGATCTCGTCCTCCGGCATTCCCGGCGTGCGCCCCATGTGGCCGCCCTGCGGGTAGATGCGCGCGCACTTCGGCTCGCCGTGCTCCAGCAGGAGATGGATGTCCTCGACCGGGGCCTGGTCATCGAGCTTGCCGTTCACGCACAGGATCGGCGCCGAGGGGCGGTCGAGAAGCCCCATGTCCTTGAGCGAGAAACGCGGCGCGAGCGCGATGAACTCCTCCATGGTCCTCGTGCCCATCGCGCGCCCGCGCGCCTCCAGCAGGCTCGCGGGGCCGAAGAGGTAGGTCGAGGCGCCGCGGGTGAACGCCCGGCGCAGCCATTCCGGCTGGAAGCCGTAGTGGATGTTGCCGCCGTGGAAGACCGCTGCCTTCAGCCGCGGGGCCTCGGTGTAGGCGAGCCGCGCCGCCCAGTAGGCGCCGAAGCTGCCGCCCCACACGCCCACGCGCGAGCCGTCCACGTCCTCGCGCCGTCCCAGATGATCGAGCCATGCCGAATAGGTGCGCTCGGCGTCGGGATCGGAATAGAGCACCGGGCTCTCGCCGGTTCCCGGCATGTCCACGACCAGGGTGGCGACGCCGAGCCGGTGCAGCATGTCGTTCGCGCGCTGGCGATCCTCCTTCCAGCCATCCACGCCGCCCCAGTGCAGCGCGACCGGCGGCCGGCCCGCGCCGGGAGGCACCTGCAGGTAGCCGACGAGCCGCCGCTCCCGGAACGGGATCTCGACGATCTCGAGCGGGACCTCGAAATGCTGCGCCGCCTTGCGGAAGGCGCGCAGCGAATGCCGGTAGGCTTCCTGCTTGCCCGGGGTGCTCGCACAGGGATAGCGCCCGATGCGGCAATAGTCGTAGGCCGAGTAGTAGGCCGCCGCGATCTCGCGCGCGGGCGCGTCCCGCTTCGCGAGCGCATCGCCCTTCTCCTCCCACGCCAGCCCGACCCTGCACCACTGTTCGGCCCAGTGGTCGGGATCGAGGCCCGTGAGCGCGCCGAGGATGGCCTCGACCTCCTCGCGGCGCACGTGCTGGAATGGACTGATGCGGCTGTCGGTGCGGCGTATCACCTCCCGCTTGATCTCGTCGAGCGTGCGCTCCACCGCGCGAGTGTCCGGCATGGCTTCTCTCCCCCGCGGCCGGGTTCGGCCGCCGCCCGATCGTAGTGCATGCCCCGCGCCGCCGCAACAGCGGCGCCCCGCCGTGCCCTATAATCAGCGCCTTCTGCTCGCGCATATTCCGCGAACGAGACGACGGTCCGCATGCTGGTCCGATTCACGCTCAACGGCGACCCGGTCGAGGTGCGCCTCAGATCGAGCGACCGGCTGCTGGTGGACGTGCTGCGCGAGGACCTCGGCCTGACCGGAACCAAGCACGGCTGCGGCATCGGCGCGTGCGGCACCTGCACCGTCATCGTGGACGGCTATCCGATCGCATCCTGCATGCAGCTCGCCGCGCTGTGCGAGGGCGCCGAGGTGCGCACCGTGGAGGGACTGGCGGGTTCCTCCACGCTGCACGCGGTGCAGCAGGCGTTCGTCAACCAGTCCGCGCTCCAGTGCGGCATCTGCATCCCGGGCCACGTGATGGCGGCGTGCGCGCTGCTCGAACGCAACCCCGAGCCGGGCGACGAGGAAATCCGCGCGAGCCTCGACAGCGTCTACTGCCGCTGCACGGGATACACCCGCATCGAGCGCGCCTACCGCGAGGCGGCGGCGATCCTGCGCAGGAACCGCAAATCGTGGAGCGCTGAATGAATCCGCGCGATCCCCGGCTCGCCTCGCAGAGCCTCCTCGTCGTGGGGCGCGACGTGCCGCGCACCGACGCGCTCGCCAAGGTGACGGGCGCGGCGCAATACGTGGCCGACCTTCATCTTCCGGGCATGCTGCACGCGGCGGTGCTGCGCAGCCCGCACCCGCACGCCCGGATCTTGAACATAGACACCAGCGCCGCGCAGCGCATGCCCGGCGTCAAGGCGGTGGTGACCGGCGCCGACACCGCGCGCCGCAAGTGGGGCGCGTTCCGCCCCGACCTCTATCCGCTCGCGATCGGCAAGGTGCGCTACGTGGGCGACGAGGTGGCGGCGGTCGCGGCGACCGATCCCGAGACCGCACGCGCCGCCGTGGACCGCATCCGCGTCGAGTACGAGGTGCTCCCCGCCGTGCTCTCGCTCGATCAGGCGCTCGCACCGGGCGCCCCTCTCGTGCACGAGGACGCACCCGGCAACGTCGCGCACCACTTCAGCTTCGAGCGCGGCGACGTGGATGCGGGCTTGCGCGCCTCCGACGTGGTGGTGGAGGGCACCTGGGAGAGCGCCCGCCAGTGGCACACCGCGCTCGAGACCATAGGGTGCGTCGCGCACTGGGTGAACGGGCGCGTCACCCTGTGGTGCAACACGCAGACGCCGTTTCTCGCGCGCGGCCGCTACGCCACCGCACTGGGCGTGCCGGAGTCGCGAGTGCGCGTGATCCAGACCGAGGTCGGCGGCGGCTTCGGAGGCAAGTCCGGCGACGACAACGCCTCGGTGATCTGCGCGCTGCTCGCGCTGAAAAGCGGCCGCCCGGTGAAGCTCGTCCACACGCGCGAGGAGGAGTTCCTCGCGAGCCATCCGCGCATGCCGATGCGCTACTGGGTGCGTCTCGGTTTCTCGCGCGAGGGGCGCGTCCGCGCCAAGGAAATCCGGATCTGGGCCGACAACGGCGCCTATACCGGCAAATCGCAGGCGATCCTCGGCGCGGCCACCGTGCGCCACGACGCGCTCTACAAGTACCCGGCGGTGCGCGCGGATTCCACGCTCGTCTACACCAATCTCGTGCCGACCGGCGCGTTCCGCGGCTTCGGCAACCCTTCCGCCGACTGGGCGGTGGAGCAGGCGTGGGACCTCGCCGCCGAGAAGCTCGGGATGGACGTCGTGGACCTGCTGCGCATGAACGCGGTCGAGTCGGGCGACGTGTCGCCCCACAACCACAAGATCACGAGCTGCGAGCTCAGGCAATGCATAGACAAGGCGACCGAGATGATCGGCTGGCGCGAGAAGCGCGCGAACCGCCGGCCCCACCGCGGCCTCGGCATCGCCTGCAGCGTGCACGTCAACGGCCGGCGCAGCTTCGGCGACTGGGACGGCTCCACGGCGATCGTGCGCGTGAACGAGGATGGCCGCGCGACCGTCATCACCGGCGAGGGCGAGATCGGCACCGGTACGCTCACCGTGCTGCGCCAGATCGCGGCCGAGGCGCTCGGGCTGCCCTACGAGGACGTGGATATCACCCGGCCCGACACCGACCTCCAGCCGCACGCGCTCGGCGCGCTGGCGAGCCGGCTCACCTACGTCGCGGGCAATGCGGTGAAGCGCGCCGCCGAGGCGGCGGCGCGCCAGCTGCTGGAGGCGGCGGCCGCGCAATTCAAACGCCCCGCCTCCGAGCTCACCATCCTCAACGGCGAGATCGGCCCGCGCGGCGGCTCGGAGACCGAGTTCCGGCCGGTCGCGGAGATCGTGCGCGCGCATATCTACCGGCCCGGAGGCGGGCCCATCGTCGGCGTGGGCACCTGGGACAACCCCTCGGAATTCCCCGACCACAGCCGCTACGGCAACGAGTCGGGGGCCTACAACTTCGCGGCGCAGGCCGCCGAGGTCGAGGTGGACCCCGCCACCGGACAGGTCAAGGTGCTCGAGCTCGCGTGCGCGGTGGACTGCGGCACCGTGATCCATCCCGCGGCCGCCGAAGGCCAGGTGACGGGCGCCGTCACCCAGGGTCTCGGGCTTGCGCTGGTCGAGTACTTCGACTGGTGGAACGGCGCGCCGGCCGATCCCCAGCTCAAGGACTATCCCATCCCGAGCGCGGCGATGGTGCCGAAAATCCACGTCGCATTCGCCGATTCCTACGAGCCCTCCGGCCCGTACGGCGCCAAGGGGCTGGGCGAGATCGGGCTCGACGCCGTGCCCGCCGCGATCGCGAACGCGATCGCGGACGCGGTGGGCGTGCGCATCCGCGAGCTTCCGATCACCGCCGAGAAGATCCACCGCGCGCTGCACCCCGAGCTCTACGCGGACGAAAAACCCGAACCGCCGGCCCCCCCCAGGGGCGCGACCTGGGCGCGGATCGCGGCGGGCCGGCCCTCCGGCGCGCGCCCGTTCGATCCCGAGATCGTGTTCGCGGCGAGCGTGGAGGAAGCGGTGCGGCTGCTCGCCGAGGGCGAGGCCGCGCTGCTCGCCGGCGGCATCGGGCACGCGCTGCGGCGCGAGCGCACCGGCTACCCGCAGGCCAGGCGCCTGATCGCGATCGGCCGCATCCCGGAGCTCAACGAGTTCTGCGTGGACGCGCGCGGCGTGCTGCGCGCGAACGCCGCGGTGCGGCAGCAGACGCTCTACGAGGAGCAGCGGGTGCGCGCCGGATGGGAGGCGCTGCACGAGGCGCTCGACGCGGTCGGCCACACGCGCATCCGCCGCATGATCACGGTGGGCGGAGCCGTGGGGCCGCTGATCGGCGGCTTCGATCTCCCGCTCGCTCTGCTCGCGCTCGGCGCGCGCGCGACCGTGGCGGGAAGCGGCGGCCGGCGCACCGTGGCGCTGCAGCAGCTGTTCGACACGCGCCTCGCAAAAGACGAGATGGTGGTCGGAATCGAGCTCGACCCCCTGCCCGCGCGCTCGGGTTCCAGCTTCCACAAGTACATGCCGCGCCAGGTGCTCGAGATCCCGACGGTGAACACCGCCGCCGCGGTCACGCTCGGCGCCGATGGCAGGTGCGTGCGCGCGCGCGTCGCGGTGGGCTCGGTGAGCTGGAAACCGATCGTGCTCGACCTCGAGGAGCTCGCGGGCCGGCGGCTCGACGAGCAGGCGCTGTGCGAAGCGGTGCAGCGCGTGCGGGCGCTGGCGCAGCCGGTTGCGGACGTGCGCGGCTCGGCCGCCTACAAGCGCGAGATGGCGGTGGAATTCGCCTACCGGGCGCTGGCGACGGCGTGGAAGCGCGCGAGGCGGCATAATGCGTGATGAACTGACGCGAAGGCCGAGCGCGGGGGTGCTTGTGGCTGGATTCCTTTCGCATCGCTCCATTCGCCTTCCGCCTCTCTGGCGCTCGATGGCGATAGTGGCATCGATCGTCGCCGGCGCGCCGGCAATCGCCCAGAGCTACCCCGCTGGCCCGGTGCGCGTGATCGTGCCCTTCCCGCCCGGCGGCGGCGTGGACAGCGCGGGGCGCCTCGTCGCGCAAAAGCTCGCCGAAGCCCTCGGGCGCCCCTTCGTGGTCGAGAACCGGCCGGGCGCGAACGGCATGATCGGCAGCGAGATCGCCGCGAAGGCGCCGAAGGACGGCTACACGCTGCTCGTGAACGGCGCCAACTTCGTGACCACGCCGAGTCTCTACGACAAGGTCACCTACGATCCCCTGCGCGACTTCGACCCGGTGAGCCTGATCGCGCTCGCGCCGAACGTGCTGGTGGTGCATCCGTCGCTGCCCGCGAAATCGGTCAAGGAGCTCGCCGCGCTCGCGCGCGCGCGCCCCGGCCAGATCCACTTCGCGGGCTCGGGCAGCGGCAGCACACCGCACCTCGCCGCGGAGCTGTTCAATACCATGGCCAAGATCAAGCTCGTGCACGTGCCCTACCGCGGCACCGCGCCCGCCACCACGGCGCTGCTCTCGGGCGAGGTGAGCGTCATGTTCATGCCTGCGCTTGCCGCAGTCCCCCACATCCGCTCGGGACGGGTACGCGCGCTCGCCGTGACCAGCCGCCAGCGCCTGCCCGCGCTTCCCGCGCTGCCGACGGTCGAGGAATCGGGGCTCAAGGGCTACGAATCGAGCCAGTGGTACGGAATGCTCGCCCCCGCAGGCACTCCGGCCGAGATCGTCGGCCTGCTCAACGCGCACATCGCCAAGATCATGCAAAGCCCGGACATGAAGGAGCGCATGACCGAGAGCGGGAGCGTCGCAGTCGGCAGCACGCGCGAGGCGTTCGGCGCCTACCTCCGCGAGGAATTCGCGAAATGGGCGAAGGTGATCAAGCTCTCGGGCGCCCGCGTTGATTAGCGGCACCCCCAGAAACCGACCCGGAACCGCCGGCGCACGCGGACAAGCGCGGATTGATCGAGGGCCGAGCTGCGGTCGGCAGGAAATTTCATCCGCTTGTATCGGCGATCGTCCGCGGTTAAATTCCGATCTCTGTCTATGAGGTGGGTCCGAGAAGCGCCATGAACGAGCCCGTCCGGCCCGTCCGTCCGATCGCCCACGACACCCCGGTTCCCGCGCGCGGCGGCGAAGTCCACTGGGGCAGCGACGCCGTCGCCGCAGTGCTGCGTGCGCTCGGCATCCCCTACATCGCGCTCAATCCGGGCGCGAGCTACCGGGGGCTGCACGACAGCATCGTCAACTTCCTGGGAAACCGCGCCCCGCAGATGCTGCTGTGCCTGCACGACGAGCACGCGGTGCACATCGCGCAGGGCTACTGGAAGGCCTCCGAGCGCCTGATGGCCGCGGCGCTGCACTCCAACGTGGGATTGATGCACGCCGCGATGCCGATTTTCGACGCCTGGTGCGACCGCACGCCGGTGCTGGTGCTGGGCGCGACCGGCCCCTGGGACGCGGCGCGGCGCCGCCCCTGGATAGACTGGATCCATACCTGCTCCGACCAGGGCGCGCTGGTGCGCAACTACACCAAGTGGGACAACCAGCCGGGCTCGGTCGCCGCCGCGGTGGAGGCGCTGCTGCGCGCGGCAAGCATCGCACAGACCGCGCCGCGCGGCCCGGTATACGTGAACCTCGACGTCTCGCTCCAGGAGGAGAGAATCGGAGCGCTCCCGCCGCTGCCGGACGTGGCGCGCTACGCGCCGCCGCCGCCGGTCGCGCCCGCCTCCGAGCTCGTGGCCGAGGCGGCGAGGCTGCTCTCGGGCGCGAGCAATCCGGTGATACTCGCCGGGCGCTGCTCGCGCTCGCTCGAAGCCTGGCGTCTGCGCGTCGCGCTCGCCGAAAAGCTCGAAGCGCGCGTGCTCACCCATATCAAGCTCGCCGCGGCGTTCCCGACCGAT
>DATLZE010000050.1:0-2476 GCA_035574195.1 Burkholderiales bacterium | reverse complement strand
CCGCCTCGACCACCGCGTCCAGACCGTCGCGAAACGGAAAGAACGCGTCGGAGGCGACCACCGAGCCCGCGAGCGAGAGCCCGGCAGCGGCGGCCTTCAGGGCAGCGATGCGTGCCGCGTCCACGCGGCTCATCTGCCCCGCGCCCACGCCGAGCGTGCGGCCGCCGCCGCAGAACACGATGGCGTTCGACTTGACGAACTTCGCCACGCGCCACGCGAAAAGCAAGTCGGCGAGCTGCGCTTCGCTGGGGCGGGTGCGGGTGACGACCTTGAGCGCGCCGGGCTCGACGACAGCGGTATCGGGGGTCTGCACCAGCAGCCCCCCGCCAACGCTCTTCAGCTCGTACGCATTCGCCCCGGCGCCGAGCGCCACCACGAGCACCCGGATGTTGGGCTTGCGGGCGAGCGCGCGCTCGGCCTCGGGATCGAGGGCGGGCGCCACCACCACCTCGACGAACTGGCGCGCGAGCTCCTCCGCGGTCGCCCCGTCGAGCCCGCGGTTAAAAGCGATGATGCCGCCGAAGGCCGAGGCGGGGTCGGTCGCGAACGCCTTGCGGTAGGCCTGCACCAGGCTCTCCGCGACCGCCGCGCCGCAGGGGTTCGCGTGCTTGACGATGACGCACGCGGGCTCGGGAAAACTCTTCACGCACTCCCAGGCGGCGTCTGCGTCCGCGATATTGTTGTAGGAGAGCTCCTTGCCCTGCACCTGGCGGCCGAGCGCGAGGCAGCCCGGGGCGGCATCGCGGTTGCGGTAGAACGCCGCCTCCTGGTGCGGGTTCTCGCCGTAGCGCAACCGCTGCGCGAGCTCGAACTGGAGCGAGAGGCTGCGGGGAAAGCGCGCGCTGCCCGCTGCGGCATCGAGCGCGGTCAGGTAGTTGCTGATCGCCCCGTCGTAGGCTGCGGTATGGGAGAACGCCTTCTGCGCGAGGCGAAAGCGGGTCTCGAGCCCGAGCGCGCCGTTCGCCGCCGCCATTTCCTCGAGCAGCGGCGTGTAGTCGGCCGGGTCGGTCACCACCGCCACGTGTTCGTAGTTCTTGGCCGCGGAACGCAGCAGCGCGGGCCCCCCGATGTCGATGTTCTCGATCGCCTCGGCGAGCGTGCAACCCGGGCGCGCCACGGTCGCGGCGAACGGATAGAGGTTGACCGCCACGAGATCGATCGGGGCAATGCCCGCGCGCGCGAGGGCCGCGACGTGCTCGGGAAAGTCGCGCCGCGCGAGGATGCCGGCATGCACCTTGGGGTGCAGCGTCTTCACCCGGCCGTCGAGCATCTCGGGAAAGCCGGTGTAGTCGGCGACCTCGGTCACCGCGAGCCCGGCTTGCTTGAGGAGCCGGGCGCTGCCGCCGGTAGAAACGAGGCTCACGCCGAAGCGCGCGAGCCCGCGCGCGAATTCGACGATTCCGGTCTTGTCCGAGACGCTGATGAGCGCTTGCTTGATGACGGCCATGACGCGTGGCATACGAGCGGCTCGAGCAAGCGGCCCGCGCCGCAAAACGAAACGGCTATTCTAACCGCTCACCGCGCCGGCCCGTCATTGCCCCCAGGCCACCGGCTCGCCTCCGATGCCCGGGCGCTGGCCTGGCGCCCGCGCCGCAGCCGCGGGAACCGGCTGCTTGCCGCGCCCGCGGGTCAGAGCTTGATGCCGTGCACCTTCATTTTCTTGCGCAGGGTGTTGCGGTTGATGCCCAGCATCTGCGCCGCGTGGGTCTGGTTGCCGCGCACGCGGTGAAGCACGCTCTCGAGCAGCGGCTTCTCGACGCAGTTGATGACCATGTCGTAGACCCCCGAGGCTTTCTCCCCGTCCAGATCCCGGAAGTAGCCGTCAATCGCCTTGCGCACTATGCGCGCCATCTCGTTCTCGTTGATCATGCCGCAAGTTCCTCGACGTAAGTCAGACGTTCGCTCCGGGCCGCGAGCTCACCGAAGAAGGCGTCCACCGCCTGGAGCTGCGCGGCGCTCGATTCGATCTGGTTCACGGCGTGGCGGAATGCCGCCGATCCCGCCAGCCCCTTGGTGTACCAGGAGATGTGCTTGCGCGCGACGCGCACCCCGATGTGCTCGCCGTAGAAACGGTAGAGCTCGTGCAGGTGCGCGATGAGCACCCGATGGATCTCCTCCACCCGCGGCGGCGGCAACTGCTCTCCGGTCTGGAGATAGTGCTCGATCTCGCGGAATATCCACGGCCGGCCCTGCGCCGCGCGCCCGATCATCAGCGCGTCGGCGCCTGTGCGATCGAGCACCTCTTTTGCCTTGCGCGGGGAGTCGATGTCGCCGTTGGCGACGACCGGGATCGCGATCTCGGATTTCACCTCCGCGATGGTGTCGTACTCGGCCTCTCCGGAGAAGCCGCAGGCGCGGGTGCGCCCGTGGATGGCGAGCGCCTGCACCCCGGCCGCCTCCGCGATCTTCGCGACGCGCCGCGCGTTGCGATGCTGGCGGTCCCAGCCGGTGCGGATCTTGAGGGTGACCGGCACTT
>DATLZE010000049.1:0-2367 GCA_035574195.1 Burkholderiales bacterium | reverse complement strand
CTGCGCCCCGAGCGCCCTGCGGGCCGCGGCCACCACGCCGCGCTTGGTGCTGCCAGCGTCGGTGAGCAGCGCCCCGGGCGCAAGATGCGGCGCGAGCGCGGCGAGCACCGCCTCGATCGCGCCCACCGGGGTCGCGACGAGCACCAGATCGGCCTCGCGCGCCGCCTCGGGCCCTGCGGCGATCGCGTCAATGACCCCCAGCGCGCGCGCCTGCTCCAGATTGGCGCGGCTGCGGCCGAGACCGGTGGCGCGAGCGCACCGCCCCGCGGCCTTGAGCGCCAGGGCGAACGAGCCGCCGATCAGCCCGACGCCGACGACGAGGACGTTGTCGAAGCGCGTCCCGGGGACCGGCGCGGCCATCAGTCCTTCAGGCTCGCGGCGAGCGCAGAAAGGAACTTCTCGTTCTCCGCCGCAGTGCCGACGGTGATGCGCAGGTGTTCGGGCAGCTCGTAGGGCCCGCCCACCGGACGCACGATCACCCCGCGCCGCAGCAGTCGCCGGTAGATCTCGTTCGCCCTGCCCACGCGGATGGCGATGAAATTGCCGCGCGAGGGGATCCAGTCGAGCCCGAGGCGCCGCGCGCCGTCCTCGAGCTGGCGCATGCCCTGCAGGTTCTCGGCGTAGCTGCGCGCGACGAACTCCATGTCGTCGAGCGCCGCGGTGGCGGCGGCGAGCGCAAGGCTGTTGACGTTGAAGGGCTGCCTCACCCGGTTCATCACGTCGGCGACCGACGGGTGCGCGAGCGCGTAACCGACGCGCAGGCCGGCGAGCCCGTAGGCCTTGGAAAACGTCCGCGTCACCACGAGGTTGGGATGGCGCCTGAGCCATTTCACCGTCTCGGACTTCAGCTCCGGCGGCAGGTACTCGTTGTAGGCCTCGTCCACCACCACGATCACGCGCTCGGGCACGCGGCGCACGAACGCCTCCAGCTCCGCCGGCGGCGCGAGCGTTCCGGTCGGGTTGTTCGGATTGGCGATCCAGAGCACCGCGGTGTCCTCCGCGATCGCGCCCGCCATCGCGTCAAGATCGTGCGCGTAGTTCTTCGCCGGTACCTTGATGCCGCGGGCGCCGCGCGCCTGGGTGGCGAGCGGGTACACCGCGAAGCAGTGCTGCGAATAGACCGCCGAGCGTCCCGGCCCGAGAAAGGCGAGCGAGACCAGCTCCAGCACGTCGTTCGAGCCGTTGCCGAGCACGATCGCGCCCATGTCCACATTGTGGCGGCGCGCAAGGGCCACCTTCAGCTCATGGCCGTTGCCGTCCGGGTAGCGGGCGACTTCGGCCATCGCCGCCTCGATCGCGGCGCGCGTGCGCGGGCCGATCCCGTGCGGGTTCTCGTTGGAGGCGAGCTTGACGATCGCCTCCTCCTTCAGGCCCATCTCCCGCGCCAGCTCCGAGATGGGCTTGCCGGGCTGGTACGGCGCGATCGAGCGGATGTAGGAAGGCGCGAGTTCGCAGGGATCCATTCTCATGGTCAGTCGGCCACCGGGTAGGAACCAAGGATCTTGAGGAAAGGCGCCAGTTGCGCCAGCTCGGCGAGCGCCGCCGCGACCGGGGGATCGCTGCGGTGCCCCACCAGGTCGGCATAGAAGTAGTACTCCCACTGCCCGAGGCGCGTCGGGCGCGACTCCAGGCGCGACAGGCTCACGCCGTGCTTGGCCATCGGTGCAAGCAGCGCATGCAGCGCGCCGGGGCGGTTCGGCGCCGACATGACGAGCGAGGTCGCATCGCGCCCGCTCGGCGCCGGATCGAGCGTGCCGAGCACGAGAAATCGCGTGCGGTTGTTCGGCTCGTCCTCGATGCCGGCGGCGAGCACTTTCAGGCCGTAGCGCGCCGCGGCGAGCGCCGGCCCGATCGCGCAGGCAGCGCGCTCCTTCGCCGCAAGGCGGGCGCCCTCGGCGTTGCTCGCCACCGGGACGCGCTCGGCCTGCGGCAGGTACCGGGCGAGCCACTTCTGGCACTGCGCGAGCGACTGCGCGTGCGAGTACACGCGCCGCACGCCCTTGAGGCCATGTTGCCGGCGCATCACGCTCTGGCGCACCCGCAACCCCACTTCGGCGCAGATGCGAAGCGGAGTGGCGAGCAGCAGGTCGAGGCTGCGCCCGACCGCCCCCTCGGTCGAGTTCTCGACCGGCACGACCGCAAACCCCGCCTCGCCCGTCTCCGCGGCGCGGAACACCTCTTCGATGCCGGCGCAGGGGCGGGTTTCGACCGCGCTGCCGAAGTGCCTGAGCGCCGCGACCTCGCTGAACGTGCCGGGGGGGCCGAGATAGGCGACCCGCAGCGGCTGCTCGAGCGCCCGGCAGGCGGAGATGATCTCGCGAAAGACCGCCTGCACGCGCTCGGCCGCAAGCGGCCCCTTGCCTGCCG
>DATLZE010000048.1:0-18709 GCA_035574195.1 Burkholderiales bacterium | reverse complement strand
CGGCCTAGGGCCCGCCACTTTTATCGGCAGCGGGTGCGGGAGGCGAAAAATTGGCTCACTCCGCGCCGGGTGGAAAGCTCTTCTACGCCGTGTTGCGCGTGCCAGGCGGCCCGGCGCTCGCGCGCGCCACGAGCTCGACCGGCAGCTCGAGGCGCGCCTGGATCGGGCGGCCTTCGAGCTGCGCGAGCAGGTGTTGCGCCGCCCGGCTGCCGAGCTCCGCGGTCGGGAAGCGCACCGTGGTGAGCGCCGGCGTCACCACCGAGGCGATCTCGAGATCGTCGAAGCCGGTCACCGAGAGCTCGCCCGGCACCGCGATTCCCAGCGCCTGGCATTCGGCGAGCGCGCCGATCGCGAGGACATCGTTGCCGCAGACGACCGCGGTCGGCCGCGGCTTCCCGCGCAGCACCTCGCGCAACCCCTCGCGTCCGGCGGCGAGCGTATAGGGCTTCTCGACCACCCGCCCCGGGGCGAGCGCAATGCCGCGCGCTGCGAGCGCCTCGCGCACGCCTTCGAGCCGCTCCGCCGCGCGCTCGTTGCCACGGGTCACGCCCGCGATCATCGCGAACTCGCGATGGCCGAGCTCGAGCAGATGCCGCGCGATGCAGCCGCCCGCTACGCGGTTGTCGAAGCCGACGCAAGGGCGGCGCCCGGAGGGGTCGAGCGCCCAGGTGAGGACGTAGGGGATCTCGCGCGCCTCCACCATGCGGAACACGCCCGGCGGGTGGGTCGTGCCGAGCAACACCAGCCCGTCCACGCCGCGCTCGACGAGCGCCTGGGTCACCCGCTCCTCCACGCGCGCATCGAACTCGTGGCAGGCGAGCAGCAGCGTGTAGCCGGCCTCGTCCAGCGTCCTCTGCAGCGCGTGGGTAGTGTTGGCGAAGATCGCGTTGTCGAGCGTCGGGATCACCGCGCCGATGGTGTGCGTGCGCCGCGAGGCGAGCGCGCGCGCCGCGCCGTGCGCGACGTAGGCGAGCGCCTGCGCCGCCTGCCGCACGCGCGCGGCGGTCGCGGGTCTGACCTTCTGCGGCTGGGTCAGCGCCCGCGACACGGTGGCGGCGGACACCCGCGCCAGGCGCGCAACATCTGCGAGCCGCGCGGCCCTGCGCTCCGCATCTTCTCGCCTGCTCAAGCCGCCCCCGCCCGGTCCTCCACCCGAAGGGCGCCAGCCGCCCCGGCGCGCCCTAGCGATACTGCCTGGCGTTGAACCGGCGGTATTTCGGCAGCAGGCGCCGCGGCGGGCGGAACGCGTCGCGCCGGAACGGCTCGCCCAGCTCCTGGGTGAGCATGATCTCGACCACCGCAGGCTTGCCGGACTTCAACGCCGCCTTCAGCGCGTCGGCAACTTCGTCTTCGTGGTCCACGCGGTAGCCTTCCGCCCCCATCACGCGCGCGATCTCCGAGAAGTCGGGGTTGGCGAGATTGGTGCCGACGAAACGGCTGTCGAAGTAGTCGATCTGGTTCTTCTTCTCCGCGCCCCACTGCCCGTTGTTGAACACCACCGCCACGGCCGGGATCTTCTCCCTCACCGCGGTCATCACCTCCGCGAGGCTCATGCCCCAGGCGCCGTCGCCGACGTAGGCGATCGCGGGGCGATCGGGCCGCGCGACCTTCGCGCCGAGCGCCGTGGGCCAGGCGTAGCCGCAATTGCCCCAGCTCATCGCCGCCAGGAACGAGAGCGGCTGCTCGAAATGGAGGTAGCTGTTCGCGACCGAGCACACGTTGCCGATGTCGGTGGAGACCATCGCGTTCCTGGGCAGCGCCTTGGCGAGCTGTGCGAGCGCGCGCCGCGGCCCGATCTGGCCCTTCTTGTTGGGCGAGGCCCAGCTGGCGAGCTCGGCCGCCCACGCCTGCTTCTCGCGGCTCACCTCGGCGAGCCGCGCGCGGTCGGGCTTGCGCGCCCCGCGCGCCTTCAGGCGCCTCAGCAGCTCCTGCGCGGCGAGCCGCGCATCGCCGTGGATCGCGAGCGAGACCTTCTTGACCAGCCCCAGCGTGCGGTGGTCGGCATCCACCTGGATGATCTTCGCCTCGCGCGGCCAGTAATCCATGCCGTACTGCGGCAGCGTGCCGAAGGGGCCGAGCCGCGTGCCGAGGGCGAGCACGACGTCGGCGCGCGAGATGATCCGCATCGCCGCCTTCGAGCCCTGGTAGCCGAGCGGGCCGCAGGCGAGCGGGTGGCGCGCGGGAAAGGAATCGTTGTGCAGATAGGTGTTCACCACCGGCGCGGTCAGGAACTCCGCGAGCGCCCTCACGTCCTCGATCCCGTCGGACATCACCACGCCGCCGCCCGACATGATCACCGGGAACTTCGCCTCGGCGAGCATCTTCGCCGCCTTGTCGAGGGAGCCGGCGCCGCCCGCGGCGCGCTCGATCACGAGCGGAGGGAGGATCTCGTAGTCGCCCTCGCCGTAGAAGTAGTCGCGCGGGATGTTGACCTGCACCGGGCCGCGCTCGTGCAGCGCGAGCGTGAAGGCGCGGTGCATCAGCTCCGCCATGCGCAGCGGCGAGTTCACGTGCACCTGCCACTTGGTGATCTTGGAGAAGATCGGCATCTGGTCGGTCTCCTGGAAACCGCCCAGTCCCGCGGTCATGCTGCCCGCCTCGGGGGTCACCACCACCATCGGCGTGTGCGCCCAGTAGGCGGCCGCCACCGCGGTGACGAAATTGGTGATGCCCGGGCCGTTTTGCGCGATGCACACCGAGGGCCAGTTGGTCACGCGCGCGTAGCCGTCGGCCATGTGGGCGGCGTTCTGCTCGTGCGCAACACCCACCAGCCGGATGCCGGCGCCGGGGAAAAGATCGAGCGCGTCCATGTAGGCCGAGCCGACGATGCCGAAGACATCCTTTACCTTGTGCGCGACGAGCGTCTCGACGAACGCTTCGGAGGGCGTCATGCGCACCTTGCCGCCCGAGGCGCGCGCTGCGGCGGAACTCTTCGCTTCGGTGACGTAGTTCACGGGGGATCTCCTCACGGGAAGGGGCGCGCCGCCTGCGGGCGGCCGACGCCGGAAATTATACGACGCCCGGCCCGCCCTGCAAGCGCTTTCATCGTGCCGGCGACCGCGCACCGGGCGCCGCTGGCCCGGCCGTCCGTGCTGCTACACTGCGAGCTTTTCCCATGGCGTTCGAGAGCGTTTCAACGGGACTGTTCGCGTGGATGGCCTGTGTGGTCGTCCTCGCCGGGCTGATCCAGGGCACGCTCGGTTTCGGCTTCCCGTTCGTGGCGACACCGCTCATCGCGATGGCGAGCGACATGCGCACGGCGGTGATCGCGGCGCTGCTGCCCACGCTCGCGACGATCGTCGTCGCGCTCGCGGCGAGCGGGCCGCTCCGCGCAACACTCGAGCGCTTCTGGATGATGCCGCTCTACGCCCTCGCGGGCGCGGCGGCGGGAACGGCGCTCTTCGTCGCGGCGCCGCACGCGCCCTACACGCTGCTGCTCGCGGCGATGACGCTCCTCTATCTCAATCTCGACCGCCTGGGGCGCGCTGACTGGCCGATCGTCCGGCGCCACGAGCGGCGCTTCGCGCCTCTCGCGGCGACCGCCGCGGGGCTGTTCGAGGGCACCGCCAACATCGCCGCGCCCCCGCTCATCATCTTCTACCTCGCGCTCGGCCTCACCCCGGCGGCGCTGGTGCAGGCGCTCAACCTGTGCTTCTTCGCGGGCAAGCTCGCGCAGTTCACAGTGCTCGCGACGGGAGGCGGCGTCGGCGCGGGCGAGTGGCTCGCGACACTCCCGCTCGCCGCCTTCGGCGTGGCGGGCTCGCTCATCGGGGTGCGCATCCGCCGGCGCATCGACGCCGCAGCGTTCCGCCTCTGGGTCAAGCGCGCGCTCGGATTGATCGCGCTCGGGCTGATCGCGCAATACGCCTATTCGCTCGCCGCCTGATACTCGCGAGCCGCGCTCCTCGCTGCGCGAAGAGTGTCAGCGATCGGGTGGCGAGAGCGGCGGGGTTGGCCGGGCAGCGAGCCCGCACCTGACACTCATTCTCCGTGCTGCGGGGCCCTTGCGGCCTCTGTCACCCGGTGCCGGAAAAACAGACGGCCGGCGCGCCGCCGGCCGTCCTTCGCGAAAACCGTTGCTCAGGCAGCGGCTTTTTCGAGCAGCTTCTGCAGCTCGCCGCTGCGATACATCTCGGTCATGATGTCGGAGCCGCCGATGAACTGCCCATTCACGTAGAGCTGCGGAATGGTCGGCCAGTTGGCGTAGTCCTTGATGCCCTGGCGGATGTCCGGGTTCTCCAGCACGTTCACCGAATAGAAGTCCTCGACCCCGCAAGCGCGCAGGATTCCCACCGCGTTCGCGGAAAACCCGCACTGGGGGAAATCGGGCGTGCCCTTCATGTACAGCACGACCTTGTGCTTGGTCACCTGTTCCTTGATAACGTCTTGAATGCTCATCGTTTCTCCAATACCCGAGTAATTCACTAGGCCATGGTACAAGCCGCCTGGGAGTCGGTCAAGCCGCAGCCGGACGGCGGCCACCGGAGATGCGCTCGAGGCCGGCGAGATCGCGCTGGGTGAAGCGCTCCGCATAGCCCGCCTGCGCGAGCGCCGCGCGCGCGCGCGCGCCCTGATCGTAGCCGTGCTCGAAGAGCAGCCAGCCCCCGGGGGCGAGGTGCGTAGCCGCCCCCGTCACGATCGCGCGGATGCACTCGAGCCCCTCCGGACCCGCGACGAGCGCCGCGCGCGGCTCGAAGCGCAGGTCGCCTTGCGCTAGGTGCGGATCGCCCTCCGCGACATACGGCGGGTTGGCCACGATCACATCGAAGCGCCTGCCCGCGAGCGCCTCGAACCAGTCGCTTTCGACGAGCTCGACGGCCGCGCCGTGGCGCCGCGCGTTCTCCCGCGCGACTGCGAGCGCCTCGCGCGAGACGTCGGTCCCCGTCACCCGCGCGCGCGGCCGCTCGAGCGCGATCGCCACTGCCACGCAACCGCAGCCGGTGGCGAGATCGAGCACGCGGCAGTCCGCATCCGCGGGAATGCGCTCGAGCGCGAGCTCGACCAGCAGCTCGGTCTCCGGCCGCGGGATGAGCACCGCGGGCGTCACCTTGAAAGCCAGGCCGTAGAACTCCCGGCTGCCGGTGATATAGGCGAGCGGCTCGCCCGCGCGCCGGCGCCCGGCCCACGCGAGAAAGCGCCTGTGCTCGGCCTCGCTCAGGATGCGCTCCGGGTGCGCGGCGAGATAGGCTTCCTCCACGCCGAGCGCCGCGCGGACGAGCGCCCGCGCCTCGCGGGGGGCAATTCCCGCCGATCGCAACGCTTGCCCGATGCTCACGGCGGTCGGCTTGCTGTTGACAATCATGCGTGTTCGGCGCGAGTCGAAGGCCGGCTGCGCGGAGTCCCTCCGCCCTCAGGCGGGCTGGGTTTCCTCGGCGAGCTGGGCGAGCTGCTCGGCCTGGTGCTCGGCGGCGAGCGCCGCGATCAGCTCGTCGAGCTCCCCGTCCATGATTCTCTCGATCTTGTAGAGCGTGAGGTTGATGCGGTGGTCGGTCACTCGCCCTTGGGGGAAGTTGTAGGTGCGGATGCGCTCGGAGCGGTCGCCGCTGCCGATGAGCGACTTGCGCGTTGCGGCGAGCTTCGCCTGCTGCTCGCGGATCTGCTTGTCCTTGATGCGCGCGGCGAGCACGGCGAGCGCGCGCGCGCGGTTCTTGTGCTGCGAGCGGTCGTCCTGGCACTCCACCACGATGCCCGTCGGCAGGTGCGTGACGCGCACCGCCGAATCGGTCTTGTTGACGTGCTGGCCGCCAGCGCCGGAAGCGCGGAAGGTATCCACGCGCAGCTCCGCCGGGTTGAGCACCACGTCGGCGATCTCGTCCGCCTCCGGCAGCACCGCCACGGTGCAGGCGGAGGTGTGGATGCGGCCCTGGGTCTCGGTCACCGGCACGCGCTGCACGCGGTGGCCCCCGGACTCGAACTTGAGCCGCGAGTAGGCGCCCTGGCCCGAGATCTTGGCGATCACCTCCTTGTAGCCGCCGAGGTCGGAGGGGCTGCTCGAGATCACCTCGACCTGCCAGCCGTTGCGCTCCGCGTAGCGCGAGTACATGCGGAACAGCTCGCCCGCGAACAGCGCCGATTCCTCGCCTCCCGTGCCGGCGCGGATCTCGAGATAGATGTTGCGCTCGTCGTTGGGGTCCCTCGGCAAGAGCCGGCGCTGCAGCTCCGCCTCGATTCCAGCGAGCCGCTCGCGGGTCTGGCGGATCTCGGTCTCGGCGAACTCCCGCATCGCGGGGTCGCCCGCCATCTCCTGCGCGGCCTTGAGATCCTCCTGCCCGCTCACATAGCTCTTGTAGAGCTCGACCACCGGCGCGATCTCGGCGTGCTCGCGCGCAAGCTTGCGATACTGTTCGAGGTCGGCGGTCGCGCCCTCGCGCGAGAGCAGCCGGTTCACCTCCTCCAGCCGGCTCGCGAGCTGGGCGAGTTTCGCGGCGATGCTGGGCTTCATCGGAGGGCAGCGGGCGGCGCGGTCATTCCGGGCGCGGGATCTGATGCAGCCGCATCAGCCACTGCGCGATCTGCTCGCGCTCCTCCTCGCGCGCGTGCGACAGCGCGTGGGTCGGCGCGTGCAACAGCTTGGCGGCGAGCGCGCGCGAGAGCTCGTCCATCACCCGCCGCGGGTCGTCGCCCCGCGCCAGGCGCTTGAGCGCGCGCTCCATCTCGTGGCGCCGCGCGCGCTCGGCGGAATCGCGCAGCGCGCGGATCACCGGCACCAGCTCGCGGTTGGCGAGCCAGTGCATGAAGTCGGCGACCTGGTTCTCGATGATCGCCTCGGCCTGCGCCACCGCGTTGGCGCGCGCATCGAGCCCCGCGCGCGCGATCTTGCCGAGATCGTCCACGGTGTAGAGAAACACGTCGTCGAGGCGCCCGACCTCGCTCTCGATGTCGCGCGGCACGGCGAGATCGAACATCAGCATCGGGCGGTGCTTGCGCGCGCGCAGCGCGCTCTCCACCATGCCCTTGCCGATGATGGGCAGCGGACTCGCGGTCGAGCTGACGACGATGTCGTGGGCCGCGAGCTGCGAGGCGAGGTCGTTCAGCGCCAGGACGTGGCCGCGGAAGCGCTCGGCGAGCGCGCGGGCGCGCTCCGGCGTGCGGTTGGCGAAGGCGACGCGCCGCGGGTGGTGCGCGGCGAAGTGGGTGGCGACGAGCTCGATCATCTCGCCCGCGCCGATGAACAGCACGCTCTGCTCGGCGATCGTGGGATAGATGCGAGCGGCGAGCCCGACGGCGGCGGAGGCCATCGAGACCGTGGCCGCTCCGATCTCGGTCTCGGTGCGCACCACCTTGGCCACCGAGAAAGTGCGCTGGAACAGCTTGTTGAGCAGCCAGCCGAGGGTTCCCGCCGCCTGGGCGGTGCGCACCGCCTGCTTGAACTGCCCGAGGATCTGTGGCTCGCCGAGCACCATCGAATCGAGCCCGCTCGCGACGCGGAAGGCGTGCTTCACCGCCTTCTCCTGCGGCAGCACGTAGAGATAGGGCTCGATCTGCTGGGGCCTCAAGCGATGGTAGTCCGCCAGCCAGTCGAGCGCCGCGCGCGGCTCGCCGGTGCTGCAGTAGACCTCGGTGCGGTTGCAGGTGGAGATGATCGCGGCCTCCTGCACCGGGCGCCGGTCCACCAGGTCGCGCAGCGCCTCCACCAGGCGCTCGGCGTGAAACACCACCTGCTCGCGCACCGAGAGCGGAGCGGTGTGATGGTTGATGCCGAGAGTGAAGAGCTGCATGCCGGCGCCGCGCTCCGAAAGCGAAATATTAATATGGCGCCGGAGGCCGCGACAATGCCGGATCGCGCGCCGGGCACGCTTCAAGCGTGCTGCGCCTGCCCGTGCTCGTTGGCGAGCGGCTCGCCGCGCCCGAAGCGCTCCAGGTTGGCGAGGAAGATCTCGGCTGAACGCGCATCGTTGCCGCTGGAGGCCTGTGCATTGTGCGGCGAGACGATGACGTTGGGCAGGCTCCACAGCGGCGAGTCCGCCGGCAGCGGTTCGCGTTCGAAGACGTCGAGATAGGCGCCGGCGAGATGCCCGCTCTCGAGCGCGGCGACGAGCGCCCGCTCCTCCACCACCCCCCCGCGCGAGACATTGATGAGGCGCGCCCCGCGCGGCAGCGCCGCGAGGCTCGCGGCATTCATCAGGTGATGGGTCTCCGGGGTGTGGGTGCAGGCGAGCACCACCCAGTCGCAGCGCGCGAGCAGCGCCGTCAGCCTCGCCGGCGGGTGCACCTCGTCCGCCGGCTCCTCCCCTCGGCCCGGCCGGCGTCGCACGCCGATCACGCGCATGCCGAGCGCGCGGCAAAAGCGCGCGACAGCCGAGCCGATGACGCCGAGCCCGACCACCAGCACCGTCTGGCCCGCGAGCTCGCGCGGCAGCGCATCCGGAGGATGCGGCGCCCAGGCGCGGCGGCGCTGCGCCCGCCACCATGCGGGGAATCCGCGCGCGAGCATGAGCAGCCCGCCGAGAGCGGTCTGCGCGACCGGCTCCCCGTTCGACCCGATCGAGCTGGTGAGCCTCACGCCGCGCCGCAGCAGGTCGGGCAGAAACGGGTGCTGGTCCACCCCGGTGCTCGCGAAGTGCACCCACTTCAGTCGCGGGGCCGCGGCGAGCGCCTCGCCGAAGGCGCGGTAATGGCCCTGGCTGAAGCGCCAGTCGCGCGTCAAGTAGGCGATCTCGATGCGCGCGCAGGCAGCAGGATCGAGGCTGGCGCCGGGCTCCTCCGGCAGGTGCAGCACCGCGGGGGTGATGCCCGCCGCGCGCGCCGCGGCCGCGAAGCGCTCGCCGAAGCGCGCGAGGAAGCGCTTCGAGAGCAGCACCCCGGTCTCACCGTTCACGCGGCTTCGAGGACTTCTCGCGGGCGAAGAGCTCGTCGAGCTTGCGCTCGTAGGCGTGGTAGTCGATGAATTCGTAGAGCTCCTCGCGCGTCTGCATCAGCTCCAACACGCCCTTCTGGGTGCCATCGCGGCGGATCGCCTGGTAGACGCGCAGCGCCGCCGCGCTCATCGCGCGAAACGCCGAGAGCGGATAGAGCACCATCGCGACCCCGGCATCCGCCAGTTCCTCCACTGTGTAGAGCGGCGTCTTTCCGAACTCGGTGATGTTGGCGAGAATCGGCACCTTCACCGCGTCGGCGAACCTGCGGTACTGCGCGAGCTCGGTGAGCGCCTCGGGGAAGATCATGTCGGCGCCGGCCTCGACACAGGCGCAGGCGCGCTCGATCGCCGCTTCGAGCCCCTCCACCGCGAGCGCGTCGGTGCGCGCCATCACCACGAACGCGGGATCGGTTCTCGCGTCCACCGCGGCCTTCACCCGGTCTACCATCTCCGCGGTCGAAACGAGCTCCTTGCCGGGACGGTGCCCGCAGCGCTTCGCCCCGACCTGGTCCTCGATGTGCATCGCCGCGGCGCCGAACTTCACGAGCGAGCGCACGGTACGCGCGATGTTGAAGGCGCTCGCGCCGAAGCCCGTATCCACGTCCACGAGCAGCGGCAGGGAGCAGACGTCGGTGATGCGGCGCACATCGGTCAGCACGTCCTCGAGCGCGCTGATGCCGAGATCGGGCACCCCGAGCGAGCCCGCGGCCACCCCCCCGCCCGAGAGATAGATCGCGCGGTAGCCCACGCGCTGCGCGAGCCGCGCGGCATAGGCGTTGATGGTGCCGACGATCTGCAGCGGCCGCTCCTCGGCGAGCGCCGCGCGAAACCGTGCCCCGGGCGAGCCGGCGGCGGGGGCGGCGGGGGCGTGCGGGCTCATGCGGGCGCCTGGGCGTGACCGGAACCGGATCCCGGGGGCTGCGAGTCCATCATGTGAAGAGGCCGGGAGTTGCGCGTTACCTTAGCACAGGACACCCTGTTTTGCCAGGGCCGCTCCGTGGCATAATGGCGTTTCGTTCACGATTCGGACTCAATACGCCATGCCCCGCAAGCCCGACAACACCCCGCCGGGCGCGCGCCTGACCGGCACCCAGAGCATCGAGCGCGCCCTTCTTCTGCTGCGCGAGATCGCCGCCCACAACCGCAGCGGCTCGCGCCTGCTCGATCTCGCCACCCGCACCGGGCTGCAGCGCCCGACCGTGCACCGCATGCTGAAGTGCCTCGCCGCAGAGCGCATGGTGCAGCAGGACCCGGAGACGCACCGCTATTTTCTCGGCCCGATGGTGTTCGAGCTGGGGTTGACCGCCGCCCCGCGCTTCAACCTGCGCGAGATCTGCCACCCGGCGCTCGAGCGCATCGCCGAGGCGACCGGCGACACCGTGTTTCTCACCCAGAGGAGCGGGCTCGACGCGGTGTGCCTCGACCGGCGCGAGGGCTCGTTCCCGATCAAGACCTTCACGCTGGAGATCGGCATGCGCCGCCCGCTCGGGGTAGGCACCGGCAGCCTCGCCATCCTCGCGGCGCTGCCCGAGGACGAGATCCAGCGCGTGATGGAGGCGAACGCCGCGCGGCTGCCCGAGTACGGTCTGAACGCCGGCGCGCTCCTCGCGCAGGTGAAGCGCGCGCAGAAGCTCGGCTATGCGATGCGCGAGGCGCCGGGGCTCGCCGGAGTGCGTTCGGTGGGCCAGGCACTGCGCAACCAAGGCGGCATCGCCTTCGCCGCGCTCTCGGTCTCCACGATCTCCAGCCGCATGAGCGACAAGCGCGCCGCCGAGGTCGCACAACTGCTCAAGCACGAGGTGCGCGCGATCGAGCGCCAGCTCACGAGCAGCGCCGAGTCTCGCTAGCGGCCGTCAAACCATGAACCGCCGCCGGGCGCCGATGCACGCCGGTAAAATCAATCGCCCTTTGGCCACGGAGCGCACTCCGCCTGGGGTCCCCGGAACGAGCCCCGATGCGTGCTCTGTGCTCCCCGTGCCCTGTGGGGCAAGGGTTGCTTGACCGTTTCTGACAGGCTCCGCTCATGCCCGTGCCGCCCGCGAGGTCCTTCGAACCCGAGGCCCGCTGCCCTCTCGACGGGGTGCGCGTGCTCGATCTTTCGCGCGTGGTGGCGGGCAACATGCTCTCCCTGCTGCTCGCCGACTTCGGGGCCGAGGTGATCAAGGTCGAGCCGCCCGAAGGCGATCCGCTGCGCGATTGGCTGGTGGCGGGGGTCGCCACCAACTGGAAGGTCTACGCGCGCAACAAGAAGAGCGTGTGCTTGGACTTGCGCCGGCGCGAGGCGGTGCAGATCGTGCTGCAGCTCGCCGCGACCGCGCGCATCTTCATCGAGAACTTCCGCCCCGGCACGCTCGAGAAGATGGGCCTCGCTCCCGAAGCGCTCCACGCGCGCAACCCCCGGCTCGTGATCGTGCGGGTGAGCGGCTGGGGCCAGAGCGGTCCCTACCGCCACAAGCCGGGATTCGGCACGCTCGCCGAGGGCGCCTCGGGATTCGCGGCGCTCAACGGCTTCGCCGACCGCGAGCCGGTGCTGCCGCCGATGCAACTCGCCGACTGCACTGCAGGCCTCTACGGGGCGTACGCCGCGATGATCGCGCTGCGCGAGGTGGAGGTGCGCGGAGGCCCCGGGCAGGTGATAGACGTCTCGCTGCTCGAGCCGCTGTTCTCGATCATGGGGCCGCAGGCGGCGAGCTACCGCGCGAGCGGTCGCCTGCGCCCGCGCACCGGCAGCCGCTCCACCACCGCCGCCCCGCGCAACGCTTACCGCACCCGCGACGGCAGATGGGTGTGCCTGTCGGCCTCCACCCAAGCGATGACCGAGAGGCTGCTGCGGGCGATCGGGCGCCCGGAGCTGATCGAGGATCCGCGCTTTCGCACCAACGCCGATCGAGTGCAGAACGCCGCCGCGCTCGACGCGATCATCGGGGAGTTCATCGGCCGCCTGACGCTCGCCGAGAACCTCGAATTCTTCGACCGCGCGCAGGTGACGGTCGGCCCGATCTACGACATTGCGCAGATCCTGGAGGATCCCCACGTGCGCGCGCGCGAGATGGTGGTCGAGCTGCCCGACGAGGAGATGGGCTCGCTCCCGATGCACTGCGTGGTGCCGCGCCTTTCGGCCACCCCCGGCGCGATCCGGCGCCCGGCACCCGCGCTCGGCGAGCACAACGAGGAGGTGCTGGGCGCGCTCGGGCTGAGCGGGGAAGAGCTGGCACGGCTTGCGGCCGATGGCGTAATCTACCGGGGCCGCGGGCGCCGCAGGGCCGCCGCGGCCGAAGCCTGATGGAGAATCCCGTGGCGCGCGAACTGCCGGTGTGGCGCTCCCTTCTCTACGTGCCGGTCAACGTCGAGAAATTCGTCGAGAAGGCGCACACCCGCGGCGCCGACGCGATCCAGCTCGATCTGGAGGACAGCGTGCCGGCGGCGGAGAAAGAGCGCGCGCGCGCGCTGGTGCCGCAGAACGCGGCGCGCGTGCGGCGCGGGGGCGCCGATGTGGTGGTGCGGATCAACCGCCCGCTCGGACTCGCGGTGCGCGATCTCGAGCACGCGGTGTGCCCGGAGGTGGACGCGATCGCGATCACCAAGGTGCAGAGCGCCTCGCACGTGCAGCTCCTCGACGAATTCGTCTCGGAGCTCGAGAGCCGGCGCGGCCTGCCGCACGGGCACACCAAGTTCATCACCATGATCGAGACCGCGGACTCGTTCGCGCGCATCGCCGAGATCCCGCGCGCGAGCGCGCGCGTGGTGGCGATGAACATCGGCGGCGAGGACTTCGCGCTGGAGTGCGGGATGCAGCCCGACGAGGAGGTGCTGCTGCACCCGAAGCAGCACATGATCATCGCGGCGCGCGCCGCGGGCGTGATGCCGCTCGGCTTCATCGGCACCGTGGCCGACTTCAGCGACTGGGAGCGCTTCCGCGCCATGGTGCGGCGCTCGCGCCGCTTCGGCTTCGAGGGCGCGGGCTGCATCCATCCCGGCCAGGTCAAGATCGTGAACGAGGAATACACCCCGAGCGAGGAGGAGATCGCCTACGCGCGCCGCGTGATCGAGATGGACCGCGAGGCCGCCGCCGCGGGGCGGGGTTCCTTCCAGATCGAGGGCAAGATGATCGACGTCCCGGTGGTCGAGCGCGCGCGCAAGCTCATCGCGCGCTACGAAGCGATCAAGCGGCGCGAGGCGCGCACGCTCGCCGCCGCGCATCCATGACGCGCCAACCGGCCGCGCGCAGCACGGAGAAAGCACCCCGAGCGAGGCCCGGCAGCAAACGAGGACGAACGAGCGAGTGACCGGGGATTGCCTGCCCGATTCGCTCTGCGCTTTTTCTGCGACTGCAGCGCGCAATCTCGATCGCCCTTCGTGGTCGTTGTGTCCTCTGTAACGAATGATTCGGAGGCGAAGCGCATGACGCAGGAACTCGAAAAGCTCAAGGAATGGATCGGCCGCAAGCAGAGCGCGGTGGACTACGTGACGGTGCCGCTCGTGCACCGACTGGCGGCGACGCTCGACCGCGACGATCCCTTCCCCCGCGTGGGCGACCCCCTGCCAGCGGGCTGGCACTCGGTGCTGTTCCCGCACGTCGTGCGCCACTCGCAGATCGGGCCCGACGGCCATCCGCGGCGCGGCGATTTCCTGCCGCCGGTGCCGTTGCCGCGCCGCATGTTCGCAGGCAAGCGCACCACCTTCCACGCCGAGCTGCGCGTGGGCGACGAGGTGCGGCGCGAGTCGGTGATCCAGGATGTGGCCGTGAAGCAGGGGCGCACGGGACAGATGGTCTTCGTGACGGTGAGAACCGAGATCGCGGGCCCGCGCGGGCTCGCGATCACCGAGGAGCAGGACATCGTCTACCGCGAGGCGCCGGCGCCCGGCGCCCCGGCCCCCTCGCCCCAGCCCGCGCCCACGCGCGCCGTATGGAGCCGCACCGTCACCCCCGACCCGGTGCTGCTGTTCCGCTACTCCGCGCTCACCTTCAACGGGCACCGCATCCACTACGACTACCCGTACGTGACTCAGGTCGAGGGTTACCCCAATCTGGTGATGAACGGAGGGCTCACCACGCTCCTCCTCTACGAGCTGATCCGCACCCACGCCAGCACCCCGCTGCGCCACCTCTCCTCGCGCAACGTGCGCGCGCTCTTCGTGAACGAGCCGATCGCCCTCGGGGGCGAGCCCGCGCCCGACAACAAGACGGCGAAGCTGTGGGCTGCGGACAAGGACGGCGCGCTCGCGCTCACCGCGGAGGCGGAATTCCGATGAAAGCGGGAGCCGTTCCTCCGCCTCGCGGCTCGCGCCTTGCGCCCCGGAGTGCGCGCTGATGGCGGGCGGCCCGCTCGAAGGCGTGCGCGTGGTGGACCTCACCTCGGTGGTGGTGGGGCCGCTCGCGACGCTCATCCTCGCCGATTACGGCGCCGAGGTGATCAAGGTCGAGTCGCCTTCGGGGGATCTCGGGCGCAGCATCGGCGGGCCCGGCGTCACCCCCGGGATGGGCCCCAAGTTCCTGCATCTCAACCGCAACAAGCGCAGCATCGTGCTCGACCTCAAGAAACCCGCCGGCCACGCGGTGCTGCTGCGCCTGCTCGAGGGCGCCGACGTGCTGGTATGGAACAACCGCCCCTCCTCGATGGCGCGCATGAAGCTCTCCTATGAAGACGTGCGCGCGGTGAACCCGCAGATCATCTACTGCGGGATGTACGGCTTCGGCCAGGACGGGCGCTATCGCGACAAGCCGGCCTACGACTCCATCATCCAGGGCTCGGCCGGGATCGCCGCGCTCTACCACCGCGCTGCCGGCGAGCCGCGCTATCTGCCGATGGTGGTGGCGGACAAGACCGTGGGGCTGATCGCCGTGCAGATGATCCTGATGGCGCTCGTGCACCGCTGCCGCACCGGCGAGGGCCAGGCGATCGAGATCCCCATGTTCGAGAACATGGCCGCCTTCGTGCTCTCGGAGCACATGTACCAGAAGACCTTCGTGCCCGCGCGCGGGGGCACGGGCGATCCGCGGCTGCTCGATCCGCAGGCGCGGCCGCTCCAGACCCGGGACGGCTGGATCTGCGTCTCGGCCAATACCGACGCTCAGGCGTTCGCTCTGTTCGAGGCGATCGGGCGCCCCGAGCTCAAGGACGACCCCCGCTTCAACTCGGTGGCGGCGCGCTTCAAGAACGTGCGCGAATACTTCCGCATCCGGGCCGAGGCGCTGCGGCAGAAGAGCACCGCCGAGTGGCTGGAGATCTTCGACCGCTGCGACGTGCCGGCGATGCCCTACCACACGCTCGACTCGCTGATGGAGGATCCGCATCTCAACGAGGTCGGCTTCTTCCAGGTGGTCGAGCACCCGACCGAGGGCAAGATCGTCAACATGGCGCTTCCCAACAAGCTTTCGAAGGGCGCACGGCGCGATTTGCGGCCCGCGCCCAAGCTCGGGCAGCACAGCGTGGAAATCCTGCGCGAGCTCGGCTACGGCGAGTCCGAGATCGCCGATCTGCTCGCGAGCGGGGCGACGCTCGACGGGCGCCCCGAGGAGCAACGATGAACGGAGGAGCTCGCGCGCGGGGCGCCGGCGATCAGGACCGCGGATGGCCAGGCCGCGGCGGCCGCGCGCTCCCGCCCGGAATTGCGCATCCGCCTGCTGTAAACTATGCGCCCGGCACAATCGCCCCCGCCCGGCGGCGCGGCCGCCGAACTTTTTTCAATCACACGGAGCAGCCCATGCATTGCGCCAGGTCGTTTCCAGCCCGCATCGCCGCCCTTGTCTTCGCGCTCGCGCTCGCCGCGCCGGCCCTCGCCCAGAGCAAGCCCCAGCAGCAGGAGTACACGCCCCAGGTCGGCCAGGAAGGCAAGGACGTCATCTGGGTGCCCACGCCGCAGGCGCTGGTCGAGCGCATGCTCGACATGGCCAAGGTCACGCCCAAGGACTACGTCATCGACCTCGGCTCGGGCGACGGGCGCACCGTGATCGCCGCCGCCAAGCGCGGCGCGCGCGCGCTCGGCATCGAGTACAACCCCGACATGGTCGAGCTCTCCAAGCGCGCCGCCGAGAAGGAGGGGGTCGCGGGCCGCGCCCAGTTCATCCGCGGCGACATCTTCGAGAGCGACTTCAGCCAGGCGACGGTGCTCACACTCTATCTTCTGCCCAGCCTCAATCTGAAGCTGCGCCCGACCATCCTCAAGATGAAGCCGGGCACCCGAGTCGTGTCGCACGCCTTCAACATGGACGACTGGCAGCCCGACCAGACCGACACCACGGAGGGGCGCACCGCCTATCTGTGGATCGTGCCCGCGCGGGTCGAGGGCACTTGGCGCTGGAGCCTCTCCGGCAACGGCCCCAAGGACTACGAAATGGTCCTGCGCCAGCACTTCCAGCAGGTCGAGGGGTTGGTCAGGCTCGACGGCAAGACCGGACAGCTGCGCAACGCGAAGCTCGTGGGCGACCAGCTGAGCTTCACGGTGTACGAGCCGACCGGCTCCAATCCGATCCGCCGCGATTTCACAGGGCGCGTCTCCGGCAACACCATCGAGGGCACGGCCAAGCTGCCCGGGAGCGCGGGCGAGGTGAAATGGACCGCGACCCGCGTCAACTGAGAGGCGCCATGAGGCCCTGCCTCACGGGACGCACACCACCGCATACCGGAGCCTGAACCATGCCAGCGCATCCATCCCATGTCGCGGTCGTCGGCGGCGGCATCATGGGCGGAGACATCGCCATCGTCTTCGCCGCCGGCGGCTGGAACGTGCACGTGATGAGCCCCTCGCAGAGGACGCGCGAGGCGCTCGCGCCGCGCGTTGCGGCTGGGCTCGCCAAGCTCGGCGCGCCGCCGCAGAACGCGCAACGAGTGAGCGCTTACGCCGCGCTGGAGCAGCTTCCCTGGCGCGAGATCGAGGTGGTGGTGGAGGCGGCGACCGAGGATCTCGCGCTCAAGCACCGCATCTTCGGCGAGCTCGAGCGCCTCGCGCGCCCGGAGGCCGTTCTCGCGAGCAACACCTCGACCTTCCCCATCGGCAGCATCGGCGGGCCGTTCGCGACCCGGGCGCGGATCGCGGGGCTGCACTTCTTCATGCCGGCGCACCTCGTGCCGCTGGTGGAAGTGATCCGGGCCGAGTTCACCGATCCCGCGGTCGCCGGGCGGCTCGTTGCGCTCATGAAGGAGCTCGACAAGGCGCCGATCCTGGTCGAAAAAGACGTGCCCGGATTCGTCGGCAACCGCCTGCAGCACGCGCTCATGCGGGAAGCGCTGTGGCTGGTGGCGAACGGCGTCACCACGCCCGAAGGCATCGATACCGCGGTGCGCTACGGCTTCGGCTTCCGCTACATCGCCTGCGGCCCGATGATGCAAAAGGAGATGTCGGGCTGGGACACCAATTTCTACGCCGGCAGCTCCGTCTATCCCCACCTCTACAACGAGAAAGCGCCGCCCCCGCTGCTCAAGGAGATGGTCGAGCGCGGCCACCTCGGAATGAAGACCAAGCGCGGCTTCTGGCAGTGGACCGACGAGGCGATCGCGAAAGAGAAGGCGCGCATCGAGCGCTGCCTGCAAGCGGGGATGGAGATCCTCAAGTCGGAGAGCGGCAGCTAGCGCCGGCGGCGCGCCCTCGTCCGCTCAGGACGAGGAGCGGGAATGGTGGCCAGGGACGGAATTGAACCGCCGACACAAGGATTTTCAGTCCTCTGCTCTACCAACTGAGCTACCTGGCCTCCGGACACCATGACCTGGGGCTGAAAGCGCCTCTTGCCGCAGGGCCCAGCCTGCGGAAAGCGCGGTATTTAATCGTTAATTGCCGCCAGCGTCAAGAAACGCGACGAGAAAACCTCCACCCGGGTCGGAGCCGGGCCTGCCTCATCGGAACTTCCCGCGGGGCCATTCAGCACTGCACGCCCTGGGTGACGCACAGGTGGCGCTTCCAGAAGCCGAGCCCGATCCAGATCCAGGCGAGCAGCAAGAACGCGACGAGGCCGATGTGCGCGTCGTGCACGATGCGGGGCGTGATGAGGCGCGTGAGCCGGACGATCGGTGCGGTGCCGCGCTTGAAGAGATCGTAAATGAAGTTGCCCTCGCGCGCCTTGGGCCCGAAGATCCACAACACGCCCTGCCCGAGCAGGAGCATGCCCGCCACCTCCACCAGCGCACGGGCAGCCGACACCAGGAAAATGTCGAGCGGCATGGCCGCATCATTCTAGCCGAGGCATCGGGGCCGCAGAAGTTGCGCCCGTGCGGGATCTGATCGCGCGGACCGAATGCCGCAAGAGGCCTTCCTTGGCTAGTTGCGGGCCGGGGCCAGAAAAAGAAACCCCGCGGGCGCGGGGTTTCCGGGCTTCCTCATCCCCGCCGCCCCCAAATCGCTCGAGGGCGCGCCGCGGGCGCGGGGGATGGCTCGCGGGCTCCTCACATGTCCATGCCGCCCATGCCGTGGCCGTGGCCGGCGTGGGACTCCTCCTTCGGCAGCTCCGCCACCATCGCATCGGTGGTGAGAATGAGCCCCGCCACCGAAGCCCCGTTCTGCAGCGCACAGCGCGCGACCTTGGTGGGGTCGAGCACGCCCATTTGCATCATGTCGCCGTACTCGCCGCTCTGGGCGTTGAACCCGTAGTTGCCCTTGCCCTCCGCCACCTTGTTCACCACCACCGAGGGCTCGTAGCCGCCGTTCGCCGCAATCCAGCGCAGCGGCTCCTCCAGCGCGCGCATCACGATCTTCACACCGCAGTCCTGATCGTGATTGTCGCCCTTGATCTTGCCCTCCAGCGCCTGGCGCGCGCGCAGATACGCCACACCCCCGCCCGGCACGATGCCCTCCTCCACCGCAGCGCGCGTGGCGTGCAGCGCGTCCTCCACCCGCGCCTTCTTCTCCTTCATCTCGACC
>DATLZE010000047.1:0-21239 GCA_035574195.1 Burkholderiales bacterium | reverse complement strand
CCGCTGCCGCGCGCATCGCGCCCGCAGGCGCTGGCGGCGATCGGCGGCATCGACCTCGCGCTCTGGGACATCAAGGGCAAGGCCGCCGGGCTTCCCGTCTGGCGGCTGCTGGGCGGCGGGCCCGGGCCGGTGTTCTGCTATGCGACCGGCGGCTACTACCGGGAAGGCGCGGGGCACGAGGACTGCGCGCGCGAGCTCGCGGCCTTCGTCGCGAAGGGCTTCCGCGCGGTGAAGCTCAAGTCCGGCGCGCTCGCGCCTGCCGAGGAGGTGGAGCGCGTGCGCGCGGTGCGCGAGGCGATCGGGCGGGAGGCGTCGCTCATGCTCGATCTCAACGCGCCCTACGATCTCGCGACCGCGATCGCCTTCGCCCGCGCGGTGGAGCCCTTCGACGTCTTCTGGCTGGAGGAGCCGCTGCACTGGTACCTGACGCCCGCCGATTTCGCGCGGCTCGCGCGCTCGACCCGCATCCCGCTCGCCCACGGCGAGCGCGAGCTCACGCGTCACAGCGTGCGTGATTTCGTCGCGGCGGGGGCGATCCGCTACGTGCAGTTCGACGCGACGCGCGCGGGCGGCTTCACCGAGGCGCTGCGCGTGGCGCAGCTCGCCGAGCAGCACGGCGTCATGATCGCGCCGCACCTCGCGCCCGAGGTCCACGCCCACCTCGTGGCGGCGTTCCCGGGCGCGGGTTTCGGGGTGGAGGTGCACGGCGGGCCGGAGCGCGATCCGCTGTGGTTCGGAATCTTCACCGAGCGCGCCGAGGTGCGCGGCGGCTTCGTGCACTTGACCGACAAGCCGGGCTTCGGCCTCGGGATCGACTGGGAGTTCGTCGAGCGCCATCGCGCTTGACGGGTTTGCCCGGACAAGCCGATCATGGGCTGCGGTGCAAAAAAGTTCGCGCCGGGCTGAAAGCCCGCGAGCTTTTTCATGGACAAGTTCGACCGCATCTATCAACTGCACAGCATCCTGCACGGGCGGCACGTTCCGGTCGCGCGCGCCGAGCTCATGCGCCGGCTCGAGTGTTCCGAGCCCACCGTCTTCCGGCTGATCTCGTACATGCGCCAGTTCCTGGGGGCGCCGATCGAGTGGAGCGAGGATCCCCCCGGCTACTATTACCGGCGCGAGGCCGGAGGCGGAGTCTACGAGCTTCCCGGCCTGTGGTTCAACGCGCGGGAGCTCCAGGCGCTGCTCGTCTTCGACCGGCTGTTCGAAAGCCTCGAGCCGGGGCTGCTGCGCGAGCAACGGTTCCAGTCAGCGAAATCCGGCTCCGTCTCGCCCGACGCATCCCTATTCCGGTAAAACACACGGTGCGCGTTTCCCGGGCGTTCCGCGATGCGGTGGTGCGACACTTCGAGAGATCGAGTCCGAAGGGGCATTCCGTCGCCTTGACGGGGTGTAAGGACGACGGCGAGCCGCAACCAAGGCACGATCATCTGTATTACCTCCTGCGGCCGACCGAAAGAGCGCGTTTCTTGGAACTTCTCGTGGTCCAGATACCGAGCGGTTGTCTGAGCACCTCGGAACTCGATGCGCTGCTGTCGGTCGAGCGCATTCGACTGGCGCCCGATGATCCGTATCCCATCACGGTCGTCGCCGAAGCGGTGCTGAATAATCTGGCGCAACCGCACCCCGCTTGTGATCCCAGAACATTTGCAGAGGGATCGTCGCAACGCGCCGCTGACGGATTGGGTCACGCAGATTCTTGCTGGTATCGGACTGACGACGACTTTCTCCATCAAAGACACGCCTCGACGCGCAGCGGTATCGGTTCATCGTTACACGCTGGACCATTCCGGTTCGAGGACGGTTGGGTTTTCGCGGCGATGGGGGTATGAACTAGAACTCCACTTCGACCAGCCCATCAGGCTTTCGAAACCAGCCCTCGGTAAGGACGCTCACTTTGGGCTCGGCCAGTTTGAACCCTGCGAGAGCTGAGCGGTCCCTTGCCGTCGTGGCGGGGCGGAGGATTCTCACGACCGCCCGCTTTGCCCTTTATGGCAAACCGCTGCCGCGCATCGAGGAGGCGGTGCGAATCGGCGAGGCGCTGCGTCTGGCGGCGATGGGGGCGGCGAGGCGGCAGCTCGGGCCGGACCGCATCCCGGCCGAGCTGTCCGGCCACGCGCTGCCGCCGACCAACCGTCATGCGCATGCGTTCTGGCTGCCAGAGCCGAACGAGCGCGGCGAGATCGAGCACGTGGTGATTCATGCGCCCGGCGGTTTCGGCGCAGATGCCATACGCGTGCTGACCGCACTGCGCGAGGTCACGCGCGACGAGGGCGAGCCGTTGCGATTGATGCTGGAAGGTATCGGTCGAGCGGCCTTGTTCGGGCAGGTTTCGCGTCTCGCGGGCGAATCTGACGTGTGGCGCAGCGTCACGCCCTACCTGCACCCGTGGCACCTGAAGAAGCCGCAACTGCGTTCGCCGGCAGCGCTGCGCGCGGCGCTGCTCGAGCAGTTGCGCCGGGAATGGCGAGGGCGGGGCGATGCGTTACCGGAACTGATCGAGATCGACGATGTGAGAGCGGTGCACTTTGCAGGGCGAGAGCTCAGGCCAGTGCATTTCCATCGCTTCCGTCGCAAGCGCGGCCTAGTGCAGCCCGATGCGCTCGGGCGCATGCTGGGGCTGCGCTTCGCCCGCCCGGTTCGCGGCCCCATCGCGCTGGGCTTCGGCTGCCACTTCGGGCTCGGGTTGTTCGCTCTCGCCGCCGAGTGAGGAGCCGGCGCAGCGGCATGCTGATCCGCGCGAGCCGCGCGTCTCGCGTCGCGCTTTCCGGGGGAAGCCCGCGCGCTGCTCGGGCTGGATCGAACGCAACCGGCAGGCGCTCGGCGCCGGGTGCGAAAAGGTCCTGACGCCTTTACGAGCTTCCGCGGTTTATTGAACGCGGATTCCCGCTTCCTTGATGATTCCGGACCACTTCGCCGTCTCCCGCTTGATGCGCGCGGCAATGTCCGCGGGCGTGGAGGGGTTCTGCTGCAAGCCCAGGCGCTCCATCGAGGCCTGCACCTCGGCGTTTTGCAGGGCTTTGACGGAGTCCTTGTGAATGCGCGCGACGATCTGCTTCGGCGTCCCGCCCGGCACCACCAGCGCATACCACTGGATCGCCTCGAATCGGGGGTAGCCGGACTCCGCCACCGTTGGCACTTCCGGCAGCGCCTTGCTGCGCTCCAGACCGGTGCTCGCCAGCGCGCGCAGCCGCCCGGCCTTGATGTGCTCGAGCGTCGAGGCGGTGGAGCTGATGTTCATCTGGATTTCGCCTCCCAGGATCGCGGCGATCGCGGGGCCCGCCCCTTTATAGGGGACGTGCAAGATATCGAGCCCGGCGACCTTCTTGAACAACTCGGCGGCGAGGTGGTTCGAGCTGCCCACGCCGGCCGATCCATGACGCAGGGCGCCGGGCTTCTGCTTGGCCAGAGCGACGAACTCCTTGAGCGTCCTGGCCGCGACTCCGGGATGCACGACCAGGGTCTGATCGCTGACGGCGAGTATGACGACGGGCTGCAGGTCCTTTTCGACGCTGAACGGCAGATTGTAGAGGCTCGGATTCGCCGTGAGCTGCGTGTCGAGCGCCAACAACACCGTGTGGCCGTCCGGGGCGGCGCGGGCGACGATCTCGCTCGCGATGTTGCCGGCGGCGCCGGTGCGGTTGTCGATGACCCAGTTCTGGCCCATGAACTCGCTCAGCTTCGGGCCGATGATTCGCGCTGTGGTGTCCACGCCGCCGCCGGGCGCGAACGGCACGACCAGCCGGATCGGGCGGGTCGGATACGGCGAATCGGCGCCTTGGACAATACCGGCGGCGGCGCAAAAGCCGAGCAGGGCGATGGCGCTGGTCAGGCAATTCGGACGGGGGCGGTTCGTCATGGTGATTGTCTCGCTCCGATTCGACGGTCGTTCGGCCGCATCGCATGCGGCTCGCGGAACATGGGATCGCAAGATGATCGGGCTCCGGGCTGCGGCCACGAGAGCGCGTTTCACCAGGGCACAATGATGAAGGAGCTGCGCGATGGGGGCAAGCGGCGGGGGATGGCGCGGCCAGGATTCGTCGAATTCGCGGGGCACGGCAGGCACGCAACGGCCGGCCGTGGGAGGATCGCCTTCGCGCGGCCCGCCTCCCCGCCGATCGGTTGCTCGAATCCGCTGCGGCGCGCGGCCGCTCGGCCCCTCGCCCTCGGCTTTGCCGGTCGCGTGCGTTCGTCGGAAAACACGATGCTGCCGGCATCCCGTCTCGGCAGGCGGATCGCGGAACTCGCAGCCGCGCCGAACGCGGTTGGCGCGCGCTTCGCGCCGATCGGCGGGCTCGCGCTCGCGCCGTAGAAGATGGCCGGCCATGCAAGATGCGGGTCTGCCGGTAGGCGCGGACAAGGCCGGCGGGATCGAAGCGCAATCGACCAGGCCGGGATGTTGCCGCCCGCATCGCGGCGCCAGGCGCCCGATTGCGGACGGGGCGGCGAGCGGCTCGAGGCGCCCTGCGCTCCGATTCTGCGTTTTCCGCCCCTGCCCGGCCCTGCCGGGAATGCCCGCCTGCGGGTCTGGTAAATTGATCGGCCCGGGGCGCGACGCCCTTCGGCAGAGGGAGGGGACCGCTTTATGCCCGAGCAGCGGGAGCTGCCGCTCGCATTTCCGGAGCTTTCACCCGAAGCTCCGCTCATTCCGGTGCGCATGCTCAACGAGTACGTGTACTGCCCGCGGCTTGCCTACCTCGAATGGGTGCAGGCCGAGTTCGCGCACAGCGCCGATACCGTCGAGGGAAAGATCAGGCACAGGCGCGTCGACCGAGCGGGCGGCACGCTGCCGGAGGAGCCGGGTGAAGGCGAGCGCATTCACGCGCCGAGGAATCGTGGAATCCCTCGGGCCGGATGGCCAGTTTTCCGAGGCAGACGTGCCTCGGCCTCATTGAAGCCTCGGATTCCTGCACCACGCTGAATTGATTGCTGACCGGTTTTCCGAGGCACGCGTGCCTCGGCCTCATTTCCGATATCATTGCCGCGTCGGGAGGTTCATGCGCTCATGCTCGTCAACTGCGCGGCTTACCAGGACGGCAGGAAGCTTGCCGATATCTCGCAGGAGGACATTCACCGCTACCTGGAGCTGCCCGGCTGTTTCGTCTGGGTCGCGCTGAAGGACCCGCAGCCGCGCGAGCTCGAGGAGATGCAGCGGCAGTTCGGCTTGCACGAGCTGGCGGTGGAGGACGCGCAGCACGGCCACCAGCGCCCGAAGCTCGAGGAATACGGCGATTCGATCTTCGTCGTGGTGCGCACGGTCGAGGTGGTGGAAGGCGAGGATGAGCTGCACGAGGGCGAGGTCTGCATTTTCGCGGCGCAGAACTACATTCTGTCGGTGCGCACTGCGACGCGCGAGGGCTTCGCCGGCGTGCGCGCGCGCTGCGAGCGCGAGCCGCACCTGCTCCGGTCCGGACCGGGTTTCGTTCTTTATGCGCTGTTGGACGCGGTGGTGGATCGTTATTTTCCCGCGGTGGAGGCGCTGGAGGACGAGCTCGACGCGCTCGAGCGCAGGATCTTTTCGGGAGCGACGCCGCGCGAGAGCATCGAGGCGCTCTACGCGCTCAAGCAGAAGCTCAATGTCCTCAAGCACGCGGCGGGGCCGCTGCTGGAGACCGTGGGCAAGCTCTACGGAGGGCGCGTGCCGGAGATCTGCGTGGGCGTGCAGGACTATCTGCGCGATGTCTACGACCACTTGCTGCGCATCAACCAGAGCATCGAGAGCCTGCGCGAAATGCTGAGCACGGCCATCTCGGTGCAGCTCTCGCTCATCCAGCTCCAGGAGAACGAGACCACCAAGCGGCTCGCCGCCTACGCGGCACTGGTCGCCGTGCCCACCATGATCGCGGGCATCTACGGCATGAATTTCAAGTACATGCCGGAGCTCGAGTGGTACTACGGCTATCCGCTCGCGATTTTCCTGATGGCGGCGATAGACGGCTACCTCTTCTACCGGCTGCGCCGGGCCGGCTGGCTCTAGGATCCGGCTATCGGTCCTGCCGTGCCGCGCGGCCTGGGATGCGGCACGATCCGGCCGGGGCCCGGGGGGCGAATCCTGAAATCAGGGGATATTCGAAAGCGCGCGGGTCCGGAGCGGTAGGAGGCTGCGCGGCCCGCTGCCTGGCGTGCCTGCCATCCATCACTGCGCGAAGAACTCCCGCACTTTCTCCATCCAGGACTTGGCCCTGGGGTTGTGGCGCCCGCCGTCCTTCTGGTTGATCGCCTCGAGCTCGAGCAGTAGCTCCTTCTGGCGCGGCGTGAGGTTGACCGGGGTCTCCACCACCACGTGGCAGATGAGATCGCCGGGGCCGCTCGAGCGCACGCCCCGGATGCCCTTGCCGCGCAGCCGGAACATCTGCCCGGTCTGCGTTCCGGACGGGATCCGGATCTTGGCGTAGCCGTCGAGCGTCGGGATCTCGATCTCGCCCCCGAGCGCGGCGGTGGTGATGCTGATCGGCATCTCGCAGTGCAGATCGTTGTGGTCGCGCCGGAACACCGGATGCGGCTTGAGATGGATCACCACGTAGAGGTCGCCCGGCGGCCCTCCGTTCACGCCCGCCTCGCCCTCGCCCGAGAGCCGGATGCGGTCGCCCTCGTCCACGCCCGCCGGGATCTTGACCGCGAGCGTCTTGTGCCGCTTGACGCGCCCGGCGCCGCCGCACGCCGGGCAGGGCGAGGTCACGATCTTGCCGGCGCCGTGGCAGCGCGGGCAGGTCTGCTGGATCGAGAAGAAGCCCTGCTGCATGCGCACCTGGCCGTGGCCGTGGCAAGTCGGGCAGGTGGAAGGCGCGGTGCCGGGACGCGCGCCGCTGCCGCGGCAGGTGTCGCATTCTTCCATCGCCGGGATGCGGATCCGGGTCTCGGTGCCGCGTGCCGCCTCCTCGAGCGAGATCTCGAGGTTGTAGCGCAGGTCCGCGCCGCGATAGACGGTGGAGCGGGCGCGCCCGCCGCCGAAGATGTCGCTGAAGATGTCGCCGAAGGCGTCGGCGAAATTCTCGAAGCCGCCGGCGCGGAAGCCGCCGGCGCCGGCCGCGGCCGCCGGGTCCACGCCCGCGTGGCCGAACTGGTCGTAGGCGGCACGTTTCTGGGGGTCGGACAGGATCTCGTAGGCTTCCTTGGCCTCCTTGAAGTACTCCTCGGCCTTCGGGTTGTCCGGGTTGCGGTCCGGATGCCATTTCATGGCGAGCTTGCGGTACGCCTTCTTGATCTCCTCTTCGGAGGCGTCCCGGTTGACTCCCAGCACTTCGTAGTAGTCGCGCTTCGCCATTTTTTGTGTGAAGGGTCAAGACCGCCGCTCGAGCGATGCGGACGGTCCCACGATCGGTCCCGTGGCGTTGTCAATTCTTCGAGGCTCTTCCACTTCCAGCATGCATCCCTGTCGTGCAGCAGACTCGACCATAGCGTCCGATTCCGGCCGGGCTCCGGGAGCGATGCCCGGAAAGCGAAGCAGTGTTCTTGTCCCAGGCTGCGCCGATCCTGCCGCAAGATCGGCCGGTACGGAAACGGCCGCACGCCGCAATCGCGGCGTGAGGCCGTGGCGCTCTGATTCCGGGAAGGATGAGGTCGGGCGGCAAATCTCGTCAACGAGCTCGATCGCCCTGTGCCAGGCTCGCAAGCTGCGATGGCTGTGTTTCACTCCTCACCCTTCGCCCTTCGCGCATTCACTTTTTGTCTTTGACTTCCGTGTACTCGGCGTCCACGACGTTGCCCTGATCCTTGCCGCCGCCGGAGGCCGCGGCGCCCTCGCGCTGCGCCTCCTTCTGCTGCGCCTGCTCTTCTTTGTACATCCGCTCGGCGAGCTTGTGCGCGGCCTGCGCGAGCGCCTGGGTCTTCGCCTCGATCGCGGCCTTGTCGTCGCTTTTGAGCGATTCCTCGGCCTCCTTGAGCGCCTTCTCGATTCGCTCCTTTTCTTCGGCGCCCACCTTCTCGCCGTGTTCCTTGAGCGCCTTGCGCACCGAGTGGATCATGTGATCGCACTGGTTGCGCGCTTCCACGAGTTCCCGCGCGCGGCGGTCCTCCTCGGCGTGCGCTTCGGCGTCCTTGATCATGCGCTTGATCTCTTCCTCGGTGAGCCCCGAGCCCGCCTGGATCTTGATCTTGTTCTCCTTGCCGGTCGCCTTGTCCTTGGCGGTCACGTGCAGGATGCCGTTCGCGTCGATGTCGAACGTGACCTCGATCTGCGGCACCCCGCGCGGGGCAGGCGGGATGTCGGTCAGGTTGAACTGGCCGAGGCTCTTGTTGTCGCGCGCCATCTCGCGCTCGCCTTGGAGCACGTGGATCGTGACCGCGGTCTGGTTGTCCTCCGCGGTCGAGAAGATCTGCGTCGCCTTGGTCGGGATCGTGGTGTTCTTCTGGATGAGCTTGGTCATCACGCCGCCGAGCGTCTCGATGCCGAGCGAGAGCGGGGTGACGTCGAGCAGCAGCACGTCCTTCACGTCGCCGCGCAGCACACCCGCCTGGATCGCGGCGCCGATCGCCACCGCCTCGTCCGGGTTGACGTCCTTCCTCGGATCGCGCCCGAAGAAGGACTTCACCGTCTCCTGGACCTTGGGCATGCGCGTCATGCCCCCGACCAGGATCACGTCGGAGATGTCGGAGACCTTGATGCCGGCGTCCTTGATCGCGATGCGGCAGGGCTCGATGGTGCGCTCGACGAGGTCCTCGACCAGGCTCTCGAACTTCGCGCGCGTGATCTTGATCGCGAGGTGCTTCGGCCCCGACTGGTCGGCCGTGATGTAGGGGAGATTCACCTCGGTCTGCTGCGAAGAAGAGAGCTCGATCTTCGCCTTCTCGGCCGCATCCTTCAGCCGCTGCAGCGCGAGCATGTCCTTCCTGAGATCGATTCCGTGCTCCTTCTTGAACTCGTCGCACAGGAAGTTGATCAGGCGCTGGTCGAAGTCGTCTCCGCCGAGGAAGGTGTCGCCGTTGGTGGAGAGCACTTCGAACTGCTTCTCGCCCTCGACGTCGGCGATCTCGATGATCGAGATATCGAAGGTGCCGCCGCCGAGATCGTAGACCGCGATCTTGCGGTCGCCCTTGCCCTGCTTGTCCATGCCGAAGGCGAGCGCCGCCGCGGTCGGCTCGTTGATGATGCGCTTCACGTCGAGCCCCGCGATGCGGCCGGCGTCCTTGGTCGCCTGGCGCTGGGAATCGTTGAAATAGGCGGGCACCGTGATCACCGCCTCGGTGACCGGTTCGCCGAGGTAGTCCTCGGCGGTTTTCTTCATCTTGATCAGCACTTGGGCCGAGATCTCGGGCGGGGCCATCTTCTTGCCGCGCACCTCCACCCATGCGTCGCCGTTCGCGGCCTCGACGATCCGGTAGGGCACGACCTTGATCGTCTTCTGTACCTCGGAGTCGTTGAACTTGCGCCCGATCAGGCGCTTGACCGAGTAGAGGGTGTTCTTGGGGTTGGTGACGGCCTGCCGCTTGGCAGGCGCCCCGGTGAGGATCTCGCCGTCGTCCATGTACGCGACGACCGAAGGCGTGGTGCGCGAGCCCTCGGAGTTCTCGATCACCTTCACCTGGCCGCCTTCCATGACGGCCACGCAGGAATTGGTGGTCCCCAAGTCTATGCCGATGATCTTGCCCATCGTTCTACCTCGCTGGTTTTCCTGAAAGATTCGCCCGCTACCGTCGGATATGGGGGTAAGCCCTCATTTTTCAACGGCTTTGGGCTTGGCCACCACCACCAGAGCGGGGCGAATCACCCGCTCGTGCAGGAGATAGCCTTTCTGCAGCACCTTCACCACGGTGTTGGGCTCGGATTCCGACTCCTCGGTGCTGATCGCCTGGTGGCGGTGGGGGTCGAATTTACTGCCGAGAGGATTGATTTCGGTGAGGTTGAAGCGCTCGAACACGCCGGCGAGCTGCCTCAAGGTGAGCTCCACCCCGCTTCTCATGCTCTCCGCCGAGGGGTGCTCGGCGGCGAGCGCGGCCTCCAGGCTGTCCTTCACCACGAGCAGCTCGGTCGCGAAGCTCTCGAGCGCGTACTTGTGCGCGTTGGCGATCTCGAGCTGCGCGCGCTTGCGGATGTTGTCGGCCTCGGCCCGGGCGCGCAGCCATGCGTCGTGGTGCTCGAGCGCGGCGAGCTCCGCCTTGCGCAGTTGCTCCTCCAGGCTCGGCGCGGCCGCGCGCTCAGCGCCGGCGGCGTCCTGCGGAGCCGGCCGGGGCTCGACTTCAGGGGCCTGGGAAGGCAACTCCCCCGCGGGGGTTTCGGTTTCGGCTCGGGTGGTATCGAAGGCGTCTTGCATCATGTTCTCCGGTCGTCTTGGCGCAGATGGGGGTAAATCGCGGCAATTCAAGTGGTTAGGGGTTTGGCGGCCCGCATCCGACCGACTCCTGTTAACCGATTGGTGCGGCAGGCATTTTAGGGCACGGCACGGGCGCGCGCGGCGGGGCTACATGGCGCAGGAAGCGGAGCCGCTCAGATTTTTGCGCCCATCGAGAGCGCGCGCAGGCGCGAGAGCTCGAGCTCCTCGTGCGAGGCGCCCGCGCTCCAGCCCGCCAGGTTCTGCGCCACGATGTCGGCGAGCGCGTGGATCCAGTCGGCGCGCTCGTTCAGGCACGGGAGGTAGTGAAACTCGCGCCCGCCGGCCCGCAGAAAAAGGCTCTTGCCCTCGATCGCGATCTCCTCGAGCGTCTCCAGGCAGTCGCTCACGAATCCGGGGCAGACCACGTCCACCCGGCCGGCTTTCCCGCGCCCGAGCTGCGCGAGCAGCTCCGCGGTATAGGGTTTGAGCCATTGCGCGCGCCCGAAGCGCGACTGGAAGCACACCCGGTACTGCGCCGGCTGGAGCCCGAGCGCCTCGCCGAGCAAGCGCCCCGTTTTGTGGCACTCGCAGTGGTAGGGGTCGCCCTTGTCGAGGGTGGCGCGCGGCAGCCCGTGGAAGCTCATCAGCAGCACGTCGGGCTTGCCGTGCCGTGTCCAGTACTCGCGCACGCCCGCCGCAAGCGCGGCGATGTAGCCCGGGTGGTCGTGGAAGCCGCGCACCGTGCGCAGCGCCGGCTGGTTGCGCGTGCGCATCAGGCAGGCGGCCGCGGCGTCCACCGCGGTCGCGGTGGTGCTCGCCGAGTACTGGGGGTAGAGCGGCACGAGCAGGATGCGGTCGCAGCCGAGCGCCTTCATTTCCGCGAGCCGCTGCGCGATCGAGGGGCTGCCGTAGCGCATCGCGTAGTCCACCACGAGCGGCAGCTTCACGCGCTCGCCGAGGAAGCCGCGCAGCAGCTTCGTCTGGCGCTCGGTGTGCACCTTGAGCGGCGAGCCCTCGCTCGTCCAGATCTGCGCGTAGCGCCGGGCGGAATCCGCGGGCCGCGTCGTGAGCACGAAGAGGTGCAGCACCGGCCACCACAGCGCGCGCGGGATCTCGATCACCCGCGGGTCGGACAGGAACTCCCGCAGATAGGCGCGCACCGCGGCCGGGGTAGGCGCCTCGGGCGTTCCGAGCTGCACCAGCAGCACGCCGATGCGCGGCTCGGTTCCGTGGGCAAAAGGGGGTTCAGGGTTCAATGTTCGAGGCTCGCAGCTCGAGGCCCGAGGCTCGGCGTTCAGGGTTGCGACAGCGAGCGCTGAACACCGGAGGCGGAACCTAGCGCTGGGCGAGCGCGCTCGAGAGCAGCTTCGCGGTGACGTCCACGATCGGGATGACGCGCTCGTAGGCCATGCGCGTGGGGCCGATCACGCCCACCGTGCCGACGACCTGTCCCTCGACCTTGTAGGGCGCGGTGATCACGCTGCACTCGTCGAGCGGGGCCACCCCGGATTCGCCGCCGATGAAGATCTGCACGCCCTGCGCGCGGCTCGAGAGTTCGAGCAACTGGAGCAGGCCCGTCTTGCGCTCGAACAGCTCGAAGAGCTTCCTCAGGTTCGCCATGTTGGAGGAGAGATCCTGCGAGTCGAGGAGATTGCCCTCGCCCGAGATCACCACCTCCTCGCTCGCCAGCGCCTGGCTGCCCGCCTCGAGCGCCGCGGTCATGAGCCGCGTCATGTCCTCGGTGAGCTGCCGGAGCTCCTCCCGGATGCGGCGCCGGATCTCGTCGAAGGTGAGCCCGGCGTAGTTCTGGTTGAGGATGTTCGCAGCCTCGGTGAGCTCCGAGGGCGTGTACGACTTCTGCATGAACAGGATGCGGTTCTGCACGTCGCCCTCTGGAGTCACGATGATGAGCAGCACGCGCTTGTCCGAGAGCTTGAGGAACTCGATGTGGCGGAATCCGGGGCTGCGCCGCGGCGTCATCACCACGCCCGCGAAATGCGTCAGGTCGGAGAGCAGCTGCGAGGCGCTCGCGACCAGTTTCTGGGTGTTGTCCGCGTGCAGGTGTTCCTCCAGCTGATGCACTTCCACGGTGTCGAGCGGCTTGATGGTGAGCAGCGCGTCCACGAAGAAGCGGTAGCCGCGCGCGGTCGGCACCCGCCCCGCGGATGTGTGCGGGCTCGCGACGAAGCCCATCTCCTCGAGGTCGGCCATCACGTTGCGGATGCTCGCCGGCGAGAGGTCGAGCCCGGAATACTTGGACAGGGCGCGCGAGCCCACCGGCTGGCCTTCCGCGATGTAGCGCTCGATCAGCGTCTTGAGCAGAATCTGCGCGCGTTCGCTCAGGATCGGAGTTTCGCTCATGAATCTATTTTACTAAAAACCGCGACCTGCGACCGGCGCGCGGCGAGCGGAAAGAGCGTGGCGGCGCGCGCCTCGCGCCCGATCGCGCCGGCCGGCCCTCGCCGGTCACCGGCGGCGCCTTTTATGGTTTAATGCGGCCATGAAAAAGCCTTTCAAGACCGTCGCGCTGATCGGCAAGTACAAGAGCCAGGAGATCGCCGCGCCGCTGCTGCGGCTCGCCGGCTTTCTCGAACAGCGCGGGATCCGCGTCCTGATCGACCGCCTGACCGCCTCGCAGGTGCGGCAGGACCGCTATCCGGTGCTCGCGCTGGAGGAGCTGGGCCGGGAAGCCGATCTCGCCGTCGTGATCGGGGGCGACGGGACCATGCTCAACATCGCGCGCACGCTCGCGCCCTACGAGGTGGCGCTCGTCGGCGTCAACCAGGGCCGGCTCGGCTTCCTCACCGACATCTCGGTGGACACGATGCTCGACACCCTCGGCACGATCCTCGACGGGAAGTTCGTCGCCGAGGAGCGCATGCTGCTCGAAGGGCGGGTCTATCCCGACTCGGAGAAGGTGTTCGAGGAGCTCGCCTTCAACGACGTGGTGGTGAGCAAGGGCAGCAAGGGCAACATGATCGAGCTCGAAGTGCGCATTGACGGCGAGTACATCTATACCCAGCGCTCCGACGGGCTGATCGTCGCTTCGCCCACCGGCTCGACCGCCTACGCGATGAGCGCCGGCGGCCCGATCGTGCACCCCTCGCTCTCGGTGATGGCGCTGGTGCCGGTCTCGCCCCACACGCTCTCGAACCGCCCGGTGGTGGTGAGCAGCGATTGCACGATCGAGATCATCGTGCACAACGCCGCCGATCCCCGCGTGCACTTCGACAGCCACTCGCGCTTCGACCTGCGCGAGGGCGACCGCGTCGAGGTGCGTCGCTACCGGCACACGATCAGCCTGCTGCACCCGGTGGGGCACAGCTATTACAACATGCTGCGGGAGAAGCTCAACTGGAACCGGGATTGAGACATGATGGGCGGAGGCGGCCTCCTCGAGGCCCGAATGCAACCACCGATGAACGCCGCCATTTCATTGCCGGCGATCCGGCCAGCAGAGAATTTCATCCGCTCCGGTCGGCGCCTATCCGGGGCTGACGCCCGATCTTGATCTTTGGGGGGGATTCTAGTCGGGCGCGGGCATGCTGCGGTCGCTCACCATTCAGGATTTCGTGATCGTGGACCGGCTGGAGCTCGAGTTCGAGCCGGGCTTCACGGTGCTCACCGGGGAGACCGGGGCGGGCAAATCCATCCTGATCGACGCGCTCGCCCTCGCGCTGGGCGGGCGGGCGGAGGCGCTCGTGGTGCGCAGTGGCGCAGCGCGCGCCGAGGTGAGCGCCGAGTTCGACGCGGGCGCCCGCACGCGGATCGCGGAGTGGCTCGCGCGCAACGATCTCGCCGGCGAGGAGGGCACCTGCCTCTTGCGGCGCGTGATCGAGGCCTCGGGCCGCTCGCGCGGGTTCGTGAACGGGCGCCCGGCGACGGCGGCTCAGCTGCGCGAGGCGGGCGAGCTGCTGGTCGGCATCCACGGCCAGCACCAGCACCAGCTGCTGCTCGACGCCTCCGAGCAGCGCGGGCTGCTCGACGCCTACGGCGGCCACGCTCCGCTCGCCGCGGAAGTGGCTGCGCTGCACCGCGCCTGGCGCGCGCGGCGCGAGACCCGCATCGCGTTCGAGAGCAACGCCGCCGCGCTCGCCGCCGAGCGCGAGCGGCTCGAGTGGGAGGTGCGCGAGCTCGACGCGCTCGGGCTCGCGCCCGGCGAGTGGGCGGAGCTCACCGCCGAGCACACGCGGCTCGCGCACGCGGCGAGCCTGATCGAGGCAGCGCAGCAGGGCCTCGAGGCGCTCTCCGAGGGCGAGGGGGCGGCGCTCGCGCGGCTCGACGCGGTGATCGGAAGGCTCGCAAGCCTCGGCGGATTCGACCCGCGGCTCGCGCAGATCCTGGAGCTGCTCGAGCCGGCGCGGATCCAGCTCCAGGAGGCGGTCTACGGCCTGCGCCGCTACGGCGAGCGCTTGGAGCTGGATCCAGCGCGGCTGCACGAGGTCGAGGCGCGGATCGAGGCGGTCCATGCCGCGGCGCGCAAGTACCGCGTCTCCCCCGAGGAGCTGCCGGAGCGGCTCGCCGCGTCCCGGGCGCGTCTCGCCGAGCTTGCCGGGGGCGGGGACGTGGAGACGCTCAAGCGGCTCGAGCAGGAGGCGCACGCGGCGTGCGTGGCGGGCGCGAACCGGCTTTCGGCGGCGCGCAGGAAGGCCGCAAAAAAGCTCTCCGATCAGGTGACCGCAATGATGCAGGAGCTCGCGATGGAAGGCGGCCGCTTCGAGGTCGCGCTCAGCGCCGAGCCCGAGGTCAGCGCCTCGGGGCTGGAGCGCGTCGAGTTCCGGGTGTCGGTGCACAAGGGCGCCGCGCCGCTGCCCCTCGCCAAGGTCGCCTCCGGCGGCGAGCTCTCGCGCCTGTCGCTCGCGATCCAGACGGCGGCGGGTGAGGCGGCGCAGGTGCCCACCCTCATCTTCGACGAGGTGGACGCCGGCATCGGCGGGCGCGTGGCGCAGATCGTGGGGCGGATGCTCAAGCAGCTCGGGACGAGGCGCCAGGTGATGTGCATCACGCATCTGCCGCAGGTCGCCGCCTGCGCCGACCATCAGTGGCGCGTCGCCAAGATCACGGCGAACGGCGGGATCGCGAGCCGGGTGACGGTGCTCGACCGGGAGCAGCGCGTGGAGGAGATCGCGCGCATGCTGGGCGGGGCGCGGATCACGGAGACGACGCGCCGGCACGCCGCGGAGATGCTCGGGATCAAGACCTAGCCGATGAACCCAGATACCCGCCGATCGTGCCGGCAATATGGGCGATTCGCGAATCGACCATCACGCATTCGGAGAACCTCAGGGAGATCACCATGATGCGCCGTCAAAATCTGCTTCTGCGCTGCGTGGCCGCTGTGGCCTTGGGCAGCACGTGCAATGCTGCTCCGGCCCAGGATTACCCGGCGAAGCCGCTGACCTTCTTCGTGCCGTTCGCGGCGGGGAGCGCGACCGACACGCTCGCGCGCGCGCTCGCGCAAGGCGTCACCGCGGAAACGAAGCAAAACGTCGTCATCGACAACCGGCCAGGCGCGAGCGGATTCATCGCCGCCCAGGCGGTCGCCAAAGCGGCGCCGGACGGGTACACCGTGCTGATCGCGACCAACACCACGCACGCGGCGAACGAACACCTGTTCAAGAAGATTCCCTACGATCCGGTTCGGGACTTCACGCCCGTCACCGCGCTCGCGCGCGGCGGGCAGGTCATGGTCGTGAACCCGCGCGTGCCGGCGAACACCGTGAAGGAGTTCATCGCGCTCGCGAAGCGCCAGCCGGGCAAGCTCACCTTCGGCAGCGGCAGCTCCTCGAGCCGGGTGGCGAGCGAGCTGTTCCAGCAAATGACCGGGATCAAGATGGTGCACGTGCCCTACAAGAGCAATCCGATGGCGGTGACCGACCTCGTCGGCGGCCATATCGACATGATGATCACCGACGTCGTCACCGGCCTGCCGCAGGTGCAGGCGGGGAAGCTGCGCGCGCTCGGGGTGAGCAGCCCGAGGCGCTTGCCCAACGCGCCCGAGCTGCCGACGATTGACGAGGCGGGCGTCAAGGGCTACGAGCTCACCTTCTGGTTCGCGGCGTACCTGCCGGCGAAAGCGCCGGCTGCGATCGTCGCGCGCCTGCGCGAGCTTTTTGTGAGCGCCACGAAGAGTCCCTCCGCCCAGTCCTTCTTCAAGACGACCGGCATCGAGCCCTGGACCACGACCAGCGCCGAGCTGGCGCAGTTCCAGTCCTCGGAATCGGCGAAATGGGCGAGAGTCATCAAGGCCGCCGGAATCGAGCCCGAATGAGAACGACTCGCCGCTCGTTTCGAGTCGCCGCTCGGGGCGCTCGCTTCGCGGCTGGCGCCGCTTGAGCGGTGGCGCGCGCAGCACGAGCGAATGACCGGCACGAGAGACGTGAAACGGGGAGCGGGAAACGAGCGCGGCGGGCCGCTCGCCGGCGTGCGCGTGATCGACCTCACCACCGTGGTGATGGGGCCGTTCGCGACCCAGATCCTCGCCGACCTCGGGGCCGACGTGGTCAAGGTCGAGCCGCCCGGGGGCGATGTGTTGCGCCACATCGCGCCGATGAAGCACCCGGGGATGGGGCATATTTTTCTCCACCACAACCGCAACAAGCGCTCGATCGTGCTCGATCTCAAGCAGGCGCCCGGGCGCGAGGCGCTGCTCAGACTCCTGCGCGCGGCCGATGTGCTGGCCTACAACGTGCGCCCGCAGGCGATGGCGCGCCTGAGGCTCGCTTACGAGGACGTGCGCGCGGTCAATCCGCAGCTCATCTATGTCGGCGCCTACGGCTACGGCGAGGGCGGGCCCTACGCCGGGGAGCCCGCGTACGACGATCTGATCCAGGGGCGGGCGGGGCTCCCGCACCTGTTCCACGAGGCCGGCGCCGACCGGCCGCGCTACGTGCCGACGGCGATTTCGGACCGCATCACCGGGCTCGCCATGGTGAACGCCGTCACGGCGGCGCTCTACTGCCGCAGCCGCACCGGCAAGGGGCAGGCGGTCGAGGTGCCGATGTTCGAGACGCTGGCCCAGCTCGTGCTCGGCGATCACCTGGGCGGGCGCACCTTCGAGCCGCCGATCGAGCCCTACCGCTACGCGCGCATGCTGGCGGCGCACCGGGTCCCGTACGCGACGAAAGACGGCTACGTCTGCGTGCTGGTCTACAACGACAAGCACTGGCGCAGCTTCCTGCGACTCGTCGGGCGCGAAGAGCTGTTCGAGACCGATCCCCGCTTCTCGAGCCAGGAGGCGCGCTCCCGCCACATCGGCGAGGTCTACGCGTTCGTCGCCGAGCAGATGGCGACGCGCACGAGCGCGGAATGGCTGCGACTGTTGAAAGAGGCGGACATCCCGGTCGCGCCGCTCAACTCGGTGGACGACCTCATCGAGGATCCCCATCTGCTGCGCACCGGATTCATCGTGACGACGGAGCATCCGACCGAGGGCAGGCTGCGCGCGATGACCGTGCCGGGCAGATGGTCGGAGACGCCGCCCGGCGGATTGCGGCCCGCGCCGCGCCTGGGCGAGCATAGCCGCGAGATCCTGCGCGAGGCAGGCTACACGGAGGCCGAGATCGAAGCGCTGATCGCGCAGGGCGTCACCGCGGTAGCGGGTGCGACCGCCCCGTGAGGACTGCCATTGCGGGTGGCCGGTGGAAGGGCGAGCCCGAAGCGCCGAGGCACGGGATGCCGGTCTGCGACGCGCTCCCCGCCCGGGCGCACCGGCGACCGACACTGCATGACCGGTAAAGCGAGGTGATCCATGTCCTATGCGATGAAACCCCTTGGCTGCGATCCGTCGCGGCTGAAAGGGCTGTCGGAGGAGCTGATCGTGAGCCACTACGAGAACAATTACGGTGGCGCGGTCAGGCGGCTCAACGCGATCTGCGAAAGGCTCGCGAACCTCGATCTGGCGAGCGCGCCGGCGTTCGTCGTGAACGGCCTCAAACGCGAACAGCTGATCGCGATGAACTCCATGATCCTGCACGAGTTGTACTTCGACGGGCTCGGAGCCGGCGGCGAGCCGGATTCCGCCCTGGCCGGCGCGATCGAGCGCGACTTCGGCGGCTTCGAGCGCTGGCGCGCCGAGTTCGTCGCCCTGGGCAAGGCGCTCGGGGGAGGGTCGGGCTGGGTGCTGCTGACCTACTCCCGCCGCGACCGGCAGCTCGTCAATCAGTGGGCAGCCGACCACGCGCACGCAGTGGCGGGCGCGACGCCGATCCTCGCGCTCGACATGTACGAGCATTCGTACCACAGGGATTACGGCGCGAAGGCCGCGGCCTATGTGGACGCGTTCATGGAAAACGTCAACTGGGTGAACGCGAACCGGCTGTTCGCGCAGTGCACCGGCGCGCAAAGACCGGATCGCTGACCGTTTTCCCGAGGAGCGTCGTGAGAGCGCCCGGCGACGCTCGGCTCCCCGCTCCTTCCCCCTTTCCCGGGTGGCCAGGTCGAGCGCTCGCCGGAGAATGGCTCGTCAGCCGGTTATCCGAGACTCGGCGGGAAGGCGCGGGGAAAAGGCGCTGCGGCAGGGCAGCCGCGTCACCTTCCCGCCGGGCGCGCTGGGGCGGAGCGCGCGATGTGGCGCCCGTCGGGCGCATGGTGATAGCGCGCGTGGTGCTGGCGCAGCAGGTCGCGACCGTAGTCGTTGCCGTTCGGCGTGCGCACCACGGTGTGGATGTGGTTGCGCGAGGGCCGTTCTCCGGGCAGCGCAACCCCGCGCTGGTGGTCGAACTCGATCAGGATCACCGGGCTGTGGATCCGGTAGTAGAACACGCTGTCGCGCCCGGTGCCGCCCATCCACGCGAACCACGTATCCGCGAGGTGCCGGCGCACTTCCTCCATCTTCACTTTGGCGTGCCCCGGCCGGAGATTGCCGACATAGAGCTCGATCAGGCTGAGCAGCTGCGCCTGCTGCACGGGCGTGAGTTCTGCGTAGCGGATGCCCTCGTAGCGCAACCGCAGGTTGTCGCGGAACGCGGAGGCGAAGACGTCGGGCGGTAGCTCCTCGGAGAGGATCGCTTTCGCCCGCTGCGCGGGCGTGAGCCCGTTCACGAATCCGAGCGCGGTCTGCTCCTCGACGTGGAGCACGCGCGTGCCGGCGTATTTGCCGGAGGCGGCGTGCGTCGGCTCCGAGCCCATGAAAGTCGGTGTCATGACCACCTGGTCCTTCAGCACGAAGAAATTGATGACGAGGTGATGGCCCTCGAGCTGCCAGCCCCAGGGAGCGGTGTCCGAGGGGGTGCCCATGACGGTGAGCCAGTAATGGTCCTCGCCGTACTCGTCGTAGCGGCCGGTGAGCTCGGCCGCCGTCTGATTGAGCCGCATGATGTCGCGCACGGTCCGCAGGCCCCTGAGGCTCAAGCTCTCTTCGAGCAGCTTCAGCGCTTTTTCGCGCTGGGCGCGGCTCAGCTCCGCGAACGCGACACCCTCGCGCGGATAGCGGTGGATATTGCTCCAGTTGCGCCATTGCTCGCTGTCCGCCGCGAACAGCGTTCTCGCCCGCTGCCGCTCGTCGAGCGCGGCGAGGAACGCCTCGGCGGCTTCCCGCAGCGGGCGGGTGGAAACGCCCGTCGCCCGCAGCGGAAAGAGCCCCGGCACGACCCGGCCCTCGGTGGTGATGCCCACGAACGGCTCGGCGAGCGCCGCCTGCGCGCGCTCGAGGTAGCCGGGCGGAGGGGGCGGGACGCGGGGCGCCGCCTGCGGGAGCGCCGGGGCGGGCTCCGGCGGCGCGAGCTGGCATCCGCCGGGGCCGAACGCGAGCAGCGCCAGCACGGGCGCGGCCGCGAGCGCGCTGCTCCTGCCGGGAGATCTTCCGCCCATCATATCCGCCGCCCCCTCGCCGCCTCACCTCGCCAGGGATTCATCCGCCGGTCGCTCGGAGCGGCAATGACCGCGGTCGAGGGAATCCTTCTCGAGAAAAGGGCGCCGCGCGCGGATCAGGAAGTTTGCGCGCTGCCCGGAGCGGATTTTCCCGCCGTGGACGCGGGTTGATATAGCCGGGCGCTCCGGAAAAGGGGGCGATCCCGAGGGCGAACTTCGCCGCTCCCGGCCGGTGCACGAGGAGCGCGGCGGTGGTGCGCCCGGAAAGCTCCGCGAAGAACGCTTCGTTCGCAAGCGCGGCCTCGGGGCCGGCTTCCTGGGCGAGCCCCGGCGCGACCAGAGCAGCGGCCGCGAGATCGCAGGCTTTCGAGGCATCCTGTGCAAGGCGTTTCCGCTGCATGCGCGTGCGGGCGATCGGGCGGCGCCCGGCGGCCGCGCATTCACGCAATCCGGTTCTTGTAGGGGCAGTCCTGCTTGGTGCAGTCGGCGTAGAGCAGCAGCGAGTGGTCGTGGATGCGGAAACCGCGCTCGAGAGCGATGCGCTCCTGGCGCCGCTCGATCTCGGCGTCGAAGAACTCCTCCACGTGGCCGCATTGCACGCACACCAGGTGATCGTGATGCCCGCCCCGGTTCAACTCGAATACCGCCTTGCCGCTTTCGAAATGGTGGCGGATCAGCAGGCCCGCCTGCTCGAACTGGGTGAGCACGCGGTAGACGGTGGCGAGCCCCGTGTCGGTGCCCTCCTTGGCGAGCATCTTGTAGACGTCCTCGGCGGAGAGGTGGCGCACCGGGCTGCGCTCGAACAGCTCCAGAATGCGCAGCCGCGGCGCCGTCGCCTTGAGGCCTATCGTCTTGAGATCGCTGGGGGAGCTCATGGCGCATCCCTGCTGTCGGGTCGCACGGGCGTCGGTTATCATAAGCGCAATCATGTCGCCACGCCACTTCGCGCCGTTACTGCTGCTGGCCGGCTGCAGCATGCCGACCCTGCCGACGCTCGCTCCCTACAAGATGGACATCCAGCAGGGCAACGTCGTCACCCAGGAGATGATCTCCAAGCTCAGACCCGGCATGACGAGGAGCCAGGTGCGCTTCGCGCTCGGCACGCCCCTGGTGGTGGACCCGTTCCGCACCAATCGCTGGGACTACGTCTATCTCTACGAGAAGGCCGGCCGGCTCGCC
>DATLZE010000046.1:0-28501 GCA_035574195.1 Burkholderiales bacterium | reverse complement strand
CAGGAGCCGCCGCGGATTGGCGCGCCGCGCGGCCTGCGCGAGCCCCGACGGCGCGGCGGCACCGCGCGTCATCGCGACTTCGATCGCGTAGGCGCCGAAGCGGCGCGCGACCTCGCGCGTCTCCGCGCTCGGGCTCAACGCGAAGTAATCGTGATCGCGCAGCACCTTCACGCGCTCGAAGCCCGCATCGGCGAAGAGCGCGAGATAATCCTCGTCGATGCTCGCGCCGACCACGCATTCCGCCCACAGCCTGGGATCGGTCGCGCAGTCGCGAGTCACCGGCCGCCGGATCACGATGTCGGCAAGCTGCACGCGTCCGCCCGGCCGCAGCACGCGGAACATTTCCGCGACCGCCCTGCGCTTGTCCGGAACGAGGTTGAGCATGCCGTTGGTCGTGACCACATCGATGCTCGTGTCGGGGAGCGGGATGTCCTCCGCGCCGCCCTCGATCACCTCGACATTGGCGATGCCGTGCCGCTGCACCAGCTCCCGGAGCTTGCGCACCATCGCGGGCGTGATGTCGAGCGCGAACACCTTTCCCGCGGGTCCCGCGAGACGCGCGGCGATGAGCGTATCGGTTCCGGCGCCGGCGCCGATATCGAGCACCGCGTCGCCCGCGCGGATTACGCCGGCGCGAAACGGGCAGCCCACGCCCGCGAAGGATCGCAGCGCTTCCTCCGGCACGCCTGCGAGCAGCTCCGCGGGATAGCCGACCTGCAGGCAGGCCTCGCGCCCCACGGGGAAATGGAACGGGCGCTGCGGCGTCGCCGCCACCGCGCTGTACATCTCCTGCACCGCGGCGATCACCTTCTCGCGCGTGAAACCGAAGATCGCGACCACGGGCTCGCCCCTCCGAAGGCCCCGGCGCCCCCTAGAACTTGCCGACCAGCTCCCTGATACGCGCGCGCAGGCGCGCCGGTGCGCTGCGGTTACCGGCCGCGCGCAGTTCCGCCTTGAGGCGCCGCTCGAACTCGGCGCGGCTGAAGCAGCTGCGGCAGCGTTCGAGGTGCCGCTCGATCTCCGACGCGGTATGCGGGTCCGCTTCGCGATCGAGATAGGCGAAGAGATGCCTGAGCACTTCCTCGCAGGTCAGAACCGGCTCATCCATCGTTGGCCTTTGCGGATGCACGGCGCTCCAGCAGACCCGCATCCCTCGCGTGCCGCCACAGCGAACGCTGCAGCAGGGCGCGGCCGCGTGCCAGGCGCGAGCGCACCGTTCCGACCGGAACCCCCAGCAGCTCCGCTGCCTCGCCGTAGCGGTATCCCTCGATGTCGACCAGCACGATCGCGATGCGAAATGCGTCGGGGAGCGCGTCGAGCGCGCGGTCCATGTCCTCGCGCAGCAGCTTCGCGATCACCTCCTCCTCGGGCGTCGTCCACCAGAGCAGGAACGGCTGGTGCAGCTTCTCGTAGAGCGAGAACGGCTCGTCTTCGCCCTCCTCCGGTGCCGCTTCCATCGCGACCTCGGGACTCGCCCGACGGTGCCGCCACTCGCTGACGAACGTATTGGCCAGGATGCGCATGATCCACGCGTCGAAGCTCCGTGGGTCGCTCAGCTCGCCGAGCTTGGCCCAGGCCTTCGCCACGGTCTCGGCCACGAGGTCTTCCGCATCGTCGCTGTTGCGCGCGAGCCGCAGCGCCGTCCCGTACAAGCGATCGGCCAGCTGATCGATCCTCTCGGCGAAGAAACCGCGCAGACCCGCGTCCACTCCTCCACCCCCGATCTCGGCGGCCGATCCTCGGTAACGACGCGCGAGCCCCGGTTCCGGTTCCCGTCCCGGAATGCGGCTGCGGACAAAGCTCAGACACCACGCAACGGCCGGACGCGGAGGCGCGAAACTCTCGTTCTTCTCCGTGGCTTCGCGTCCATGCCTCGGGAAACCCGCGGGATCTCCGCGCGCGTGCCTGCGTCTATCCGCGGTTCGGTCTCGAGTCGTGGATCGCGCGGCTGTCGGCCGGTGCCTGCTCGCGGTCGAACATACCGTAGTCGCGGATCACGGCCGCCACCCGCAGCCGGTAATCGCTGAAGATGCCGCCCCTGCCCTTCGCCTGCGCCGCGCGGTGGCCCTCGAACCGGCGCCAGCGTTCGACCGCCGCCTCGTCGCGCCAGATCGAAAGCGAGAGGATTTTGTCCGCGTGGGTGAGGCTCGCGAAGCGCTCGATCGAGACGAACCCGTCGATCTTTTCCAGCTCCGGCCGCAGGCCTGCGGCAAGATCGAGATACTCCTGCCTGCGCCCGGGGGCGGGAACGACCTCGAAAATGACCGCGATCATCGTGCCTATCCTACGCTTCCCGCGCCGCTGGAACAAAAACGGGCAGCCCGCGTGCCCGTTTTTCGGCTCACCGGCGGCGCCCCTGTCCGTTCCCCTCGTCTCGCGCCAGCCGTCCGCTTGCCGGGGGTCTCGGACAAGCGGCTGAGGAGGCGTTTTCCGCCGGCCATTCGCCCTCGCCGCTCGGCAGAAGACAGGGGGTGAGGGGTCGGGCGCCGTCAGGCGTTTTTACGACGCTCGTCGAGAATTTCCGGGTCAAGTCACCCGGAAATTTTTAAACTGCCACGGATCCGATTCGTCCACCTCCTCGGGGAAGAGCCAGCCGCGCCCCTGGAGCGGCGTCCAGTCCGAGTACACCCCGACCACGTTGCCGAGATAGGGATCTGCGATGTCGAGCACGCGCCGGTAATCGAGGTCGTCGGGGTCTACGATCCCCGCCCGCGGATTCTCGATCGCCCACACCAGCGCTCCCAGCACGCCTGCGGCGACCTGCAGGCTCGTCGCGTTGTTGTGCGGCGCGAGCCGCCGCGCCTCCTGGATCGAGAGCTGCGAGCCGTACCAGTAGGCGCCCTTGGGATGGCCCATGAGAAGCGCCCCCAGCTCGTCCACCCCATCGTAGATCTCGTCCATGAAGATGCGCCATTTGGGCTGCAGCACCCAGTTCTTGCCGGCGATTTCGTGGTTGGAGAGCACCGCATCGTCGCACGGATGGTAGGCATAGTGGCAGGTCGGGCGGTACACCACCCTGCCGTTCTCGCGCAGCGTGAAGTAGTCCGCGATCGAGATCGCCTCCCCGTGCGTGATCAGAAAGCCGTGGTACGGCCCCTCGCTCGGCGTCCAGGAGCGCACCCTGACCGACATGCCGGGGCGCTCGAGGTAGATCGCCGCGTCGCAGCCGTACTCGTGGCGGCGGCCGTCGGGCGGGAAGTGCCGCTCGTGCGTGCCCCACCCGAGCTCGGAGGGCTGCCGCCCCTCCGAGACGAAGCCGTCCACCGACCAGGTATTGCAGAACTCGAAGCGCCGTTTGCGCGGCTCGGCGACCTGGGTGTCGCGCTCGGCGCAATGGATCACCTTGACGCCGAGCTTCATCGCGAGCCGCGCCCATTCCTCGCGGGTCTTCGGGATCGTCACGTCGCCCCAGAGATCGCGCGCGACATTGACGAGGCCCTGCTTCACCCAGTGCGAGATCAGCCCGGGGTTCGCCCCATGGGTGAGGACCACGGTGGCGCTGTCGGCCGGATATTTCTTGCGCAACGCGAGCACCTGCTCGCGCAGGCCGTAATTCGAGCGCTGGGTGAGCGGTAGCGATCCGTCGGTGTACATGCCGTGCCACGGCTCGATGCAGGTGTCGAGATACATCACGCCGCGCTGCAGGCAGAACTCGATCAGCGCGGCGCTCGAAACATCCACCGAGAGGTTGAGCAGGAAATCGCCGCGCCCGAGCAGCGGCTCGAGCTTCGCCGCATAGTTCTCGCGGGTGAGGGGATCCACGATGAAGCGGATGCCGTAGCTCTCCGCTTCGCGGCGCCCGCGCTCGTCCGCGGTGAGGATAGTGATGCGCTCCGGCGGCATGCCGATGTGCCGCAGGATGAGTGGCAGAGTGCCCTGACCGACCGAGCCGAATCCGACGAAAACCAGCCTGCCCTGAAAGTCGACGTGCTTCTTCTCGTCCATTTGGAATGGGCTGTCGTTCTTCTCGCCGAAGTCTAGCATTTTCCCGCACTCGCGTCGCCACGCCGGCGTGCGCCGCCGGCCTGCAAGCGTTTGCACACCGGGCGGGGTTTCGATTACGCTTAAGGCCAGTAGCGGCGCCGGCCGCGGCGCGATCTTTGCAGCTCAGCCGCCCGTGGACCGCCTCCCGCCGCTGAACAGGAGGAGGGGACGAAAATGAAAAGGCTCGCGCTCTTCGTCAAGAGCGGGCTGCTGCCCGCGCTCGGGGCCGCGCTGCTCGCCGGTGCGGCGCCGGCCGCGGCGCAGGACCGCTATCCGTCGCGCCCGATCGAGTTCATCGTGCCGTGGGGGCCGGGCGGCGGCGCCGACCAGCTCGCGCGCAAGATCGCGCCCGGTCTGGAAAAGGAGCTCAAGGTCTCGCTTCCGGTGATCAACGTCGCCGGCGCAACCGGCCAGACCGGGCTCAATAAGATGCTCACCCAGCCCGCCGACGGCTACTCGATCTCGATTTTCATCGCCGACACGCTGGCGGTGCTGCTCGACCCGGCGACCAAGTGGAAGCTCGAGGACATCGTGCCAGCGGCGATCATGATCCGCCAGCCTTCGGCGTTCTTCGTCGCCGAGAGCAGCCCCCTCAAAACCTGGAAAGACGTCGAGGCGGAAGCCAGGAAGCGCCCGCTCAAGGTCGGCATCACTGGTTTCGGCAGCGCCGATGATCTCACCGTGATCTACCTGAACGGGAAAGGCCTCAAGTTCCAGTCGGTGCCCTTTCCCAAGCCCGCCGAGCGCTACACCGCGATTCTCGGCGGCCACGCCGACATCCTCTACGAGCAACTGGGCGACGTGAAGAGCTTCCTCGAGTCCAAGCAGATGCGGCCGGTGGTGATCTTCGCCGATGCGCGCTTTCCCGCTTACAAGGACGTGCCGACCGGGAAGGAAGTCGGGCACACCATCGTGATCAACCAGTTCCGCTCCATCGTGATGAAGGCCGGCACCGAGGCCGCGCGCGTGAGGGCCGTGTCCGACGCGCTCGCCAGGGTCGCGGCGACCGACGACTACAAGGCATGGCTCAGGGATCAGTACGCGGAGGAGGCGAGCTTCATTCCGGCGGCCGGCGCGCTTGACTTCATGAAGCGGGAGCTCGAGGTCATGCGCAAGTACGCGCCGAAGAAGTAACGTATCCGACCAGGCCCCCGGCGGGCGCCGACAAAACGACAGGGCACAGAAATCGGCCGCGGATGCATCTCGAATTTCATCTGCGCGCATCGGCGCTTGTCTGCAGCTGATGCCCGGTTCTGATCTTCGCGGCCGCCTCCGGCAGGCTGCGCCCTACCTCGTCGCCGGCGCTGCGGCAGGCTACCTCTACCACCTCGCGGCCGGCTTCCAGTACCAGGCGCGCCCTGGCGTGCTGGGACCCGGGGCCTGGCCGAAGCTCGTCCTCGGGCTCGCGATCGCCGTTTGCGCGTTCGAGGTCGCGCGCATCCTGTTCTTTTCCGGGCGCCGCCGCGAGCGCGCCGGCGTGCTCGAGGAAGCGGCCGAAGCCTCGGCGCGCGGCCACGGAGAGCCCGCGCCGCCCGCGCGACCCGAGAGCCACCCCTGGCTGCTCGTGCTCGGCATGGCGGCAACCTTCGGCTACGTCGCCGCGGTGCAGACGCTCGGCTTCTTCCTCGCCACCGCGCTCTATCTCGCCGCCTTCCTCGTGATCGGGCGCTACCGCCGCTGGAGCGTGATCGCGCTGCTGAGCACAGTCGGCGCGGCCGCGCTGATGTTCGTCTTCATGAAACTCGTTTACGTATCGCTGCCCATCGGGCGCGAGCCGTTCTCGCAGGTGACGCTGTTTCTCATGCAGGTGATGGGCATCCGCTGAGGAATTCTCCGGGCTGCGCCGCGACAAGCTCCTGAATTCGAAACCCGAACGGGCATGCCTGGGGCAGCCTCTTGCGATCGGCCGGCCGCCGGCGCGCTGATCGGAAACGAGGCTGCCATGCAAACAACCGGATTCAGGATCTCGCGTTCGACAAGCTGATGGAAACGATTCTCGCCAACCTCGGCATCGGCTTCGCTCACGTCTTCCAGCCGCTGAACCTGCTCACCCTGGTGGTGGGGATCGTGCTGGGTCTGCTGGTGGCAGTGCTGCCGGGCCTGACCCTGGTGATGGGGGTGGTGCTCGCGCTCCCCTTCACCTACACCATGAACGTCACCGCCGCGATCATCCTGCTCACCGCAATGTACCTCTCGGGCACCTACGCCGGCGCCTGGACCTCGATCCTGTTCCGCGTGCCGGGAGAGCCGCTCGACGTGCCGCTGCTGTGGGACGGCTACGCCATGGCGCGCAAGGGGCGCGCGGCGCAGGCGCTCGGCTGGACGCTGATCGCGGCCTTCTTCGGAGGCATGGTCGCCGCAGTGGTGATGACGGCCGCCTCGCAGCCGATCGCGAGGATCGCGCTCACCTTTTCCACGCCCGAGTACTTCGCGGTGATCTTCTTCGGGCTGGCGAGCGTGGTGGCGCTGGGCGGCGCCTCGCTCGCGAACGCGCTGGTGAGCCTGTTCGCCGGGCTGCTGATCGCCACCGTGGGCGTGGACGACACCTATGGCGCGCACCGCTTCACCTTCGGCGTGCCGATCCTCTCCGACGGCATTGACTACCTCGTGGTGATGGTCGGCGCCTACGGGCTGGGAGAAGTGTTCCTGCGCCTGGAGCAAGGCTTCAAGTCGGCGCCGCTCCAGGCAGTGGAGCGCATCCGCACGCGCTTTCCGGCCTGGAAGGAGGTGGTGGCGGCCAGGGCGACGTTTGCGCGCGGCAGTGCGACCGGCATTCTGATCGGCATCGTGCCCGGAGCAGGCGCGACGGTCGCCTCCTTTCTCTCCTACGGGATCGAGGCGCAGTACGGCCGGCGGCGGGCCGCGCTCGGCAGCGGCATTCCCGAGGGCATCGTCGCGCCTCAGACGGCGGCAACCGCCTCGGTCGGCGGCGCGATCATCCCCCTGGTGACGATGGGGATTCCCGGCAGCGGCGCCACCGCCATCATCCTGGGCGCGTTCCTGCTGCACGGGCTGCAGCCCGGGCCCCAGGTATTCCAGACCTCCAGCCACATCGTCTACGCGATGTTCGCCTCGGTGTTCGTCGGCATCGTCGTGATGTGCGCGATCGGCTATTTCGCCACCCGCTGGATGGTGAAGGTGCTCGAGCTGCCGGAGGTCATCGTCTCGGCCTACGTGGTGATGTGCTGCCTGCTCGGCGCGTTCGCCGCGCGCAACAACATCACCGACCTCTGGCTGATGACGGCGTTCGGGGTGGTGGGCTATGCTTTCGAGCGGCTGCGCTTCCCGATCACGCCGATGGTGCTCGGCGTCATTCTGGGGCCGCTCGCCGAGCAGAACTTCATGACCACCATGATCAGCTTCGGTAACGACTGGACGGTATTCTTCACGCGCCCGGTGAGCGGTACCATAATGGTGATCGCGCTCGCCGCGCTGCTCTATCCCGCATTCCGCAGCTGGCGGCGGGCTCGCAAAGGGTTGCCGCCGCCAGCGCCCTGAACCCATCGAGGCACCCGTGGAACGCACCCGCAGCCAGTCGGGGCCAGCCGCCGCGAAGGAGATCGTCGCGGGGCTGCTCGCGCGCGCGCGCGCGGCGCAGCGCGCTTTCGAGCGCTCGCCACAGGAAGTGCTCGACGAGGCGGCGACCGCCGCCGGCTGGGCGATCATGAACCCGGAGCACAACCGGGCGCTCGCCGAGCTCGCGGTGCGCGACACCGGGCTCGGGGTAGTGGCCGACAAGATCGCCAAGAATCACCGCAAGACGCTGGGTCTGCTGCGCGATCTGCAGGGGGCGAAAACCACCGGCGTCATCGCCGACTACCCGGCGCTCGGGATCACCGAGTTCGCGCGCCCCGTGGGCGTGGTGGCCGCGGTAGTGCCCTCGACCAACCCGGCGGCGACTCCCGCGAACAACATCATCAACGCGCTCAAGTGCGGCAACGCGGTGATCCTCTCGCCCTCCCCCAAGGGCTACAGCACGTGTGCGCTGCTGGTGAAATACGTGCACGAGGAGCTGGCGCGCGTGGGCGTTTCCCCCGACCTCGTGCAGCTACTGCCCGCGCCCGTGACGCGCGAGCTGACCGCCGAGCTCATGCGCCAGTGCGACCTGGTGGTGGTGACGGGGTCGCAGAACAACGTGCGCGCGGGCTATTCGAGCGGCACGCCGGCGCTGGGTGTGGGCACCGGCAACGTCGCGGTGATCGTGGACGAGAGCGCCGATCTCGCCGACGCAGCCGCCAAGATCATGCGCTCCAAGACCTTCGACAACGCGACGAGCTGCTCCTCGGAGAACGCGGTCGTGATCCACGAGCGCGTCTACGACCGCATGGTCGCTGCCCTCACCGAGGAAGGAGGCGCTCTGCTCACCGCTGCCGAAAAGGAAACGTTGCGCAAGGCGATGTTCCCCGGCGGGAGGCTCTCGCCCGCGGTGACCGCGCAATCGGTGAAGAAGATTTGCGCGGTGGCGGGGCTCGCGCGCGCCGAGCTCATCGCATCGAAATGCCTCATGGTCGAGGAAACCGGCGCCGGGCGCGAGTACCCCTTCTCGGGCGAGAAGCTCTCTCCGGTGCTCGCGCTCTACCGCGCGCGCGACTTCGATGCGGCCTGCGCGATCGTGTCCGCGATCTACGACTACCAGGGCAAGGGGCATTCGGTCGGGATCTACACCGAGCGCGAAGACCACATCCGGCGCCTCGCGCTCGAGCTCCCGGTCGCGCGCGTGATCGTGAAGCAATCGCACACTTTCGCGACCGGCGGCAGCTTCGACAACGGCCTGCCGTTCTCGCTCTCGATGGGCTGCGGCACCTGGGGGCGCAACAGCTTCTCCGACAACCTCAACTACCGGCACTTCATGAACGTGACGCGCATCGTGCGCGTGATTCCGCCCCGCGAGCCCACGCTCGAGGAGATCTTCGGCGCCTACCGCAAGAAGCACGGCTTGTGAAACACGCACCGCTGAGGACGCGGAGGAAACCGGGCAATGGAAGAGCAACCCGCGGGCCGGCGCGAGCCTCCTTCCCGGGCGTGTCCTCCGTAACTTTCCCCCGAAACTTTTCTCCACGCCCCCAGCGGCTCCGCAGCCCGAGGTTCGGTCTTGACGCGGACGATAAGGCATTACGTTGACTTGCGCGCGCGCGAGCAGCCGGACGCGCCGTACCTGATCGCGCCCGAGACCGGGCGCGTGCTCGCCTACGGGCGGCTGCGCGAGCTCTCGATCGAGCTTGCGCGCTTTCTCGCCGGCGCCGGGCTCGCGAAGGGCGACAAGGTCGCCTTCATGCTGCCGAACGGCTACCAGGCCGCGCGGATCCTCATCGGCACGATGTACGCGGGCTGCGTCGCCTCGCCGCTCAACGCTCTCGCGCAGCGCGACCAGCTCGCCTACGTGCTGGATCATTCGGACACGCGGCTGGTCTTCACCAGCCGCGAGTTTTCCGGGCGGCTGCACGAAGCGCTCGGAAAAGTCGCCAGGAAAATAGAAGTCATCGTGATCGATCCGGATGCGGACTCGATTTTCGACGAGAAATCCGTTCCCCGAGTGGAGCCGCCTGCGATCGGCGAAGAAGACGTGGCGCTGCTGATGTACACCTCCGGCACGACCGGGCGGCCCAAGGGCTGCGTCCTCACGCACCGGAGCGTCGTCGCCGGGGGGCGGTACACGAGCGAGGCGCACGGCTTGACGCGCGAGGACCGCGTGCTCTGCGCGCTGCCGCTCTACCACATCAACGGCCAGATCGTGACCGCGGTGGCACCGCTGGTCCACGGCGGCGGCGTGGTGATGCCGCACCGCTTCAGCGCGAGCAGCTATTGGGAGCTTGCGGTGCGCTATCGGTGCACCTGGATCAACGTCGTGCCGACCATCATCGCCTACCTCCTGAACGGGCCCGACCCGCGCGCGCTGGGCCTCGACCTCGGCGGGATCAGATTCTGCCGCTCGGCCTCCGCACCGCTCGCGCCCGAGCTGCACCGCGCGTTCGAGGAAAAATTCGGCATCGGCGTGATCGAGACCTTCGGCATGACCGAGACCAACGCGCCCTGCTTCACCAATCCGCTCGACCCGGCGCGCCGCAAGATCGGCAGTCCCGGGCGTGCCTTCGGCAACGAGGCGAAAATCGTGGACCCGGCGAGCGGCGCGACGCTGCCCCCGCGCGCGATCGGAGAGATCATGGTGCGCGGCGAGAACGTGATGAAGGAGTACTACAAGGATCCGGTTGAGACCGCGAAGACGCTCGAACCCGACGGCTGGCTGCACACGGGGGATCTCGGTTACCTCGACGAAGAGGGCTATCTCTTCGTCACCGGCCGCATCAAGGAATTGATCATCAAGGGCGGCGAGAACATCGCGCCGCGCGAAATTGACGAAGCGCTGCTCAAGCATCCTGCGGTACTGGAAGCCGCGGCAGTCGGCGTTCCCGACCCCCATTACGGACAGGAGATCATGGCCTGCGTCGTGCTCAAGCCCGGCGCCCGCTGCACTGCGGACGAGCTCGCCGCCTTCGCGCGGCGCGAGCTGGGCAAATACAAGGCGCCCAAGGTGATCAAGCTCGTGAGCGAGCTGCCCAAGGGCCCCTCGGGCAAGGTGCAGCGGCTGAAGCTGCTCGAAATCTGACCGCACGCGCTGCGCTTCCATGGCGGGTTTCCGGCCGAAGGCGGCCGCGCGGCCGAGCGCGCGGCGCTTGATCTATCTCAAAGGAGGCGCCGCGCGGCAATTGCGCTTCATCACTTGCGCAGCTACCATGGGCTCCATGTCGATGTCGAGATCGTTGCGCCGGCTGGTGGCGGGCTTGGCGGCCGTGCTGCTGCTCGCCTGCCATGGCCTCGCGCTCGCCGTTTCGGCCGGCGCCCCGGGCACGAGCCAGGGTGCGGCCCAAGGTCCGTGCCACGATTTTGGCGGCGACCCGTCCAAGAGCACGTCGGGCGGCGCCTGCCAAGCGGGCTGCCAGCCGCAACCGCTCCCGTCGCCGAGCCCTGGCGCCCTCCCCGCTGCCGATCCGCCCGCGATCCCGGCACGCATCGGCCGCGTGGCCGCCGTGGCGGGTCCGGCGATCGCGACCGAAACCCGGCCGCAAGCCGAGCCTCTCCCCCTGCCCATTTTGCACTGCCGCCTGCGCAACTAGATCCTCCGCCTCGGGTGGCGGCGGCCACGCCGGCCGCCGCCGATCGCAGCATTCAACCGCGGAGGATTTATGCGTTTCGACCCGATGCGCGCCGTGCCCCGGCACGCGCTACTGAGCCTCGCCCTGCTGCTGCTGGCAGCCGCGCCGATTGCGCGCGCGGCCGTGCCGCCGCCTGCTGGCGCCACCCTGAGCCTGCAGCAGCTCGTGACCGAGGTCGTGCAGAACAACCCCGAGATCCGGGCCGCGCGCAGGGAAATGGAAGCCGCCCGCCAGCGCGTCGCGCCGGCGGGCGCGCTCGACGACCCCATGCTCGAGGTCGGCGTCGTCAACTGGCCGGCCGACTCGTTCAGCTTCAGGCGCGAGGACATGACGATGAAGATGATCGGGCTCGCGCAGCGCTTTCCCTATCCGGGAAAGCGCTCGCTGCGGCGCGATGTCGCTGCGCGGGACGCGGAATCGGCGGGCCACGGCTACCGCGAAACGGTCAACCGCGTGGTGCGGGAAGCGAAAATCGCTTACTACGACCTCGCCCTCGCGATCGAGACCGCGCGCCTCGTGGAGCGCAACCGGCTCGTGCTCGAGCAGTTCCTCAAGCTCGCCGAGCAGCGCTACGCGGTCGGGCTCGGGACCCAAGCCGACGTGCTGAAGGCACAGACCCAGCTCTCCAAAATGCTCGACGAGCTGATCCGGCTCGGGCGCGAGCGCCCGGCGCTCGAGGCCGAGCTCGTGCGCGCGCTCGGCCGCGGCGCCGCCGGCCCCGCGATCGTGCCGGAGCCGCTCGCGCTGCGCGAAACGCTGCTCGTCGCTGCCGAGCTCATCGAGCGAGGCGAGCGCGAGCGCCCGCAGCTGCTCGCGTTGCGGAGCCTGATCGCCCGCGCCGAGAAGGGGCTCGAGCTCGCGCACAAGGACGCATATCCCGATTTCGACGTGCGGCTCTCCTACGGACAGCGCGAGAACATGCCCGACGGCACCCGGCGCTCGGACATGGTCAATCTCACCGTCGCGATCAACCTGCCGGTGTGGCGGGAGAGCAAGATCACCCCGCGCATCGCCGAGGCGCGGGCGATGCACGAACAGGCCCTCGACCTGTACCAGGCGCAGCGCAACGAGCTCGCGACGAAGCTGCGCCAGCAGCTGGCCGCCGCCGAGCAGAACCTGCGCTCGGCACGGCTCTACGAGAACGACATCCTGCCCCAGGCGCGGCTCACCGTGGAGGCGGCGCTCGCCGCCTACCGCGTCAACCGCGTGGACTTCATGGCGCTGCTCGACAGCCAGATGGCGGTCTTCAACTACGAGGTCGCCCACGCCGCTGCGGTCGCCGGCTACAACAAGGCGCTCGCCGAAATCGAGTGGCTGACCGGCCGGCCGCCCCAGTGACGGGCAGAGGCGCTACGGGAGAGGCACCATGCAACGCACCACGACTCTGGCATTGATCCTCGCCACCGCGGCAGCGGGGCTCGCCGCGGGCTACTGGCTCGGCACGGCGCGACAGGACCACGGGGGCTCGCAGGCGCAGCAGGCCGCGGCGGCGGGCGCGCAGGCGCCCCAGCGCAAAATCCTCTATTACCGCAATCCCATGGGCCTGCCCGATACCTCCCCGGTGCCGAAGAAGGACGCGATGGGAATGGATTACATCCCGGTCTACGAGGGCGAGGAGCCCGAAAGCGGCGGCGCGGCGGTGAAGATCAGCCTCGACAAGGTACAGAAGCTCGGCGTGAGGACGGAGCCCGCCGCGCTGCGCGAGCTCGTGCGCACGGTGCGAGCGGTGGGCACGCTCCAAGTGGACGAGCGCCAGCTCTACACCGTCGCGCCGAAGTTCGAAGGCTGGATCGAGCGGCTGCACGTCGCCGCGACCGGCCAGGCCGTCGCGCGCGGCCAGGTCCTGATGGAGGTCTACAGCCCCGAACTCGTCACCGCGCAGCAGGAATATCTGATCGCCCTGCGCGCAGCGGAGGCGGTGAAGGACGCGGCCCCCCAGACCCAGGCGAGCATGCGTGCCATGGTGGCCGGGGCGCTCGCGCGGCTGCGCAACTGGGACATCCCCGAGGACGAGCTCAAGCGCCTGGAAACCGAGCGCACGGCGCGCCGCACGCTCACGCTGCGCTCCCCGGTCTCGGGCGTGGTGCTGGAGAAGCCGGCGCTCAAGGGCATGCGCTTCATGCCCGGGGAGGTGCTCTACCGCATCTCGAACCTGTCCTCGCTGTGGCTGCTCGCGGAGGTCTTCGAGCAGGACCTCGCGCTGGTGCGCGAGGGACAGCGGGCGAGCATCACGGTCAACGCCTACCCCGGCAGGACGTTCAGCGGGCGCGTCGCGTTCGTCTATCCGACCCTCACACCCGAGACGCGCACCGCCAAGGTGCGCATCGAGCTCGCCAATCCCGGCGGCCTGCTCAAGCCCGCGATGTACGCGAACGTGGAGCTCGCCGCGGGACGCGTGCGCGAAAAAGCGCTCACCGTCCCCGTTTCGGCGGTGCTCGACAGCGGCACGCGCCGCATCGTGCTGGTCGAACGCGGGGAGGGCTTGTTCGAGCCGCGTGCGGTGAAGCTCGGCATGCACGCCGACGGCTATGTCGAGGTCCTGGAAGGCGTGCAGGAAGGCGAGAACGTCGTCGTGGCCGCGAATTTCCTGATCGACGCCGAGAGCAACCTGCGCGCCGCGCTCGGGACGTTCGTCGCCACGGGCGGCACCGCGGTCGCGCCCGCAGCGGCTGCCAAGGCCGACACGCACCGCGGCCGGGGCACGGTGGAGTCGGTGGACGAAAAGGCGGCGAGCGTCGTGATCCGCCACGATCCGATCCCGAGCCTCAACTGGCCGGCGATGGCGATGGGCTTCGCGGTCAAGGACCGGGCGCAGCTCGCGGGGATATCCCCCGGCCAGGCGGTGGAATTCGAGCTGGTGCAGGAGAGCCCGGGAGAATTCGCGATCCGGCGCATCGCCCCGGCGGGCGCACCGCGGAAGAAGGAGCGCTGAGATGCTCGAGCGCATCATCGAGTGGTCGGCGCGCAACATCTTCCTGGTGCTGCTCGCGACGGTGTTTACCGTCGGCGCCGGCATCTACGCGGTCGCGAAAACCCCGCTCGATGCCATCCCCGACCTCTCCGACGTGCAGGTGATCATCTACACCGAGTACCCGGGGCAGGCTCCACAGGTGGTCGAGGACCAGGTCACCTATCCCCTCACCACCGCGATGCTGAGCGTGCCGCGCTCGAAGGTGGTGCGCGGCTTCTCTTTCTTCGGCGCCTCCTTCGTGTACGTGATCTTCGAGGACGGGACCGACATCTACTGGGCGCGCTCGCGCGTGCTCGAATACCTCAACTTCGCCGCCGGGCGGCTGCCGCGCGGCGTGACCCCCACGCTCGGCCCCGACGCGACCGGAGTCGGCTGGGTCTACCAGTACGCCGTGCTCGGCGCGAAGCGCACGCTCGCCGAGCTGCGCACGCTCCAGGACTGGTTCATCCGCTACCAGCTCACCAAAGCGCAGGGCGTGGCGGAAGTGGCGAGCATCGGCGGCTTCGTGCAGCAGTACCAGGTGATCGTGGACCCGCGCCGCCTCCAGGCTTACGGAATCCCCCTCGCCCGCGTCGCGCAGGTGATCCGCATGAGCAACGCCGACGTCGGCGGCCGGGTGGTGGAGCTGGCCGAGACCGAGTACATGGTGCGCGGACGCGGCTACCTGCGCGGGGTGTCCGACCTCGAGCAGCTGGTGGTCAAATCCGAGAACGGCATCCCGGTGCTGCTGCGCGACGTCGCGCGCGTGGAGCTGGGGCCCGACGAGCGGCGCGGCATCACGGAACTGAACGGCGAGGGCGAGGTCGTGGCGGGGATCGCGATGGCGCGCTACGGTCAGAACGCGCTCGACGTCATCGAGAACCTGAAGTCCAAGATCGCGGAGATCGCGAGCGGGCTGCCGCCGGGCGTCACGATCGAGCCGGTCTACGACCGCTCCGAGCTGATCCACCGCGCGATCGGCACGCTCAAGCGCACGCTGATCGAGGAGAGCCTGATCGTCGCGCTGGTGTGCGTGCTGTTCCTGCTGCACGTGAGGAGCGCACTGGTGGCGATCATCATGCTGCCGGTGGGGGTGCTGATCGCCTTCATCGCGATGCGCGCGCTCGGGCTCAACTCCAACATCATGAGTCTGGGCGGCATCGCGATCGCGATCGGGGCGATGGTGGACGCAGCGATCGTGATGATCGAGAACGCGCACAAGCACCTCGAGCACCCCGGGCGCTGGCCTTCGCGGCTGGAGGCGATCATCGCGGCGTGCCGCGAGGTGGGTCCGGCGCTGTTCTTCTCGCTGCTCATCATCACGATCTCGTTCCTGCCGGTGTTCACGCTCGAGGCGCAGGAGGGCCGCATGTTCGCGCCGCTCGCCTACACCAAGACATTCGCCATGGCGGGCGCCGCGCTGCTCTCGATCACGCTGGTGCCGGTGCTGATGCTGCTCTTCGTCCGCGGCCGGATCCGCGAGGAGTCCGCGAATCCCGTCAGCAGGTTTTTGATCAAGACCTACCGGCCAGTCCTGGCCCTTGCGTTGCGCCATCCCAAGTCGGTGATCGGCGCGGGCGTCGCGTTCTTGTTGCTCACGCTGTACCCGGCAACCAGACTGGGCACCGAGTTCATGCCGACGCTGAACGAGGGCACGCTCATGTACATGCCGACGAGCCTGCCCGGCATGTCGGTCACCAAGGCGGCGGAGGTGATGCAGCTCCAGAACCGCATCATCAAGGGTTTCCCCGAGGTGGCCTCAGTGTTCGGCAAGGCGGGCCGCGCCGCCACCGCGACCGACCCGGCGCCGATCGAGATGTTCGAGACCGTGATCAATCTCAAGCCCGAGTCCGAGTGGCGCCCGGGGATGACGGTGGACAAGCTCGTCGCCGAGATGGATCGCGCGCTGCAGTTCCCCGGCATCTCCAACGCCTGGACGATGCCGATCAAGGCGCGCATCGACATGCTCTCGACCGGCATCCGCACGCCGATCGGCGTCAAGGTATTCGGCAAGGATCTCGCCGAGATGGAACGGATCGCCAAGCAGATCGAATCGGTCTTGAAGACCGTGCCCGGCACCGCCAGTGCCTATGCCGAGCGCCTCACCGGGGGCTATTTCCTCGATATCGAGCCCGACCGCATCGCGCTCGCGCGCTACGGCATCGCGGTCGGCGACCTGCAGGAGGTGATCGCCACCGCGCTGGGCGGCGAGACGATCACCACGACGGTCGAGGGCCGCGAGCGCTTCGGCGTCATCGTGCGCTATCCGCGCGAGCTGCGCGGCGACCCGCAGGCGATCGCGAGCGAGGTGCTGGTGCCGGTGATGAACGGGGCGATGGTCCCGCTCGGTCAGGTGGCGCGCGTGAGGCTCACCCAGGGGCCGCCGGGAATCCGCACCGAGAACGCGCTGCTCTCCGCCTACATCTTCGTGGACATCCGCGGCCGCGACATCGGCGGCTACGTGGCGGACGCGCAGCGGGCGGTGCGCGAGCGGGTGCAGTTCCCGCCCGGCTACTACGTCACCTGGAGCGGCCAGTTCGAATACCTGCAGCGCGCCAAGGAGCGGATGAAGATCGTGGTGCCGGTGACGCTCGCCCTCATCTTCGTGCTGCTCTATCTCAACTTCCGGCGCCTCACCGAGACGCTGATCGTGATGCTGTCGGTCCCGTTCTCGCTCGTGGGCGGCGTGTGGCTCATGTACCTGCTCGACTACAACCTGAGCGTCGCGGTCGCGGTCGGGTTCATCGCGCTCGCGGGGGTGGCCGCAGAAACCGGCGTCGTGATGCTGATCTACCTCGACCAGGCGCTCTCGGCGATGGCCGCCCGGTGCAGCGCGCAGGGGCGGCACGTCACGGGCGCAGATCTTCACGAGGCAGTGATGCAGGGCGCGGCGCTGCGCGTTCGCCCGCTGATGATGACGGTATCCGCCATCATCGCGGGACTGCTGCCGATCATGTGGGGCAGCGGCACAGGCTCCGAGGTGATGCGCCGCATCGCCGCCCCGATGGTGGGCGGGATGGTTTCCACCACCGTGTTGACGCTGATCGTGATCCCCGTGGTCTACGCGCTGGTGAAGGGAATCTTGATCGGGCGCGGTGCCGGCCTGCGCTCGCAGATCCCCGCCGCGCCCTGAAAACCCGCCCTCTGGAGGAACTCGTATGGATCTCAAGGCGATCATCGCAATCGTGCGGCGCAGCCGCCTGGAGCAGATCGAACAGGCGCTGCGCGAGATCGGGGTCTGGGGCATCACCGTATCCAAGGTCAAGGGCTACGGCGAATACCACAATTTCTTCACCGCGGACTGGATGGTGGAGAGCGTCCGGCTCGAAATCTTCACCCGCGGGGATCGGGTCGAGGCCATCGTCGCGGCGATCCTCGAAGCCGGGTACACCGGCTCGCCCGGCGACGGCATCGTGACCGTGCACCCGCTCGAGCGCTTCGTCAACATCCGGCTCAGGGCCGACGCTGTGCCCGATTCCGCGTGAAGCCGCCCGCGGCGGGCGACCCGCCGCTCTCTACTCGACCCGAAAGGAGAACCGCATGAAGACCTTCGCCCGCTTCGCCCTCGCTCTCGCGCTCGCTGCCGCCGCCCCGGCCGCCGCGCAGCCCACCCACCAGGGCAGCGGCATCGTCAAGAAAGTGGACCCCGCCCGAGAAAGCATCACCCTCGCGCACGACCCGATCAGGAGCCTCAACTGGCCGGCGATGACCATGGATTTCCGGGTGCGCGACAAGGACAAGCTCGCAGCCCTCAAGCCGGGGCAGAAAATCGCCTTCGAGCTCGTCGAAGAGAAGAAGGGCGAATATGTCATCAGCCGCATCAAGTAGGGCGGTGAGGCGCGCGCCGGCAGGCCGCCTGCTTCTTGCGCGCTTGCGCGCGGCCGCGCTGCTCGCCGCGCTGCTCGCACTCCCTGCGGCGACCGCCGCGGGCCGGGAAATCCTGCATCACGTGCACGGCCTGGCGTTCGCGCCCGACGGAAAAGCGTTGCTCGTGCCCGCCCATACCGGCCTTGCGGTCTATCGCGACGGCCGCTGGAGTCTCGCGCCGGGGCCAGCCCACGACTTCATGGGTTTCTCGGTGGCGAAAGACGCGATCTACACCAGCGGCCATCCCGCACCGGGCGCGCCGCTTCGCAATCCCCTGGGCCTCATGAAGAGCAGCGACGGCGGTAGGACCTGGCGGCAGCTCGGGCTCGCCGGAGAGGCCGATTTTCACCTGCTCGCTGCCGGGTATCGCACGAACGTCGTGTACGTCGTGAACGAGGAGCCGAACTCGCGGATGCGGAGCTCCGGGCTCCACTACTCGACGGACGACGGAAAATCGTGGAAGCGCAGCGCGGCCTCCGGCCTCGGCGGCCAGGTGATCAGCATCGCCGCGCACCCGACCGAGGCGGGCACCATCCTGCTCGGAACCCTGGGCGGGCTGTATCTGTCCCGGGACTTCGGAGCGAGCTTCCGGCGCATCGGGCTGGCGCCGCGGGCGACAGCGGTACTGTTCGATCTCGACGGCAGGCATCTTTACTTCGCGACCGACGGAACCGAGGCGCTGCTGCGCGTCTCGCTCGACGGCCGGCTCGATGCCTCGCTCGCCTTGCCGAAGCTGGAAAAGGACTTCGTGACCTACATCGCCCAGAACCCCGTCAAGCCGGCCGAGCTCGCAATCGCGACGCGCCGCAGGAGCGTGTTCCTGTCGCCCGACGCCGGCAAGAGCTGGAAGCAGATCGCGCGGGAGGGAGAAGGATTGTGAATCCCGAAGAACGGGAAGGAAAAGCGCCCGATGCCGCCTGACGCCGGGACTCGGTTCGCAGCACGCGCGCCTCGCGATCCGGGCGAAGGCGCCCTCTGGTACCGCTCGCGCGCGGCCCGAGGGTTCGTGCTCGCGCGGTTCGTACCGCTGCTCGCGGCGGGAAGCCTGCTCTGGGAGATCGTCCAGTTGCCCTTTTATACCCTCTGGCGGGAGGGAACGCCGCAATCGCGGGCTTTCGCGGTCGTGCATTGCACGGGCGGCGACGTGCTGATAGGCACGGCGGCGCTGCTTGCTTCGATCATGCTGTTCGCCAGACACGGCTGGCCGGAACGCGGCCATGGCGCGGTCCTCGGCGCGGCGACGTTTTTCGGAGTCGGCTACACGTTATTCAGCGAATGGCTGAACACGCAGGTGACGATGAGCTGGCAGTACTCCGAAACGATGTTGCGGGTGCCGCCGCTCGGCACTGATGGCAGGGTGGATATTTTTGCCCGTGCCATGGGTCAAAACGAAACGCTGGTACGGGTCGGCGAGCATCCGGAGCGCACCTCATGAGACCGAGCTTTCTTGCCAGGAACAGCGGAATGTCGGCGAACCTTCGCGTACTCGTGGCCGCCTGCCTTGTTTCGGTACCAGCGCTCGCCGCTGAAGACGCGGCGCGCGGCGCAAAGGCGTTTCAGGCCTGCGTCGCCTGCCACTCGCTCGAGCCCGGGCGGCACTTCACCGGGCCCAGCCTCGCGAGCATTTTCGGGCGCAAGGCCGGGACGGTTCCCGGCTTTCAGCGCTATTCGGAGGCCCTGCAAAAATCGGGCGTGGTATGGGACGAGAAATCGCTCGATGCCTGGCTCCGCGACCCGGCCGGTTTCATCCCGGGCAACGTGATGACATTCGCCGGCCTCAAGGACGAGAAACTCCGCAAGGACCTCATCCACTATCTCAAGCTGGCCGATGCAACTCCCGCCGCCCATCGGGCGGGGCCCCGTCTGCCGGACCTCAAGAAAGCGCCCCCGGAGGGGATCGTGAATGCGGTTCGGCACTGCGGCGACACGTATTTCGTGACCACCGCGGACGGGAAACTGCACAAGATCTGGGAATTCAACCTGCGCCTGAAGACCGACACCAGCGTCACCGGCCCGGCCCCAGGAAAACCGGTCCTCATCGGCGCCGGAATGCAAGGCGACCGCGCCTCGCTCGTCTTTTCTTCACTTCGCGAGATCGGCGAGCTGGTGAAGGAACAATGCGGCTGATGCCGCCCGACCATGGAGAACGATATGCATGCCCGCTACCGACCGCTTCTGGCCTTCGCGATGCTGCTGTTCGCATTGCCGGCAGCAAACTTCGAGGCCCGTGCCCAGCACCCGGGAGACGCGACCTTGACCCACGTGCACGGACTCGCCTACAGCGCCGACGGCAAGCAGCTCATGGTTCCCAGCCATCACGGACTTGCGATTTACCGGGAAGGTAAGTGGTCGAAAGCCCCCGGACCACAGCACGACTACATGGGCTTTGCCGCGGCTCGCACCCGACTCTACAGCAGCGGGCACCCCGCCCCGGGCTCGGGGCTCGTGAATCCCTTCGGACTCATCCGCAGCGACGATGGCGGCAGGAGCTGGCAGAAGCTCAGCCTCGAAGGCGAGTCCGACTTCCATCTCATGGCTGCAAGCTGGAATACGAACGCGGTCTACGTCTGGAATTCCGAGAGAAATTCGCGCATGCCCTCGCCCGGCCTGTATTTCACCTTGAACGAGGGGTTCATGTGGCAGCGCGCGGCGGCGAAGGGGGTCTCGGGCACGCCGCGGGCGATCGCCGTGCATCCCGCCGACTCCAAGATCGTGGCGCTCGCCACTGACACCGGCATCTACCTCTCGCGCAACTCCGGCGACAGCTTCGAGGCGGTCGCCGGGGGAGCACGGGGACTGGCGGTTTTCTTCGATCTCGACGGCAAGCAGCTCTGGCACTCGACCTACGACGGGACTCCCCGGCTTGCGCGCGCCCCGCTTCAAGGCGGCGCGAACGCCGCGGTCACGCCGCCGCCCCTGACCAACGACGCAGTGGCTTACATCGCGCAGAATCCGGCCGCTGCGGGGGAATACGCGATCGCGACGTTCGAGCGCAGCGTCTTCGTCACGCGCGACAGCGGGCGGACATGGCGGCAGATCGCCCGCAACGGCAAGGGGATGTAATGCGCACCACACCGCGCAAGTGATTCGACGCAGCGAGGCGGCCTGAAAATGTTGAGGATGAGAGGGAACGTCCGCGTCGAGGCAGATCCGGGGTCCGACGTGGCGGCACCCCCGCCCGACGCATCCGCTTCCGGAAAGCCCCGGTTTGGCCTGTTCGTGCCTCTCATCGTGTTCATCGCGCTGGCAGTAACCCTCGGCATCGGGCTCACCCTCAACCCGCGCGAAGTTCCATCGCCGCTGATCGGCAAGCCGGTGCCGGTGTTTTCCCTGCCGCCGGTGCTCGGCCGGACGCTGGGGCTATCGGACAAGGACTTGAAGGGGCAGGTCTCGGTGGTGAACGTTTTCGCATCGTGGTGCGTACCGTGCCGCCAGGAGCACCCCCTGATCCAGCGGCTCGCCAAGGAGGTTCCGGTCCACGGGCTCAATTACAAGGACCGACCGGAGGATGCGGCGCGCTGGCTGGACGAGCTCGGCGACCCCTATACCCGAACCGGCGCCGATCTCGACGGCCGGGTCGGAATCGATTGGGGCGTCTACGGCGTGCCGGAGACCTTCGTCATCGACCGCGAGGGACGCATCGCTTACAAGCAGATCGGTCCGATCACGCCTCAAATCCTCGAAGAAAAGATTCTCCCGCTGGTGAGACGGCTCAAGCAATGACGCAAGAACGCAGAGATTCGTCCCGCGACACGAGCAGCGGCACGGTAATCACGCCGGCCGTGGAACCCGGGGGGCGAGCTCGCGGTGGAAAGACAGCGCTGATCGCCGCACTTCTTGCGCTCGCGGTCACCGTGGTGTCGCTGGTGTACATCGCCCGGCAGGTGTCCGAGCCTGCCGCACCAGGCGAATCCATTGTCCGGCTACGCACCGAGTCCGGACCGGGCTTCAGGTTTGTCACCTTGGCGGAGCCCAAACCGGTTCCGCAACTGCGCTTCAGCGACAAGGACGGACGCGCGCTGAGCCTCGCGGATTTTCGCGGCAAGGTGATCCTGCTCAACATCTGGGCCACCTGGTGCCCGCCGTGCCGCAAGGAGATGCCCTCCCTCGACCGCTTGCAGGCACGGTTGGGCGGACCCGATTTCGAAGTCGTCGCGGTGTCGATCGATCAGCGCGGCGATGCTCTGTTCATCGTCGAGGAATTTTTCCGCGAGATCGGGGTCGAGCACCTGCGGATCTTTCTCGATCAGACCGGTGGCGCAGCGCGCACGGTAGGGGCCTTGGGATTGCCTGTTACGCTGCTCGTGGATCGCCGCGGCAGGGAGCTCGGCCGGCTGGTGGGACCGGCCGAATGGGACTCACCTGAAGCCATTGCAACGATCCGTCAATATCTGAGCCCGCCAGCGCGATCGGGATGAATGCTCGAATCTTCCCCTGGCTGCGCAGACCGGGTAATCCAACCATGGATTTGGAGGCAACGCCATGAACGGAAACTTCGACCGCCGCTGTTTTCTGCGCTCCGCAGGCGCGGCTTCCGCTCTTTCCCTGGTTCCGCAATTCGCGCCCTGGCCCGCTGCCGGGCGGACTTCTCATGCTGCCGCCCGCTCGCAGCCGGCGCCCGACGTGGAGATTGCGCTGGCCGCAACGAAAGGTGAAGCGCCACTCCTGTCGGGGCGCGCCACACCGGTCTTGAGCTACCGCGGCAAGCTCGTGAGGGGCGAGGCGGCGAGCGTGGAACCGATTCCCGGCAGCTACCTCGGGCCCATCATCCGCGTGCGCAAGGGCCAGCGGGTGCGCCTGGTTCTCGAGAACGGGCTCGATGAAGCAACCAACATCCACTGGCACGGTTTGCACGTGCCCGACGACATGGACGGGCACCCACGACATACCGCCGCGCCCGGGAAGCGTTTCGTATACGAGTTCGAAGTTCGCGACCGGGCGGGCACCTACTTTTTCCATCCCCATCCCCATGGGCGCACGGGCAGGCAGGTCTATTTCGGCCTCGCCGGACTCTTTCTCGTGAGCGACGAGGAAGAACAGGCCGCGAAGCTTCCCTCGGGCGAATACGACGTGCCGCTGATCCTGCAGGACCGCAGCTTCGACGGGGAGAACCGGCTCGTGTTCCTGCCGGACGAGCGCGCGAGGCACGGCACAAGAGGCGGCGGCATGATGGGCGGGATGATGGGCGGGGGCATGATGGACATGATGACGCGCATGATGGGCTTTCTCGGCGACCGCATCCTGGTCAACGGGCGCCCGGATGCGACCCTGTCCGTGGCGACCCGCCCGTACCGGCTGCGCCTGCTCAACGCCTCGAACGCGCGCATCTTCAAGCTCGCCTGGGACGACGGCTCGCCGCTCACCGTCATCGGCACCGACGGCGGCCTGCTCGAAGCGCCGGTGCAGCGGAGCTACGTGACGCTTGCGCCGGGAGAGAGGCTCGAGCTGTGGGCGGATTTCAGCCGCTACGGCATCGGCGCCGAGCTCACGATGCGCAGCCTCGAGTTCGCGGGCGACATGGCGATGGGCGGGGCGATGATGGGGGGCAGCATGATGGGCGGCAGGATGATGGGAATGATGATGGGGAACCAGGCGCTGCCCAACGGCGCCGCATTCCCCGTCCTCAAGGTGCGCGTCGCGCGCCGGGAAAAGGCGCCCGGCACGCTCCCGAAGCGGCTGTCAACCGTCGTCCGCCACCGTCCCGAGGACGCGGTCAACTATCGCAGGCCGCGGCTCTTCAACATCACGATGGGCATGATGGAATGGGGCATCAACGGGCGAGGCTTCGAGATGGAGGGCGTCGCCGAGGACGAGATCGTCAAGCTCGGCACGCTCGAGGTCTGGGAGTTCGCCAACGACGCCTCGATGGGGATGATGGGCATGATGGCGCACCCCATGCACATCCACGGGCTGCAGTTCCAGATCCTGGAGCGCAGCGTCACGCGCGCGCTCCGCGAGGCATGGAACTCCGTGAGCGCGGGCTACGTGGACGAAGGCTGGAAAGACGAGGTATTCCTCATGCCCGGGGAGCGCGCCAAGGTGCTCCTCGCGTTCAGGGATTTTCCGGGACTGTTCCCGTACCACTGCCACATGCTCGAACATGCGGATACGGGCCTGATGCGCAACTACTTGGTGCGGGCCAACTGAGCTTTCGGATCATGATTTCTTGAAAGGAGGTTATCCAGATGCTTTGTTGCGCAGGCCTCATCGGCGGCACCCTCGTAGGTCAGGCCTTGGGCGGCCCTTGGGCGTTTATCGGTCCCGCTGCGGGTTTTGGCATTGGCTTGGCCGCGGACATGAAATTGATGAAAGGACATCAGCAAAAGGCGGCGTCGCCAGGCCCCCCAGAGAATGCCGAACAAGAGCCCGTGCAGGCGCAGGGCCTGCGCAGCGCCGCCGAGAGCGGGTCGTGCTGCAGTGTCGCCTCAGAGCTGATGCGGGCACTCGGCACGAAGGAAAAGAAAGAGGCCTGATGGAAGCCGGCCCGGTCGGCCTCGCGGCGGCGTTCGCCGCCGGCCTGGTCTCCTTTCTCTCGCCATGCGTGCTGCCACTCGTTCCCGCATACGTGTCGTACGTCGCCGGCGATCCCTCGTACGCGATGCAGGGAGGCAGCGACAGCCGCAGGCGAATCGGCGCGGCAATGCTGAGCGTGTTCTTCGTTCTCGGGTTCAGCACGGTATTCGTCGCGCTCGGCGCGAGCGCGACGGCGCTCGGCCGCCTGCTGCTCCAGTACCGCTACGAAACCAACGTGATCGGAGGCGCGATCGTCATCGTCTTCGGCCTGCTCATGATCGGAATGACGCGAGGCATGCCGTGGTTGCAGCGCGAGTTTCGCTTTCACCCGCATCTCGCCGGCGGGCACCCGGCAGCCGCGTATGTTCTCGGTCTCGCATTCGGCTTCGGCTGGACGCCGTGCATCGGGCCGGTGCTCGGCGCGATTCTCACCATGAGCGCCGTGCAAACGACGGTCTCGGGCGGCATCATCCTGCTCTCGTTCTACGCGGCGGGGCTCGGGGTGCCGTTCCTGCTGTCGGCTCTCTTCACGCGCGAGCTGGTCTGGCGGCTGCGCGGGCTGCGCCGCTTCGGGGCCGCGCTCCAGATCGTCGCCGGCATCATCTTGATATTGATGGGCATCGCCATGATCACCGGCCAGCTCTCGGCCTTCGCGTTCTGGCTGCTGCGGACGTTCCCCATCTTCGGGCGGATCGGATAAGGAGAATTGCGTGAGTTTCTACGACCGCCGGATCCTGCCCTGGCTGATCGACCTTTGCATGCGCAACAAGCAGGCCCGGCGCTATCGCGAGCAGGAGATCGGGGTGCGGGCAAGGGCACGACGGAGGTCGACATGATGTCGAGCGCGGCAATTATTCGAAGTTGCCTTGCAGGGCTGACCCTGATTGCCGCCGGCGCGAGCGCCCAGTCTGCGGAGCGACAGGCCGTGGAGGCGGCGCTGGTCGAGCGCGCGGTCGATGAAGGCATCAGCCGCTTCGCCGAGCGCCAGCGCGCGCAAGCGGCGCAGCGCGAGCGGAGCGAGGCGAATGCTCGGCTCGCCACGTTGCGGCCGGTTTCCAAGGGGCGCGACCATATACGCGGCAATCCCAACGCGCCGGTAACGCTGATCGAGTACTCCGACTTCGAATGCCCGTTCTGCAAGCGTTTCCACGAGACGGCGAAGCAGCTGGTCGCGGAATCGAAAGGCCAGGTGCGGTGGGTCTATCGCCACTTCCCGCTCGACGAGTTGCACCCGGTGAAGGCCCGCAGGGAGGCCGTGGCTTCCGAGTGCGCCGCGGAATTGGGCGGCAATGACGCCTTCTGGAAGTTCGCCGACCGGTTCTACGAGCTGACGCCCTCCAACAATCGTACGGATATCGACACCGTGCTGCCGCAAATCGCCCGCGAGATCGGGCTCGATGCGGCAAAGTTCGCCTCGTGCCTGGCGAGCGGCAGGCACGACCGGCGGGTCGAGGAGGACTATCAGAACGCGGTCGCCACCGGAGGACGCGGGACCCCCTGGAGCATCGTCGTATCGAAAAGCGGCAGGATGTATCCGTTCTCCGGAGCGCAGCCCTATGCGGCCGTCAAGCAACTCGTAGATCGCGCGCTCCAGGACAAGTGATCCATGGGTGAATCCAGTGCAAGCCGGGACCCGTAAGGAAGGGCACGGAACATCGACCACGGCGCGAAGGACACGGCCATGTTGATCAGGAAACCGAGCGATATCAAGCCCTCCGAGATCACGGATCGGGACGTCTACCGCAATCGCCGGCAATTCATCCAGCGCGCTGCGGCGGTGCTGGCGGCGGGCGCGATCGGCGCGCGCCGGGCGCAAGCCGCCGTGCCCGGCAAGCTTGCGTTGCCAGCGATCCGCAAGAGCGCCTACAGCACGAACGAGCCGCCCAATTCGCTGAAAGACATCACGAGCTACAACAATTTTTATGAGTTCGGCACCGAGAAGGACGACCCGGCGCGCCACGCCGGCCGGTTGAGGGTGCGGCCCTGGACGGTCGCGGTGAGCGGCGAGGTCAGGCGTCCGAGAACGTTCGACATCGATGAATTGATCAAGCTCGCGCCGCTGGAGGAACGCATCTATCGGTTGCGCTGCGTCGAGGCCTGGTCCATGGTCATCCCCTGGGTCGGCTATCCCCTCGCCGAGCTCATCAAGCGCGTCGAGCCGACCGGCAACGCCAAATTCGTGGAATTCAGGACGCTCCATGACCCCGAGCAAATGCCCGGCCAGCGCGCATTTTTCGGGTCGCTCGACTGGCCTTACGTCGAGGGGCTGCGCATGGATGAAGCGATGCATCCCCTCGCGATCCTGTGCTTCGGGCTCTACGGCGAGGTGCTGCCCAACCAGAACGGCGCCCCGGTGCGCATCGTCGTGCCGTGGAAGTACGGCTTCAAGAGCGCGAAATCGATCGTGTCGATCCGGTTCGTCGAAAAAGAACCGGTGAATTCCTGGCAGAAGGCCAACCCGCGCGAATACGGCTTCTATTCGAACGTCAACCCCAACCGCGACCACCCGCGCTGGTCGCAGAAGCGCGAGCGCCGCATCCCGGACTTCTTCGCGCGGCGCGAGACGGTGATCTTCAACGGCTACGGCGATCAGGTGGCGAGCCTGTACGCCGGCATGGACCTGATGAAGTTCTACTGATGCAGCCCTTGTCGAAGAGAATCGCGGCGGCCAAGGCGGCCGTCTTCGCGCTGGCGCTCGCCCCGCTCGGCTGGCTCGTCGCCGGCGCGCTCTTCTTTCCCGACTGGCTGACCGCGAACCCGGGCGAGTTCATCGACCGCGAAACCGGCCGGTGGACGCTGCGATTTCTCCTCGTCACGCTGGCGGTGACCCCGCTGCGCGCGCTCACCGGCTGGAACTGGCTGCTCCGGTTCCGGCGCATGCTCGGGCTCTACGCCTTCTTCTACGGCGTGATGCATCTTTCGAGCTATGTCACGTTCCGCCGCTTCTTCGACCTGAGCGAGATCCTGAAGGACATTGCGGAACGCCCGTTCATGACGGCCGGCTTCACGGCGCTCGTGCTGATGATCCCGCTCGCCGTCACTTCAACGAATGCGATGGTGCGGCGCCTGGGCGCGCGGCGCTGGCAGCTGCTGCACCGGCTGGTTTACGTGATCGCGCCCCTCGGCGCGCTCCATTACTGGTTCATGGTGAAGCGCGACATCACCCAGCCGGCGATCTACGCGGCGGTCCTCGCCGTGCTGCTCGGCTGGCGCATCATCGCTTGGTTGCGGGAGCGCCAGCGCGTCATGGTGCCCCGTCCCTCCTGAGCTTCCAGTGCTGCACGGTGGGGAGCGCGGGCAATGGCTGGTGCCCATTCACGCGGCGGTGTACCTCGTCATGGTGACCAGCATGGCCCTCATCGTCGCGGGCGTGGCATTGCTCGCCATCGGCTGGGCGGCCCTCTACCGCGGTCGGGGCGGGCTCGTCACCGGAGGCATCTACCGCCACCTTCGGCACCCGCAGTACCTGGGACTGATCCTGGTGGTCGTCGGCCTCAACCTCCAGTGGCCGACGCTCCTGACACTCGTCCTGGGACCGAGCCTGATCGTGATGTACGTGCTGCTCGCGCGCCTGGAGGGCGAGGGCCTCGCCTCGCTATTCGGTATCGCGCACCTGGATTACGAGGCCCGGACACCGGCGTTCATTCCCCGGGTGAGGGGTCGGCGAGATTTCCGGAAGGTGTCGTGGTCTCCGGAGCGCAGCAGCGCCGAGGAGCTCGGGCAAGAAAAGGGTTGAGCGGCATTGGTTGCCACCGATTCGCTGCTTGGAATGAGCGAGATGGGCGATCTCAAGCGCCGCTTGCTCTTTGTGCTGGGCGCGCTCGTCGTCTTTCGCATCGGCTCCTTCATTCCGGTGCCGGGCATCGACCCGGAGCAGCTCGCCGAGCTCTTCCGCTCGCAGCGCGGGCTGGTGATCGAGCCGGGGATTGCCTTTCGCCTCACCACCATGGTGACGCTCACCACCGGCACCATGTTCCTGATGTGGCTCGGCGAGCAGATCACCGAGCGCGGCATCGGCAACGGGATCTCGCTCATC
>DATLZE010000045.1:0-11282 GCA_035574195.1 Burkholderiales bacterium | reverse complement strand
GGTTGCGAGCACGCTCGCGCCACCGCCGTTTCCGAAGAGCACTGCCCGGCGCGTCGGCCGCCCGCGGCGCGGCGCGAGCGCCTGGAAGGCAAGGAGCGCGCCGATGAACTCATCGAGCGTGTCGACCAGCACGCAGCCGGTCTGGCGCGAGAGCGCGAGCCATGCCCGCTCCTCGCCCGCGAGCGCTCCGGTGTGGGAGGCCGCCGCGCGCCGCCCCTGGGGCGTGCGCCCGCCCTTGAGCAGCACCACCGGCTTCGCCGCGCGCGCGCGACAGAGCAGCTCGAACAGGCGCCGCCCGTCGCGCGCGGTCTCGAGATAGAGCCCGATCACGCGCGTCTCGTCGTCGGCGAGATAGAACTCGAGCAGCTCGCTCGGCGCGATGTCGGCGCAGTTGCCGACCGTGACGAGCCCCGAAAACCGCACCCCGCGCAGGTAGCCGCGGCGCACGATGTCGGTGCCGAGCCCGCCGCTTTGCGAGACGACGCCGACCGCGCCCGCCTCGCGCGGCCAGGTCTCGGTGAACGTGACGCGCCCGCGCGGACTGTAGAGCCCGAGGCAGTTCGGGCCGAGCAGCCGCATGCCGCCCGCGCGCGCGGCCGCAGCGAGCTGCGCCTCCAGCGCGCGCCCTTCCTCGACCTCGCCGAAACCCGAGGAGATCACTTGTGCGAAGCGCACCCGCCCGCGCGCGCCCTCGAGCAGCGGCGGCACCTGCGCTGCGGCGATCGCGATGTAGGCGTAGTCCACCGGCTGCGGTGTCTCGCCGAGCGAGCGGTACGCGGGCAGCCCCTCGATCTCGGCCGCGGAGGGGTGAATGGGGTAGATCGCGCCCGCGTAGCCGAACTCGCGAATGCGGCGGATGAAGACGTTGGGCAGCGCCCCGCCCTTGGCCGAGGCGCCGACCACCGCCACCGTCTGCGGCTCGAACAGCGGCCTGAACCGCGCGATCACGTCGCCCGCTGCCAGCTGCTCGTTGCCCGTCACCGCATCGCTCCGCGACTTCGTCACTGCGCGAGCACGAAACGCGCGTCCACCGCGATCGCCTCTGTCGCGGTGACGATGAGGGGGTTCACGTCGGCCTCCTCGATGTCGGCCGCGTGCTCCATCAGGAGCCCCCGCGCGCCGCCCATCTTGAGCAGGACATCCACGATCGCCTCGCGCGAGGCGCGCGGGCGGCCCCGCGCGCCGTCGAGCAGCGCGGCGCCCTTCAGTTCCCCGAGCATCTCCTCCGCGTCCACGCGCCCGATCGGGCAGATGCGGAATGCGACGTCCGCGAGCACCTCGACGAAGATCCCGCCGAGCCCCACCATCACCAGCGGCCCGAAACAGGGATCGCGCAGCCCGCCGACCACGATCTCCTGTCCCGGAGGCGCCATCTCCTCGAGCAGGAAACCGTCCACGCGCGAGCCGGCGATTGCGGGCACCGCCATCATCGCGCGCAGCGCCTGCTCGACCTCGGCAGCGTCCCGCAGCGCCAGCCCGACGCCTCCCGCATCGCTCTTGTGCAGGAGGTCCGGCGAGATCACCTTGAGCGCGAACGGCGGGGAAAGCTCCGCGCACGCGGCGGCGGCCTCCCGCGCGTCCTGCACCACCCGCGAGCGCGGCACCCGGATGCCGTAGGCCGCGAGCAGCCGCTTGCCCGAGGGCTCGTCGAGCGCCGCACGCCCGGCCGCACGCGCCTGCGCGATCAATTCATGCGGCTTCACCTACCGCCCCGATTCGGCCACCGAAGGCATGGAGTCCCGGACAAGGCGCTGCGCATCTCGATTCTTGCCCTGTGTTCTCCGTGGCCGTCATTTCCTGTCCAGCACTTCGGAGATCAATCCCGTGTGCACCCGCCCCGCGCGGAACGCCTCCGAGCCGAGCACCGCGACCAATGCCGGGATGTTGGTCTTCACGCCCTCGATCGCGAACGCCTCGAGCGCCTCGAGGAGGCCCGCGATCGCCTGCTCCCGCGTGCCGGCCCGCACGATCACCTTGGCGAGCAGCGAATCGTAGTGCGGCGTCACCTCCCGGCCCTCGGCATAGCCGGTCTCGACGCGCACCTTCGCGCCCTGCGGCGGCCGGAACACCTTGAGCCTGCCGGGCGAGGGAAAGAAATTCCTCGGATCCTCGGCGCAGACGCGCGCCTGGATCGCGTGCCCGCGGACCTCGAGCCGGGGCGGCAGGATCGCAGCGAGCCGCTCTCCGGCGGCGGCGCGGATCTGGGACTCGACGAGATCCACGCCGGTCACCTCCTCGGTCACTGCGTGCTCGACCTGCAGCCGCGTGTTCATCTCGAGAAAACCGAACGAGCCGTCCCCGTCCATCAGCATCTCGACCGTGCCGATGTTGTCGTAGCCCAGCTCGCGCACCACCGCCGCCACGCGCTCGGCCAGCCGCTCGACCTGCGCGCGCGCGAGCGCGGGCGCGGGCGCCTCCTCGATCAGCTTCTGGTTGCGCCGCTGGGTCGAGCAATCGCGCTCGAAGAGGTGCGCGGCGGCCCCGTGGCGGTCGCCGAGCACCTGGATCTCCACGTGGCGCGGGCGCTCGACCAGGCGCTCGAGGTAGACCTCGGCGTTGCCGAAGCCGCGCGCGGCCATCGAGCGCGCGCGCTCGACGGCGGTCGCAAGCTCCGCCTCGCTGCGCGCCGCGAGCATGCCGATCCCGCCGCCGCCGCCCGCGGGCTTGACCAGCAGCGGGAAGCCCACCGCGCGCGCGGCGGCGGCCACCGCCTCGGGATCGGCGGCGAGCACTTCCGAGCCCGGCGTCACCGGCATGCCGCGATCAGCCGCGACCTGCCGCGCGCGCGTCTTGTGCCCCATCAGCTCGATGAAGCGCGCGGAGGGGCCGATGAAGCAGGCGCCCGCCGCCTCCACCCGGCGCGCGAATTGCGCGTTCTCGGAGAGAAAGCCGTAGCCGGGATGCAGCGCATCGGCGTGGGTCGCGCGCAACACTTCGAGGAGCCGCTCCTGGTTGAGATAGCTCTCGCGCGGGGCCGCCGGGCCGAGCGCGCGGGTCTCGCCCGCGAGCTCGAGGTAAGGGGCGCCGGCGTCGGCCTCGGAATAGACCGCGACCGAGCGTATGCCGAGCGCGTTCAACGCCCGCAGCACCCGCGCGGCGACGGCCCCCCGATTGGCGACAAGCACCTTATTGAACATGGAACGCCATCGGCTTCTGACGGGCGCCTCGATTCGCGCGAGAGCGCAGGACTCCTCGCCCTTCTCGATGCCGCGATCTGTCCCTCTTCTCGCTAGTAGCTGGTCGGCCAGGTGCGCATCAGGTGCTGGCCGACGCCCTTCGTCATGCGCAGCTGGTAGACCTCGAGCATGCGGATGAGGTAGTCGCGCGTCTCCTCCGGCCGGATCACCGCCTGCGCCGCGAACACCTCGGCCAGCCCCCACACGTCGGAGGCGCGCTCGATCTCGGCGAGCTTCTCCGCGAAGCCCGGCTCTCCAGGCTTTACCCCGTGCACGATGCGGGTCGCGAACTCGGGGCTCATGAAGCTCACCTCCGCCGTGGGCCAGGCGGCGACGTCGTCGGAGTGGCGCCCGCCGCCCATGCACACGTAGGCGCGCCCGTAGCTCTTGCGGATGATGACCGAGAGCCGCGGCACGGTGACGAGCGTCATCGCGTTCATGAAGTTCATGATCTTGCCGGGCGCTCCAGCGCGCTCGGCCTCGGTGCCGATTTGGAAGCCCGGAGTGTCCACCAGCAGCACGATCGGCACGTTGAACGAATCGCACAGCACCAGGAAGTCGGTGATCTTGCGGCAGGCGTCGGCGTCGAGCGCGCCCCCGCGGTGCAGGGGGTTGTTCGCGACGATGCCGACACTCTTGCCGCCCAGGCGCGCGAGCCCGGTCACGGCGCTTTTGCCGAAGCGCGGCTTGAGCTCGAAGAGCGTGTCCTTGTCCACGATCGCGCGCACGATGCGCCGCATGTCGTAGACCTGGGTGCGCGACTCCGGCAGCAGGGAGAACACTTGCGGCATGTCCGCGCCCGAGCCCGGGGGCACGGGGGCCTCGGGCGGGGCCTCGTTGTGGTGGCTCGGCAGGTACGACAGGAAGCGCCGGATCGCCTGGAACACCTCCTCCTCGGTATCCACCACCTGGTCCACGAGCCCCGTCACCTCGGCGTGCAGCCGCCAGCCGCCCAGCTCCTCGAAGTCCACTTTCTCGCCGAGCGCCATCTCGATCAGTCGCGGGCTGGAGACCGCCATCGTCGCGCCTTTTTGCATCACCGCGAAGTCGCTGCAACAGGCGAGCCACGCCGAGGAGCCGAAGGAGGGCCCGAGCACCGCGGTCGCCATGGGAGTCTCGCGCGTGCGGCGAAACTGCGTCGGGTCGTTGCCGAGGAGCTGGCCCATGCCGCGCGAGCCCATCGCGTCGGGCAGCCGCGCGCCGGTGGATTCGCCCACGATGACGAGCGGCATGCCGCGCTCGGTCGCGGTGCGCTTCATGTGCGCGACCTTCTTGCTGTTGGTGGCGCTGGTGGAGGCGCCCTTCACGGTGAAGTCGTTGACCACGGCCGCGACCGGCCGCCCCTCGATCCGGCCGTAGCCCGCGATCTTGCCGTCGGCGGGGGTCTGCGCCGCCTCCTCGGGATAGACGCCGGAGGCGCCGAACAGGCCCGACTCGACGAAAGAGCCGGGATCGAAGAGCAGCGCCAGGCGCTCGCGCGCGTTGAGCATCCCCGCCGCCTTGCGCTTCGCGAGCTTCTCGGGCCCGCCCATCGCGAGCGCGCGCGCGCGCCGCGCCTCGTATTCCGCCAACAATGCCTCGAATGCCATGTGCTCTCCGTCGCCGGGTGCGCTTCCGCGCTCAGGGCCTCACCCCGGTGCGCTGCTTGGGCCCGAGCCGCGTCCTCATCCCCGGCCACGCCGCTTCCAGAAAACGGCACAGGTAGGGGCGCGTCTCGCGCGGGTCAATCAGGTCCTCCACTGCGAACGCCTCCGCGGTGCGGAAGGGGGAGGCGAGCCGCCGCAATTCCTGCTCGATCTCGCGCTCGCGCGCCTGCGGATCGGGGGCGGACTCGATCTCGCGCCGGTATGCGGCCCGCACCCCGCCTTCCACGGGCAGCGAGCCCCATTCGGCGGAAGGCCAGGCGATCTTGAAGTTGAGGCCGGCGCGGTCGATCGTGTTGCCGCCCGCCATGCCATAGCACTTGCGCACCACCACGGTGAACACCGGCACCGTGAGCTGCATGTTGAGGAAGCGCCCCTGCATGCCGAAGCGCAGTATCCCCGAGGCCTCTGCCTGCGGCCCGATCTGGAATCCGGGCGCATCCACGAAGTAGACGAGCGGGATGTGGAAGGTGTCGCACAGCTCGGTGAAATGGGCCTGCTTGCGCGCCGCCCGCGCGTCCACGACGCCGCCGTGCATCGGGTTGGAGGCGATCACGCCCACCGTCCTGCCGGCGAGCCGCGCAAGGCAGGTGATGACGGCACGCCCGAAGGTGGGCTGGATCTCGAACACCGAGCCGCGGTCCACGACGAGCGCGACGAGCCTTCTCATGTCGTAGGGCTGGCGCGGCGAGCGCGGGATGATCTCGGCGAGCGCCTCCTCCCGCCGCTCGGGGGAATCGCCGCAGGGCGTCTGCGGCGGCAGTTCCCACACGTTCGACGGCAGGTACGAAAGGAAGCGCCGGATCTGGCGCAGGCAGTCTTCCTCGCTCTCGGCGGCATTCTCGATCGTGCCCGCGGCGTCCACCGCGACGGCCGCCCCGCCGAGCGCCTCCGGGTCCAGCCGGATGCCGCAGGCGCGCTCGACCAGCGGCGGCCCCGCGGCGAAGATCTGGCTCGTGCCCCGCACCATGACGGTCCAGTGCGCGAGCAGCGCCCGTCCGGAGGCACCGCCGGCGGCCGTCCCCATCACGGCGGAGACCACCGGCACGATGCCCATCAGCGCAACCGAGCGCTCGAAGCCGTCGGGACCGGCCCCGGGAAAGCTCGCGTAGCCGCGGCGCTCGATCGCCTCGACGCTGCCGCCCACCCCGTCCACGAGGTTCACGAGCGGGATGCGGTAGTGATAGGCGAGGTCCTCGATAAAGCCGCCCTGGCCGCCCTTGCGGCGGGCGCCGCCGAAACCGGAGCCCCCGCGCACCGTGTAGTCCTCGCCGCCCACCGCGACCGGCCGGCCCTCGATTCTGCCGATACCGGCGACATAGGGATAGGGGAGGAAGCCGACGAGCTGTCCCTGCGCGTCATACTCGGCGCTGCCGGCCAAGGCGCCCACTTCCTGGAAGCTGCCCGGGTCGAGCAGGCGCGCGATGCGCTCGCGCACGGTGAGCCGCCCCGCCGCGTGGTGGCGCGCGACCGCCTGCGCGCCCCCGCACTGCTCGGCGAGGCGCCGGCGGCGGTGGATCTCCTCGATCTCCTGTTGCCAGCTCATGGGATCAACCCCCGCGGCGGGGGGCGGGAGAGGATGCTAGCCGCCTGTCTTATTGTTGTCAATAATATTGTTGACAATCTGACAATCGGGTCTTATCTTGACCCGATCGTCGGTTCCGCAACGGGGCGCACGATGGCAACCGCAGCCGGCTTCGAGACCGCAAATCCCCCCTCCACAATCGCGCGGGACGCGGCGCGCAGGGGACCGCGCCTCACGCACTCGCTGCCGGAGCAGGTCGCGGCGCGGCTCTCCGAGCGCATCGTCGCGGGCGACTACGCCCCCGGCCAGCGCATCCTCGAGCAAGCGGTTTCCGCCGAGTTCGGCGTCTCCCGCGGCCCGGTGCGCGAGGCGCTGCGGCTGCTCGAAAAAGACGGCCTGGTCACCATCCTGCCGCGCCGTGGCGCGCAGGTGACCGCGCTCTCGGTCGAGGAGGTGCGCGAGATCTTCGACATCCGCGCGGTGCTCAACGGCCTGCGCGATCGGCTCATCGCCGAGGACCCGCAGCGCGGGCACGTGCTCGAGGTGCTGGAGGAGACGGTCGGCAGGCTCACGCGTCTTGCGCGCGACCCGCAAGCGGGCGAGGACTACGTCGAGACCGTGTTCCGGCTCAACGGCTTCCTCAACGAGGCGGTCGCCAACCGCCGGCTGCGCGCGATCCTCGCCTCGCTCTCGCTGCAGACGCTGCGCTATTCGCGGCTGGGGCTCTCCACCCCGGAGCGCAGGCGCCAGTCGGTGCGCCACTGGCAGCGGCTGGTGAAGGCGGTGCGCGAGGGCGACGGGGCGGAAGCGCAGCGCATCGCCGAGCGGCGCGTGCTCGATTCGCGGGATGCGGCGATACGCGAGCTTTTGAAACAGTGACGCGGTGGCGAGAACAGCGAGTCCTCGCCGTTCTATCCGCCACCTCCTCACTCGGTCACGGGCGCGGCATCCATCAGTCCTCGAGCACGGCGACGATCTGCCCCTCGGCCACCGCGTCCTTCTCCTTCACCAGGATCTCCCGCACCGTGCCGGCATCCTCGGTGATCACGGGAATCTCCATCTTCATGGATTCGATCACGATCAGGGTATCGCCCGCCCCGACGCGGTCGCCCGGCCGGGCTTTCACCTGCCACACGGTGCCGGTGATCTCGGATTTGATCTCGATGCGCGCCATGCAACCCGCCGCGTTTCGGATATTCCGGCCGTTCTCGTTCTGGTAGGATCGGGGCGGATTCTAGCACGCGGCGCGCGCATGAGGCGCGCCGCCCGACCGGAGTGCTCGATGGGCGCACCCGAAAAACACGGGAAATCGCTTCCTTTACTGCCGCTCGCGCTCGCGTGCGCGGTTTCGTTCGCTGCGGCGGCGCAGGAGATGAAGCTCGAATTCGTGGACGAGGCGGCGCGCGACGCCTCCTGGACCGGCTTCAGGAAGCGGCTGCTCGCCGCGCTCGAGAAGCGCGATCTCAAGTTCGTGCTCTCGATCCTCGACCGCAATGTGCGTGCCGGGCACGAGGGCGCCCGCGGCGGCGCCGAATTCCGCCGGCTGTGGAGCCTCGACGCCGCGGACAGCCCGCTGTGGCGGGAGCTCACCGCGGCGCTCATGCTGGGATCGGCCTGGCTCAGGCGCGAGGACGGCTCGCGCGAGCTGTGCGCGCCCTACGTGCTCGCGCGCTGGCCGCAAGACGTGGACCCCATGAAACACGGCGTGCTCGTCGCGCGCGAAGTGCTGGTGAAGTCCGAGCCCTCGCAGGACTCGCCGACGCTCGCCGCGCTCTCCTACGCCATCGTCCCCGTCGCCGACTGGGAAGTGGACGACCGCGCGCGCGAGGCGCGCCAGAAATGGGTGAGGATCCGCTTGAAGGAGGCCGAGGGCTACGTGCCGGAGGAGCAGATCCGCAGTCCCGTCGAGCACGCCGCCTGCTTCGTCAGGACCGAGGGCGGCTGGCGCATGACCGCGTTCGCGCCCGCCGGCGGATAGCGCCGGAGACAAACCCCGATCGGCGCCGATGAGCGCCGATGACAAGCACATGTGGCCGCAGGGAGCGCGGAGAACCCCCCGAATCGAGAATCCGGAAGCCTCTTCTCCCCCTCCGGGTGCTGCTCGCTCTTCCCGGCTCGGGTTTCGCCATTTTGTCCGGGACTGCCGCCATGAGCGCGGTTAGCCGCGCGCTCGACATCCAGGGCCACCGGGGAGCGCGCGGGCTCGCCCCCGAGAACACGCTTCCCGCGTTCGCCAGAGCGCTCACGATCGGCGTCACCACGCTCGAGATGGATTGCGCCGTCACCAAGGACGGCGTCGTGGTGGTGAGCCACGACCCCGCGCTCAACCCCGACATCACGCGCGGTCCCGACGGGCGCTGGCTCGAGCGCCGCGGCCCCGCGATCCGCAGCCTCACCTACGCCGAGCTCCTGCGCTACGACGTCGGGCGGCTGAATCCGGCGAGCGCATACGCCAAGCGCTGGCCCGGGCAGCAGCCTGTGGACGGTGCGCGCATTCCGCGGCTCGCGGATGTCTTCGCACTCGTCCGCAAAAGCGGCAACGCGACGGTGCGCTTCAATATCGAAACCAAGATCTCGCCCGCGGCTCCGGAGCAGACCACCAGCCCGGAAGATTTCGCTCGAAGGCTGATCTGCGTTGTGCGCTCGGCCGGGATGGCGGAACGCACGGCGATCCAGTCCTTCGACTGGCGCGTTTTGCAGCTGGTGCGGGCGCAGGCGCCGGAGATCGCGATCGCCTGCCTCACGGCGCAGCAGGATTTCATGGACAACATCCAGGCCGACCGTCCCGCCTCGCCCTGGACGGCGGGACTGCACGTGAGCCGCTTCGGGGGCTCGATTCCGCGGATGGTCAAGGCCGCAGGCGGGGCCGTGTGGTCGCCGTACTACGCCGAGGCCACGCGCGAGCAGGTGAGGCAGGCGCAGGCGCTGGGCCTCAAGGTCGTGGTGTGGACGGTGAACGATCCCGGCGACATGCGCCGCCTGATCGAGTGGGGCGTGGACGGCATCATCTCCGACTATCCCGACCTGCTGCGGCGCGTCGCCGGCGAAATGGGGCTACCGCTTCCGCCCGCGACTGCCGTCGAACCGTAACTGCTCGCCGCCCATCCTCTCCCGCGTGCTACGATTGAGGCCCGATCCGTCCCGTCGCAGCGGGGAGGTTTCATGGTCAGGCTGGAGTTCCACGATCCGTCGGGCGCGCTGGAGGCGCCGCTCGCGCATGCGCCGCGGCTCGCATCCCTCGAAGGCAAGCGCATCGGGCTGCTCAGCAACGAGCAGTGGCAGGCCCACCGCATGCTGCCGCTGCTCAAGGAGCTGCTCGAAGCGGATTTCCCCGGCATCGAGGTGTTGCCGAGCGAGGCCTTCCCCCAGGGCAACGCCTCGATCGGCACCGAGCAGACCGCGGCGCTGGTCAAGAAGAGCGGCGTGGACGCGGTGGTGATCGGCAACGCGGCCTGAGGGGCCTGCGCCACAGCATGCGGCCGTGCAGCCGCTAGGATCGAAGCGCTGGGGATTCCCACCGTCACGCTCACGCGCTCGGACTTCGTCGGGGTGATGAGGAACGCCGTCTCCGGCCTCGGGCTCGCGCCCGAGGCCGCCATGGTCACGTTCCCGATCGCGGTGTTTCTGCCAGGTTCCGACCTCGCGGAACTGAAGGCGCGGCGGGGCGAGTTCTACGAGGCGCTCACGCGCTGGCGGCCGAGCGCCCCGCGCGCGGGAGCGGTGCCCGCGATGCTCGCGGTCGAGGCGGCGAGCTACGAGCAGGCGCTCGCCAAGGCGAACAACCTCCTGCTCGCCAGGCGCTGGGGCGACGGGCTGCCGCTGTGGCCCGCGACCCGCGAGCGTGTGGACTGGATCCTGCAGGGGGCTGCGGTCCCGCGCGCGCACGTGCTCGGCAAGTTCCCGCCGCGCGGCGGGCTGACCACCGTGGAGACCTGCGCGATCGCGCTCGCCATGGCCGGGGGCCGCCCCGAGTACCTGCCGGTGCTCATCGCCGCGGTGGAGGCGTGCCTCGCCGCAGAAGGCTTCGAGCAATTGCAGGCGACCTCCGGCGGGCCTTTCCCGGTGGTCATCGTGAACGGCCCGATCGCGCGCCAGATCCGGCTCAACTCGGGATTCGGGCTGCTCGGACCCGATCCCCGGCATCCCGCGGGGGCGGCGATCGGGCGCGCGCTGCGGCTGCTGCAGCAGAACGTGGGCGGAGCGCTGCCGGGAGTGGGCACGATGGCGATCTTCGGCGCGATGCGCTACACCAACGCGGTCTTCGCCGAGGACGAGGCGGGGCTGCCCCCCGGCTGGCCGACGCACGCCGCCGAGCGCCACGGCTACGCGCCGGGGACCAATTCGGTGTCGGTGCTCTTCGCGAGCGGCGCGGCGAACATCCGGCGGCGCGGCGCGAAAAAAGAAAGCCCCGAGCAGGACGTGACGGAGGGGCTGTGGCGCATGGCGGATTTCATGCGCGCGCCCAACCTCGCCGCGCTCGCGGGCTGGGAGAGGGGCACGCCCGGCGCCATGATGCTCGCCCCGGTGGTCGCGCGCCGCATGGCCGAGCTCGGCTGGACCAAGCAGAGCATCCGGGAATTTCTCTGGGAGCACTCGAAGATCCCGATGGCGCAGCTCGCACGCGCCGGAGGCCGGGCCTGGATCGAGATGGACGCCAATCCCGCGACGCGCGCGAGCATTGACCTCGATCCCTGGCCGATCGCGATGCGGCCCGAGAACATCGTGCTGGTGGTTGCGGGAGGCGATCACCCCACGCACAGCTACTGGCTGCAGGCGCACTCGCCGAGCGTCGAGGGGCGCGTGATCCGCGTTCCCGAGAGCTTCGAGCGGCTGCTCGCCGAGGCCGAGCGCGACCTCGACTTGCAGTGAAACCGGCGAGCCGCCGGTGAGCGCCGGGCGCGGCGGTGCGGCGGGCTCTCGAGACGAGTCGCCGTCACC
>DATLZE010000044.1:0-24016 GCA_035574195.1 Burkholderiales bacterium | reverse complement strand
ATGCCGGCCGCGACCGCCAGTATCATCGTCTCGCCCACCGCGCGCGAGATGCCGAGGATGTAGGCTGCGGCGATGCCCGAGAACGCCGCCGGCGTCACCACCCGGATCGCGGTCTGGAAGCGCGTGGCGCCCATGGCGTAGGAGCCTTCGCGCAGCGCCATCGGCACCGCGCGCATCGCGTCCTCGCTCACCGAGGTCACGTAGGGAATGATCATCACGCCCATGACGAGCCCGGCGGAAAGGAGGTTGAAACCCGGCAGCGAGGGGATCAGCTTCTGGAGCAGCGGGGTCACGAACAGCAGGGCGAAATAACCGTAGACGATGGTCGGCACCCCGCCCAGCAGCTCGAGGAAGGGCTTGGCCGCCTCGCGCACCGCGAACGGCGCGAATTCGGAGAGGTATATGGCGATGACGGTGCCGAGCGGCACGGCGACGAGCAGCGCGACCGCCGAGCTCACCAGCGTCCCCGACAGCAGCGGAAGTATTCCGTAGTGCGCGTCCGCGAAGAGCGGCGTCCACTGGGTGTCGGTCAGGAACTCCCACAGCGAAACGTGCTGGAAGAACGCATAGGACTCCGTGAGCAGCACGACCACGATGCCGATCGTGACGGCCACCGACACGCATGCCGCCAGAAACAGGATGAACTCGATGGCGCGCTCGCGCAGCTGGCGCAGCCTGCGCCGCGCCAGCCGTCCCCTGGCGAAGGCCTGCGACATCCTTTCCATCTCGTCGGCCGAAGAAATCGTGGCCATCGTCGTCTCGCCGCGCGGGCACTCCGGTCGCAAAAAGCGCGCAGCAGGAGGGAAGCGCCCCTCCTGCTGCGGCGCGCGCGCCCGCTGGCGGCTACTGCGCGGCTTCCAGCTTCATCAACTGCTCGATCGTGAGCCCCACCTTGTTCTCGCCGCCGAACTTGGTGCCGACGCGCATTTTGGCGAGCGTCTCCAGATTGTAGGCGTAGGCTTTGGCGGGCAGCGGGACGTATTTTACCTCGCGCGCGAGTTTCTCCCCGTTACGATTGTAGAATTCCACGAACTCCTTCACTTCCGGGCGCGCGAGCGATTTCGCGTTCACGTATATGAAGATCGGGCGGGAGAGCGGCTGATAGCTGCCGTTGAGCACGCTCTCCATCGTCGGCGCGACCGGCTTGGCGCCCGGCTTGTCCGCGATCGGCACCGCCTTGAGCTTCCCCTTGTTCTCCAAGTAATAGGCGAAACCGAAGAATCCGATCGCGTTGACGTCGCGCGACACGCCCTGCACCAGCACATTGTCGTCTTCCGAGGCGGTATAGTCGCCGCGGCTCGACTTCGCCTTGCCGACGATCGCTTCGGTGAAATAATCGAAAGTGCCCGAGTCGGCGCCCGCGCCGAAGAGCTTGAGCGGAGCGCTCGGGAAGGCCGGGTTGATCTGGTTCCAGTTGGTAATCTTGCCCTGGGCCGCCGGTTCCCACATCCTCTTCAGCTCGGCGACGGACAAGCTCTGCACGAAATGGTTTTTCGGGTTCACCACCACCGTCAGCGCATCGTAGGCGACCGGCATCTCGAGGTAGGCGATCCCCGCCGCCCTGCAGGCCTCCATCTCCGGCCTGAGGATCGGGCGCGAGGCGTTGGAGATGTCCGTCTCGCCGCGGCAGAATTTCTTGAAGCCCCCGCCGGTGCCCGAGATGCCCACCGTGACCCGCACCGCGCCCTTGCGCGCCTTTTGGAAATCCTCGGCGACGGCTTCGGTGATCGGGAAGACGGTGCTCGATCCGTCGATCCTGACGATCCGTTCGGCTGCCAGGACATCGGCGCAGGCGGCCAAAAAGATCCCGGACGCCAGTATCGCGCTGCCGATCGCCTCGAGGCGTGCTCTGCTGCGTTCCATGATGCTCTCTCCTGTAGAGGTTTTACCCTTCGCTCGCTCGATTCCGCGCGCATGTTGGCGCCGCTGTGTGACAGCTGCGTGACGGGAACGTGCCGGTTTGCTGCGCAGGCGCGCGGCCGGCGGCGCGAGCCGCACGCAGGCCGAGATACTGCGCGCTGGCGAGCAAAAATTTCTCCACAACGGCCTGCCTGCCGCAGGCCCCGCCCCTGTTTGCGCGCTCCCGATCCATGCCTCGCCTCCGGATGCCAGCCCCCTGGGCACCCTCACGGCGGCGAGTGTGGCGGGGATTCGTGGCGAATCCTCGGCGGAGGCGAAACTTTTCGGAGAACCGCGGTACCGGCGCATCCGGAGCAGCGCCCCGCGCGGAGCGATCAGGCGCGCGGAAGCACGAAGGTGAAGGCCGTGCCCCGGCCCACGGTGCTCTCCACCCCGACCGTGCCGTGCATCGCCTCCACCAGGTGCTTGACGATGGCGAGGCCGAGCCCGGTGCCGCCGAGCTCGCGGGAGCGGCCGGGGTCCACGCGATAGAAGCGCTCGAACAGCCGCGGCAGGTGCTTCGGTTCGATGCCCGGCCCGGTGTCTTCCACGGCGACGCGGATCAGGCTCTCCTCCGCGGCGGCCCGGACGAGCACGCGCGCGCCCTCGGGGCAGTATTTGAGCGCGTTGTCAACCAGATTGCCCAGCACCTGCTCGAGCGCGCGCCGGTCGGCGCGCGCCGGCGGCAGGCCGGCGCCGATCTCGGACTCGAGCGCGATGCGCTTCTGCTCGGCGCGCCCGCGGTAGAGCGCCAGGATGTGCGCGACCACGACGGAGAGATCCACCGGTTCGAGCGCGAGGCGAAACTCGCGCGACTCGATTCGCGAGAGCTCCAGCAGGTCCTCGACCAGGCTCCGCAGGCGCCGGCCGTTGCGCTCGATGATGTCGATGAAGCGCGCGCTCGCCTCCGGATCGCCCGCCGCGGAGCGCAGCGTTTCCGCCGCCGAGCACACGGCGGCGACCGGCGTGCGCAGCTCGTGCGAGGCGTTGGCGACGAAATCGCGGCGCACGGACTCCAGACGCCGCAGCTCGGTCACGTCCACCAGCACCGCCAGCACGCCGCCCGGCTCCCCGGCGAGCGCCACCGCCTGCGCGAGCAGGTGCCGCGGCTTGAGCCCTGCGAGCTCGATCTCCACCGGGGGCGCGGTCCCCGCGGCCGCCCGCTCCAGCAATTCGCTGAGCGCTGCGTTGCGCACCGCCTCCAGGACGGTCTTGCCGACCGGATCGGAAGCCGGGAGCAGCATTTCGCGCAGCGCCGGATTGACCAGCACGATCCGCCCGTCCCGCCCCACGACGAGCACGCCTTCGCGCATCCCCGAGAGCACGCCCTCGAGCAGATCGCGTTCGGCGCGCAGCTCGCCGAGGCTGCGCGAGAGCCCTTCGGCGAGCCCGTTGAGCGCCTGGCCCAGCTCGGCGATCTCGTCGTGGCCCCGGCTGCGCGCGCGCGCGGCGAGATTGCCGGCGGCCATCTGCCGTGCGACGCGGGTGAGATCCCGGAGCGACCGGGAGGTCCATGCGGCGGCGGCCATGGACAGCGCCACCGCCGCGATCAGGGCGATGAGGGCGGCGACGGCGAGCGTTCTGCGCAGCTCGAGGATCGCGCGGTCCACTTCGGCCAGCGGCACGGCGACGCGCACGGTCCCCGCCACGGCCCGCCCGCGGTCGAACGGAACCGCGACGTACATCATGCGCTCGCGCACGGTCGTGCTGTAGCGCACGCTCGATCCCCGCCCGCGGGCGAGCGCCTCCGCGACTTCCGGCCGAGCGGCGTGGTTCTCGACTCCCCCGAGCGCCGCCGCCTGCACTTCCGAGTCCCCCAGCACGACGCCGTCCCGGCGGATCACGGTGACCCGCGCCTGGGCGTCGCGTCCCAGCTCATCGGCCAGGGCGTCCCAGGCGCGCAGGTCGTCGAGCGCGTCGCCGCTCGCGGCTACCCGCTGCGCGACGAGTTTCGCGCGCACGTGCAGCTCGTCGCGGATGCGCGCGGTGAGCTGGCGGTCGAGCGCGCCGGTGAGGTAAAAATCGGCGACCAGCACCGTGGCCGCGATCAGTCCGAGCGAGACGAGAAAGAGCCGCGAGCGGATCCCGAGCTTCACGCGCGCGCCTTGCCGGGCCGGTCGGTGAAGCGGTAGCCCACGCCCCGCACGGTCTCGATGTAGTCGCGGGCGGCACCCAGCTTCTCGCGCAGCCTTTTCACATGGGTGTCCACGGTGCGGGTGGTAAGCTCGGCCTCGATGCCCCAGACATCGTCGAGCAGCGCGGCGCGCGTCTGCACCCGGTTGCGGCGCTCGTAGAGCGTCACCAGCAGCCTGAACTCGAGCGCCGTCAGCTCGATCTCGGCGCCCTCGACCCAGGCGCGGTGCGCCTCGCGGTCGATGCGCAGCACGCCGAACTCCACCGCCGGGCCGCCCGTCTCGCTGGCGCCCCGGCGCAGGATCGCCTGGATGCGCAGCAGCAGCTCGCGCACGCTGAAGGGCTTGACCACGTAGTCGTCGGCCCCCAGCTCGAAGCCGAGTATGCGGTCCACTTCCTCGCCCTTCGCCGTCAGCATCAGAACGTGAATGGCGCGGGTGGCGGGATCGCGCTTGAGCGCCTTGCACACCTGAGTTCCCGCGAGATCGGGAAGCATCAGGTCGAGTATCACGAGGTCGGGGCGGTGCTCGCGCGCGAGCCGCAGGCCCTCTTCCCCGCGCGCCGCGGAAAATACCCGGTAGCCGGACTGTCGCAGGTTGTAGTCGAGCACCTGCTGCAGATCGGATTCGTCCTCGATCACCAGGATGGTCGCCATGCGGCGCTTATATCGCGTTTGCGTGACGGCTCGGTGTCACGGGGCCGGCGCCGTTCACGTTTTCTGGTCGTCCTTCGAATACCGGGGGCCGTCACGCGCCGGTCGAAAAACCGGAATGGAGCGCTGATCGCACGGCGTGTCGCCGCGCTTGCGGCACCGGTGGCTCCGATCGGCAGCCTCGGCCCGGCGGCTGCGTCCATCCCCGCCGGCCGGGCGGCAGCCTTGCCGCGCTCCTCGAATGTGGGGGGCGAACCGGCGCTCCGCGTCCGATTTTCGAGAGTTGAGTGGTAGGCCACCGGGGACTCGAACCCCGAACCAACGGATTAAGAGTCCGCTGCTCTACCAGTTGAGCTAGTGACCCACTGATTCCGGAACCGCGCCCGCGTCTCGGGAGCGGTGGGGTATTTTCCTTCGCGGCGCATGTCAGCGTCAACCGTGATCGGCGCATCCGGATGCCGGGACTGCGGCGCAGCGCAGCGCGCGAGCACACCGTTGCGCTCGCATTCTCGCCACCGTAAGCCACGCAGGAAAGCGAATGAAAAAGCGCTCCACCGGATTGCCGGACGGCGGCGGTGGCGCGGGCGCGCGCCGCTCGCGGCTCGTGATCGGCATCGGGTAGAATTCGCGCTTTGCGCACTCGCATGACGGCCCAGTCCAACTGGCGGACCCCGCTCGTGGTGCTGATCGCGAGCGGCGCCATTCTCACGCTCTCGCTCGGCACGCGACACAGCTTCGGGCTCTATCTCCAGCCGATGACCTTCGACCTCGGCTGGAGCCGCCAGACGTTCGCGCTCGCGCTCGCGATCCAGAATCTCGTGTACGGCCTCGGCGCGCCGTTCGCCGGGATGATCTCCGATCGCTACGGAGCGCTGCGCGCCCTTCTCGCCGGCGCGCTGATCTACGCATTCGGGGTGGCGCTGATGGCCTACTCCGCGAGCGGCTGGGAGTTCAGCCTGAGCGCGGGACTGCTGGTCGGAATCGGGCTCTCGTGCACCGGATTCAGCGTGGTGTACGGCGTGGTGGGGCGCGCGTTCCCGCCCGAGCGCCGCACGGTCGCGCTCGGCATCGCCGGGGCCGCCGGATCCTTCGGGCAGTTCCTGATGGTTCCCTACGGGCAGCTTCTGATCAACCGGCTGGGCTGGCACGACGCGCTGCTCGTTTGCGCGGCGACCGTGCTGCTGATCGCGCCGCTTGCGAGCGCGCTCGTCGAGGACCGCAGATCGCAGGCGCAGGAGGCGCACCAGCAATCCATCCCCGAGGCGCTGCGCGAGGCGTTCGGCCATGGCGGCTACCTGTTGCTGTGCTCGGGCTACTTCGTGTGCGGCTTCCAGCTGATGTTCATCTCGGTGCACTTTCCCGCCTACCTCGTGGACCAGCGCATGACGCCCGAGACCGGCATGACGGCGCTCGCCCTGATCGGGCTGTTCAACATCTTCGGCACCTATCTGTGGGGCTGGCTCGGCCAGCGCTACGTCAAGAAGCGCGTGCTCGCGGCGCTCTATCTGCTGCGCGCGGTGCTGATCGCGGCGTTCATCTCGGCCCCGGTCGCGCCGCTCTCGGTGTTCGTCTTCAGCGCGGCGATCGGCTTTCTGTGGCTCGGCACGGTGCCGGTGACGGGAGGCCTCATCGCGCAGATCTTCGGCGTCAAGTATCTCTCGACACTCACCGGGATCGCGTTTCTGTATCACCAGCTCGGCAGTTTCATCGGGGTGTGGATCGCGGGTTATCTCTTCGACGCCACCGGCTCCTACCGGCTGATGTGGCTGCTCACGATCGCGATGGGCGTGGTGGCTGCGCTCATCAACCTGCCGATCGACGATCGTCCCCTCTCCCGGCCCGCCGCCCGGCCGGCCTGAGGCGCGGCAAAGGGCGCCGCGCGCCACGATTTCGGTCGCGGCTTCGTCAGATTTCGGTCTCCTTGGCCGCTTCCACGCGCAGCCAATCGCGGAACGCCGCCACCCCTGGGCGCGAGGCAGCGGTCTCGGTGCACGCCAGGTAGTAAGCCGAGACGAGCGGCACGCGCAACGCGAAAGGCGTGACCAGCCGCGCAGCGTGCAGGTCGGATTCCGCGAGCACCGGCATCGAGGCAACGACGCCATGGCCTTCGGCCGCGGCCTCGAACGCGAGCACCGCGTGGCTGAAGTGCGGCCCGTGGCTGGCGTCCACCCCCGTGACGCCCGCTGCCTTGAGCCACACTTCCCAGAACGGGACGCCGTCGTAGAGCTCGCCGGTGTCGTCGTGCAGCAGCCGCTGGTGGCGCAAGTCGGCGGGCCGCACCAGGGGATGCTCCTTCTGGGTCACGAGCCGGGGGCTGCAGATCGGCGTGATGGTGAGCGAGAGCAGCTTGTCCACGACGAGCCCCGGGTAGTCGCCGCGCCCGTAAATGATCCCGATGTCGGAATCGGCGAGCCAGGTTTCCAGCGTCTGCCGTTCCGCCGCGGTGCCCCTGCTTCCGGCTCCAGCCGGCAGCCGCAGCCGCGCCGACACGCGCACGTCGATCTCGGGGTGCGCCTCGAAGAAGCGGTGCAGCCGCGGCATCAGCCAGCGCGCGGCGAACGAAGGAGGGGCGCTTACGGTCAACATGCCCCCGCCCTTGTACGCGCGCAATCGCTCCACCGCCTGCGCCAGATTGTCGAAGCCCTCGCGCAGCTTGGGCAGGCAGGCGCGCGCGGCCTCCGTCAGCTCCAGCGCGCGGTTGCGGCGGTGAAACAGCCGCACCCCGAGATATTCCTCCAGCCCCTTGATCTGATGGCTCACCGCGGCGGGGGTGACATTGAGCTCCGCCGCGGCTTTTTTCACGCTCAGGTGCCGGGCGGCCGCTTCGAATGCTTTCAACGCGTTGAGAGGGGGGAGGCGATGGGTCATTCAGGTTAGATTAAGTAAATCGAATAATGACAATATATCATCTATTGCAGTGCAACAATCGGCCTCGATCTCAGTCTATACTTACGTGCAAATCAGTCGGATAAGCATATTACTTGCTGCGTTTGTTAGATATTTACCCGGCAGTCAAAGGAATAATACCATGAGAAAAGCTAACGAAAGAACCTACTATTCAAACGTTTACGCGCTGCTCGAGCAAGTGCCGATGAGCGCGAGCGAGCGGCAAGTGGCGATCAGCGCGATGCAGAGCGCGGAAGCGATCGCGGACGCGCTACTGTGGGTGCGAGAAAAATTCGAGGGGCTGGGCGCTTTCTTCCTCAAGCCCGGCCTGAAGCACTGAGCGCAGGTTCTCCTCCAACCGGGGTTCCCTCCTCCCCCCGGTTACGGGCTGCGCCAATGCGGCCCGCTTTGACGCGGCGGCAACCCCGCCGCGTTTTTTTGTACCGCTTTAGCGCACGGGCACGCTCGCAAATTCCGCGAGCATGAGATCGTTCAGCGCGCGCGGCATGCCCGGCACGCCCCGCCGCAAAACCTCGAGCATCTGCTGGCGCTGCTCGACCGGCAGCCGCTCGTACTCGCGCCGCGCCTCCGCCGCGATCTGCCTCATGTCGGATTCCGAGAGCCCGCTCAGCTGGCGGTGTGCGTCGCGCATCGCGATCGCCTGGCGCGTGAATTCGGCGAGGATGGTGGAGCGCTGCGCGGCGTTGCGGGGATCGCTCAGGATGCGCATGAGGCTCGCGTGCACTTCCTCGCGCTGCGCCGCGCTCAAGTGCAAGAAGCTCTCCTCGATCAGTCCCTTCAGCCACTGGCCCTCGGTCGAGGGCGGCGGGGCCGAGCGCGGCACCTCGGGAGGCTGCGGCCGCGCCTGCTGCCGCGAGGCGGCGACCCCGGCCTCGATCGCGGAGGAGATCGCCTGGTCGCGCATCATCCGCAGCAAGAAAAGCACCAGTGGGTCGGCGGCGGAGGCGGCCGCGAGCCAGCCCGCCAGCATGACGCCGAAAGCGCAGATGAGTGCTCCCGACAGCGCACGCGACATGGCTTGCTCCTCCTCCAGGGGCGCTGGAAACAGGGCTTTTCCCCAGGAAATATAGCACTTTGCAGAACAGCGCGTCACGCGAAAGAAGCCCCACCGGGCCCTGCACGATCCGGCAATGGGACCCGAATCGCGCCGCGGCCCCCCCTTTACTCGCCGCCCGCGATCGTTCACGCTTCGCCAATCTCGCCCGCCAGGAGCGCTCCATGCTTCTCCACACGCTCGCGCCGGCGCTGATCGCAGCCGCGCTCATCGCCTCGGGCGGCGCGCACGCCCAGCAAAAATACCCGGTAAAGCCCGTCCGCCTGGTGTTGCCGTTCGCCGCCGGCAGCGCGGTGGACGTGCTCGCGCGCCTCTACGCACAACGCATGTCCGAGAGCTGGGGCCAGCAGGTGCTGGTGGACAACCGCACCGGCGCGAACGGCATCATCGGAACCGAGATCGCGGCGAAAGCGCCGCCCGACGGCTATACGGTCGGAATGGGCAACATCGCCACGCTCGCGATCAACCCCGGCCTCTATCAGAAGCTCCCCTACGAGGTGCAGCGCGATTTCGCGCCGGTCTCGCTCGCCGCGACCATCAGCAACTGCCTCGTGGTGCACCCATCGCTGCCGGTGAAATCGGTGAAGGAGCTCGTCGCGCTCGCCAAGCGGCGGCCCGGAGCGCTCAATTACGCTTCCGGCGGCGTCGGCAGCGCGCAGCACATACCGATGGAGCTGCTCAAGGCGATGACCGGGATCAACATCGTGCACATCGCCTACAAGGGGCTCACCCCGGCGTTCAACGATGTGCTCGCCGGACAGGTGCCGATGATGGTCTCCGGCGTGGTGACCGCGCTGCCGCATCACCGCAGCGGCCGGCTGCGCATCCTCGCCACCACAGGCACCCGGCGCACCAGCGCGACACCCGAGATCCCGACTGTCGCGGAGTCCGGCCTGCCAGGCTACGAAGCCGATTCTTGGACCGGATTCCTGGTGCCGAAAGGCACGCCGCCCGACATCGTCTCCCGGCTCAACGCCGAGGTGGTGCGCGTGAGCCAGCTGCCGGACACGCGCGAGCGCCTGGTCGCGGTGGGCTTCGAGGTGGTGGGCAGCACGCCGGAGGCGTTCGCCGCGCTCATCAGGAACGACACCGCGCGCCTTGGCAAGGTGATCCGCGACGCAGGCATCAAGGCGGAATAATCCGTCCGGCGAGATGCTCCCGCGTCGCTCCCGAGCGACACGGCAAGGTCTCGCAAATCAGCCGGTTATCCGACAAGCGCCGCCGCACGTCGCGCGCAGGCGACGCATCGGCGGCCGGGCTTCCCAGGTTGTCCTTGATTCACAAGGGCTTCGCGCCTGGCATGGAATTCGCGTGCTTTCTGCGGCGCGATGCGGCGCGCGGGGTGCGCTGCACCGTTTTCATAGTGCGCTGCACCGTTTTCATATTCAACCGGAGGGTCACATGATTTCGAAACGACGCATTGCGGTGCTCATCGCGGCGCTCTTCCTCGGCGCCGGAGCAGGAGTCGCCGCGCTCGGAGACACCGCATCCACCGCGCCTGCCGAAACCGTGGAGCAGCCGGCCGCCGTGCTCGAAACGGCTGCCGCTGCGGCCGAGACCGAGGCGCGGGCCACGAGCACCGAGGCGAGCGCGGCGCACGCCATGCCGGAGCAAAGGAGCAGTGCTTTCCCGCCCTCGGCGGACTCGGAGGGCCCGCAGATGCTGCCGGCCATGGCCGCCTATCTCGAGCGGCGCGCGGCCGCGATCCGGCTCACCGGCGCGCAACCGCCGGTGTTCCCGCCCTCGGCCGACGAGGAGCCGTACAAGCCGCATCCGCTCATCGTCGCCTACTTCGAGCAGCGAGCGGATCAAGCCCGGCTGACCGGGGCGCCGGCGCCCGTGTTCCCCGCCTCGGCCGACGATCTCGCTGGACAGCCGCCGGTGAGCGCTGCCTCTGGCGCGAGGCCGCTGGAAGCGTTCGGCCGGCTCTACCAGCGCGCGGTCGCGCTGTTCAGGCCCGCGGATGACGGAGGCTCCGCTTCCAAATCCGCCGAGTAATTCTCGGCGCCTGCTCCACAGGGAGCAGGCGCCGCGCCGGGCTCGGAGCCGGGCGACCGGCCCGGGCCCTTTTCTTTTCGCGGGCCCCGGCGCGCTTGCGCGTTATAAAATAGGCGCGCATGAAAAAACGGCGCGCGGCGGGTCTTCTTCTCCTTCTGGCCACCACCGGGTTCGCGATGCTCCTGCTTGCCTCGGGCGACGGCACCGCGGCGCGCGACTGGCGCACCGCGAGCCGCGATCCAGTGGGGCTCGCCCCGGACCCGGCGGCAACGCCCGAGCCCGTGGTCCAGGTCTACGCCGCCCGCGCCCTGGGCTGGCGCGGCTACTTCGGCGTGCACACCTGGGTCGCGGTGAAGCCGGAGCGCGCCCCGGCCTACACGGTCTACGAGGTGATCGGATGGCGGTTGCGCTGGAGCGATTCGGCGCTCGTCGTCCGCAACCGTGCGCCCGACGAGCGCTGGTTCGGCAGCGCTCCCGAGCTCCTCGCCGAGAAGCGCGGTCCCGGAGTGGAGCGGCTGATCGAGCGCATCGAGCGTGCCGCGCGCGACTATCCCTACGCCCGCGAATACTCCGTGTGGCCGGGACCGAATTCCAACACTTTCACCGCGTACATCGCGCGCGCGGTGCCCGAGCTCGAGGTGGACCTGCCTCCCACCGCCATCGGCAAGGACTACCTCGGCGACCGCCTGGTGGCGAGCGCACCGAGCGGCAGCGGCGTGCAGGTGTCGCTCTTCGGCGTGCTGGGCGTGCTCGTGAGCGGCGTCGAGGGGGTGGAGGTGAACCTCCTCGGTCTCACCTTCGGTGTGGACCCGTTCGCCCCGGCGCTCAAGCTTCCGATCCTCGGGCGCCTCGGCGCGCGCTGATGCCCGCGAATCGCAAATGACAATCGGAGGACGAAAACGATGACGACGCGACGCAAGTTTTTGCTCGGCTCGGCCGCCGCGCTCGCGGCGCAGGCGCTGCCGGGTGGCGTGCAGGCGCAGCCGAAGTGGCCGGTGAAACCGATCCGGGCGATCGTGCCGTTCAGCACCGGCTCGACCATAGACATCATCGGGCGCATCGTGCTGGAGCCGCTCGCGGCCCAGCTCGGCCAGCCGATCGTGGTCGAGAACCGGGGCGGCGCAGGCGGCTCGATCGGCAGCGCGCTCGTCGCGAAAGCGGAGCCCGACGGCTACACCATGCTGATCAACGCCTCGGCACACACCGCGGCCGCTGCGGTCTATCCGAACCTGCCCTACCACCCCGCGCGCGATTTTGCAGGAGTCGTGCTCTTCGGCAGCGTGCCCAACGTCACGGTGATCTCGCCCGCGAAGGGAATCCGCACGCTCAAGGAATTGGTCGAGGCCGCGCGCAAAGGCTCCTTCACCTTCGCCTCCGCGGGGGTAGGCAGCGCGACCCACTGGGCCGCCGAGCGGCTGCGGCTCGCCGCCGGGTTCAACGCGGTGCACGTGCCGTTTCGCGGCGGGCCCGAGGCGCTCACCGAGGTGATGACGGGACGGGTGGACTTCATGTCCATCGGCATCAGCTCGGGACTGCCGCTCATCCGCAGCGGCAAGCTCCTGCCCCTCGCGGTCTCCACGCGCACGCGCTCGAGCGCGCTACCCGATGTGCCGACCACGATCGAGGCGGGCTTCCCCGACAGCGACTACACGTTCTGGAACGGAGTGCTGGTTCCGGCGAAGACGCCGCGTGCGATCATCGAGCGGCTGCATGCCGAAATACACAAGTTGATGCGGGACCCGGCCATCGCCGAAAAATTGAAGCACCAGGGCGTGGAGCCGATGCCGCTCACGCCGGCCGAGTTCGACGCGATGATCGCCAGGGAAATCGAGATCAATCTCGCGCTGGTGAAGGCGGCGGGGCTCAAGTTCTAGCAGCCCGCCCGAGCTCGAAGCCAGCACAGGCTGCTAGTCGGCGCGGATTCCCGCCTGCTTGACCACTCTCGCCCAGCGGGCGAGCTCGGCCTTGAGGTGGGCGCCGAGCTCCTCCGGCGTGCTCGCGATGATATCCGTGCCCTCGCGCCCGAGCCGCTCCTGCAGCTCCGGCGAGCGCAGCGCCTTGGTGATGAAGCCGTTGAGCGCCGCGATCACGGACTGCGGTGTGCCCGCCGGCACCAAGATCGCGAACCAGCTCGCGAATTCGTAGCCCTTGACGCCCGCCTCCGCCACCGTCGGCAGCTCCGGCAGCACCGCCGAGCGCCTGGTGGTGGTGACGGCGATCCCTCTCATGCGGCCCGCCTTGACGTAGGGCGCCGCTGCGATCACCGAGAGAAAGCTCATGTCGGATTCGCCGGCGAGCACCGCGGTGAGCGCGGGGCCGCCGCCCTTGTAGGGCACGTGCACGATGTCGGTCGCGGTCAAGTTCTTGAACAGCTCCGCAGCGATGTGCAGATTCGTGCCGTTTCCCGCCGAGGCGTAGTTCATCTTGCCCGGGCGCGATTTCGCGAGCGCGACGAGCTCCTTCACCGTCTTCGCCGGCACCGAGGGATGCACCACGAGCACGAACGGCGCTGCCGCCAGCAGCGACACCGGGGCGAGATCGCGCGTCACGTCGAAGGGCAGCTTCGAGAACATGCTGGGATTGACCACCAGCGGCAGCGTGTTGATGAGCGCGGTATAGCCGTCGGGCGCGGCGCGGGCGACCAATTCGCTTCCGATGTTGCCGGAAGCGCCGGAGCGGTTGTCCACCACCACCTGCTGCCCCATGAGCTCCGACATCTTCGCGGCGAGCGGGCGCGCCACCACATCGAGGCTTCCGCCCGGCGGAAACGGCACGATCAGCCGCACCGGGCGCGTCGGATAATTCTGGGCGTGGGCGGCAAGCGGGGCGAGGGCGAGCAGAACGGCAGCGAGCAGGCGGTATTCGAGCGCGTACATCGGACACTCCAGCGATTCACGATTCACAGCCGCATGATACCGGCTCGGCCCTCGCCGCGCACGTCGAGCGCCAAGGACGAGCCCCTGCGCGCGCCCGCGCGCGCGGCAATCCGCATCGGGGATGAAAAAATCCGCCCGCAGGCGGATTTTTCTGGCGTCCCCCCGCCCAGGCCAGCCTATCTCCGGTAGTTTTGCCCGGGGCTTGCAAAGGCTTCGGGCGCGAACGGCCGCGTTATGCCGGCGGAAATAAGCCAGGCAGCGCTCGCGCCCGGAGGCCGCCGGGCCTGCGGGTCAAGTCCGACCCTTGCTGGAAATTCTCGAGCGGGATGCGCCCGTCATGGGGGCGCGTGCGCTCGAGGCGACGCTCGTTCAGGTTCTCACGGAGCTGCGACGGCATCTGGAACGTCTACTTAGGACCGCTGAAGCTGGGCCGCCTCAACGAACGGCACATGCGCATCGAAGATCAATATGGGAGACTACAGCGCAAAACCGTGTAACCCATGTCCCCGACACTTTTGTCACCTATCTCCCCGGCCGCTCACGCCGAAAAGGCGCACCGATCATTGAAGCTTTGAGAAAGCGATATCGATTGTCCATGATTCCCCGGCTCCCACCGATCTCTGGCCACGCCAGTCTCTATATCCTTGAAGCTTCACAACTACTTCCCATGTTCCGGGATCGCGTACCGAGGACGTGTCCGTTCGTTGGTACCATTCTTTACCGTTGAAATAGACTGCCGCACCTGACGGCTTCGACTTGACGAAGATCTCACATCCCTGGTTGCTGCGTGCAGCCACAACTTTCACTATCCCGGCCGACGGGTTTCCAGTCCAAATAGCCTTTTTCGCGCCGAGATCGAACGTCGCTGTGAGGTCTCCCGCGGGCATGACAAAAGCCATTCCGTGCTTGATCGTCTGGCCTGCATGGGCAAAATCGTATAGGCCAGCTGGAGATTCGATGCGGAGTAACTTTGCCTCCATCGGGGTGTCCAATCGTGCCACTGCGAAACTGACTTCGCGCGTTAAGTAACCCCAATGGAAGTCACCAACAGTTCGAATGGGACCACCCGACGGGAAGCTCTCGGCATTCGCTACCTGCTTGGCAGATAGATAGCGCGCCAGTCTGGCGACCCGCACATCTTTGGGCACGTTGTTGTAGACATTGCCGAAAGCCCCCTTCTGATTCGACGCGGCATTAACAAAACCCCCGATCAAGAAGGGATTCGCTTCGACCTTCGCCTTGGCTGCGGCGAGACTTACTTCCTCGGCCACTTCGGGCTTCAAGGTGACCACTTCCTGCTGATTCTGCGCGGAAAGGTTGCTGATGTATGCAACCGCCAAGAGCGCTAGGCTCGCTGATATGAGTGCGTGCCTTCCAAGAATGATGGTAACTCCCAGATCGATAACGCCCTTCAGGAAGAAGAATTGCTGAGCTGTTTGCACTAGGGCAACGACAGGCGCGTCGATGTCGAAGGCGGCATGATAGAAAATCCTTCCGACAAGGAAATCGTAACCATACACGTATACGAGCAAGGAGCAAGCGAGAGACAGATTGGCCAAAGCGAAGCAGGTTATCGTGGGCCACCCTCTGATGTGCACCGTGGTATCCGCCAAGGTAATGAAAGCCCAAGTACCGCCAAGAAGCGCAACTGCTAGCTGCGCAAGAGCGGTCATCTTTTCAAAGAATAAGGTGCTCGCAAGCCTTGATGACTCAGCCTCGAGTCGATGTATAACCATTCCGCGGTCGATGGTCAGGAAGGTATATAGCGCCCAAGTACATAACCCAACGAAAGCTAACCCAAGGACCACGGCAGAGAACTTTGCGCATCGGGAAGTCGCGTTTGTCACTGCGGTCCTCTGCTGTCTAACGTCTACGGCCAGCCGCGCGCGCTGCCGCTGATCGTCGAATCGGCACGACGATCGCGCGCGCGTCGGCCTGGACCAAGGGCGAGGGGGCAGAGCTTTGCTTCATATAGTGTAGTGGCCGCTCGGGCGTTCTGGGCTGACTCGCGACAAGCCGGGCCCGACGCGGACCCGAAGACTGCCGAAGGCGAGCCGCCCTACCGCAAACGCCCGCTGAGCAGAGTATAAGGTAAAGCTCTGACCCCTTTGCCAGCTCTGACCCCTTTGCCAGCTTCTGGCATTATGTGCCTATCAGGGCGCCCGCGAAATCGGGGATGCCTCAAATACGCGACGCTCGAATGGGTGGACGGGTTCGACGATCGTCGGCTGCTCGAGCCGGTCGGCAACGTCCCGCCGGCGGAGCTCGATGCGTCGTAACGTCACTCAACGGGCCAGTTGTCGACGGCAGCCTGACTCAAACCCGGAGCTCTCCGGAAAAACCGGGGCGGTTCAGCCCATCTTACCCTTGGCTGGGCTGATCCCGATGCAAGAGCGATGGCTGTTCGTAGACTCCCAGAGAGCGCGCGAAACTCACGATCGCTCTGGCAATCCCTGCGCCCATTTGTGCCGCCAAACCTCCTCCCAGGTTTTTTTCCCGGAGCCGCGCGTCCCATTCCGAGGCCAGCTTGCCGATCCATTCCTCGATCGCCAGAGCACCCTGCGGGTTGCGTTTTCGGTAATGATGGAACGCTGTCGGCCCCAGGATTTCCAATGACCACGGGAGAAACCATCGAGAGTAGATATTGATCGACCCGGGCTCGGGGCCGTTCGGCTTATCCCGCGCCGCAACCCAAGAGTCTAGAATTCGAAAAAGATCCTTGCGTCGTCTAGGCGGCTCACAGGTTGCAGCGCATTCCTCCAGAGTCTCCTTGGCAAGCAGATAGCCGCCGCCGTGCCGGGCCAAGAATTTGGCGACGGTAACGGGCCTTTTACTGCGCTCGATGGCGCGCCTCTCCTTGCTGATCCAGGCATCAATTCTTCGCCTGTAATAGGGCACGAGCTCGGGATAAAAAATCGACTCCAGCGTGACGAACTTGTGTGCCGACTCCAGGTCGCTCACCCCACGCAAGCACCCTATGACGACGCCCCCGGAAGGCCACCCTCGAAGTTCGCGTTGTCCAGAAGGCCGATCAACTGACGCAGCGTCAAGGGCTTCGCGCTCGTCTTGGGTATGCAGGTGTACTTCTCTCCATATTCATCGCATACGCGGTAGCCGATGCGGTTGCCCACACGCCGCGCCCGCACGCTGATCACGTCGCATGTCGTTGAGGCAAGCACTATCCTTACGATCTCGACCTCCCCGGGCTCGAAATCCGGCAAATATTCCCCGCCCATCAGGGCTGGATGAATACGGCCTTGCGCTTCACGCTCGTCATCAGCGAGGCTTTCGCGCAGCACGTCGCCATCCACTGCGGCCTCGCCTTCCCGCTCTAACAGAAAGGCGGCATATCGCCGGCGGGCCTCCCCCTTGATGGACGTGCGTATCTTGTGCTCGAGGGACATCGGTCCGAAGTAGGATTTCGGGCGAAACTCGAAGTCGAAACGTGTATTTTTCATGGCTCCTCACGCATTCATGAAACCCCGTTCAGCATCGCTGTTCGGCGTCGCGGCAGGCGGGGCCAAATCACGGCCGCCTGGTCGCACCGGCGTCACTGCTTCAAGGGCTGCCTCCTATACGCATAGGACGGAGGGCACCGGCGATGTTCGCCGGTAACCTGGCCACTCTCTCTTCTCTGCTTCGTCCTTCGGTCCGCTCCTGCCTTTTTCCGACGAGCTCACCGGACGCCACCCGACGATCGCGTGGCCGAGCCTCCACACCGGACGATCTGGACGAGCCAGCCGTATCGAAGATCGCAATGGCCCCGCAGGTGTTTCGGCCTCGGTATACGAGGCCAGTCGCAAGGGATCGCGCGCTCGAGTCAAGGAGCTCTTCCATGACGCGCCCCAGAGCGTATCGAGCACGAGGCCGAGACTGCCGTCTTGCCATCCATCACGCCTTAGCGCTTCCCGTGATCGGCGGTATTTCCTCAGACGCGTCGCGTCAGAGCCCGTAATGTCGGGAAGTCGTCGAATATCCATACTGTCTTCCATATCGGCGATTTTCACGCGCCGAGCGATCGGATTCGCACGCGCGCGTTCGAGGAACTCCTCGTACGATTCGCCATCCCGCCTGGTGAGGCGGCGAAGGCCTCCATCACAGTTTCGGAAAACCCTTCTGCAGCAAGCCGCTCGAATGTCCATCCGCAATCTTCGACCACATCGTGCAGCAAGGCAGCCATCCGCTCCTCGTTATGTTCGAGCTTGAACATCATCCGCAGCGGGTGCAGCACATAGGGCGCACCGCCTTTGTCCCGTTGTCCTTTATGCGCGGCCACGGCGATTTCGATCGCACGTTCCAGTGTTGACATGATGTCTCCCGTCAGTAATGCGTCGGATGCGAACCATCGGCGGCCTGGCGGCCATCGAGCTGCGCCATGGATGCTTGCGTCCATTGGCCCGTGTAATCGTCTGCGACCCGCTTCCCGATTTCCAAGAGATGCTGCGCCACCGGGGCATTGGCAAACCCCTTCATTCCTGAAAGCTGCCAGCCGCTTTCCCGCCGTTCGATAACGAGCGTTGCCAGCCGCTTACCGGTATTGGCGTCCCGCACCGAGAACACCCGGCTGTCTCCCGAAAGACAGGAAGCAACGTAGGTGCCCACGCAGTGGCGCATCTGGATTCCTTCGAGCCACAGCATGAACGAGTCGGTGAGAGGGACCACGATGTACGCCTCGTAGCGGCGCTCCTTCAAGACCGAGTCCCAGCGCGAACGGCGCGCCTCTTGGCGCTTTTCTTCCGCTTCACGCCATGCCCGGGCACGCTTCAGAAGCACCGGCCACCCCGCTCGGCATGTCTTGTCATCGAACCTGGGGGCGGCGAGCTCTTCCCACCGCGCGACCAGCTTGAACTCCTCGTCCAGGAAGCGCCGGAGCGATCCCTCGCGGCTTCGCTTCATCGCTTCCGATGCCGCCAGCCGAAGCAGGGGAATCGGCAGCGAAATCTGCTCGACGGCTATCAGCTCCAGAGAGTCATCGATCGGTCGCACGAACTCCCGCAGGAGCGCGATCTGGAATGGCCCGGGCATGGGCTCATTCAGGTCGAGCCGGGCGTGAAGGGCGAGCCAGGCCAGCATCGCGTGCCAGGGGCTCAGGGCCTCGCGTTCGAGCAGCGGATCGAAATCACGCCGGCGGGCGTTGGCGACAAGCCGCCAGCAGCGTTCGGGCAGCCAGGACCTGCGAAACGCTTTCTTCAGGCTGGCTACAGCCTCTCCCGCCCCGAGCCGAACCCCACAGGAAAGCGCCACATCCAGGAGCCACAGCAGATGCGGCGCATCACGGGCAACCTGTCGGTACAGTTCACGGTTCCTGAACACCCGTTCGTATCCGTGCTGGGAGCAGACTTGTCCGCGGCACCGGTAGCGCGCACGAAGCGCCAGCGAAAGAACCTCCGGGTCGAGAGCAAAGGCTTCCCTCAGATCATGGCGCAGGCGCCGAAAATCAACGGCACGGCGCAAATCGCGCTTCAAGCTGCGCTCGAAGCATCTGCTCGCCCGTTCGGCATCCATCGGCACGAGCCCCAGGGCACTGAAGGATGCGTGCCAGTGCCGGAGGTACCAACTGACCCAGTAATTCATGTTGCCGGGCGGCGCTGCAATCTCGAGACCGCCGGTCGGCTCGCCAAAAATGGGGTGGTTGCGGTCGTCGCGCTTCTGGAACACGCCGGCGCTCACCGCTCCGGTCGCCGTGTCGAACCGGTAGCGGACCGTGTCCAGGAAAGTCACGGTTCTGGTATCGCCCGTTACCTTGACCCTGATCGGGTCCTTCAGACGGGCGACGAGATCGCGCCAGATCTCGGCATAGAGCAGCGCGAGCTTCGTCTGCAGCGCGCCACAATGAAAGGCGCCCACACCGCGCAGCCGCGGGCGATGGTCGGGGTGAGTTAGATAAGCCGTACCGGTCCGGCGCGTGACCTGTTCCGCCTCAGGTGTCGCAACCACAGGGGACCCATCCATATCGAATACAAGCTCCATACTTACATCAGCGATTCACAGAGCATCGTCGGGAATGCCGAGCATAAACCCGTCGCGCTTGCCGTCATCAATCGGGATCGCCACGCATCTACCCATCGAAACGGCGCCCCGATATTCCTCATACGTTCGGCAGAGAAATACCAGCCGCTCGCAAGCCGTGCAGAAGCGCGCATTCGGCGCTCCGAAGCTCTGGAGGCGATCCCATGTCTCGAGGCACTTCAGTCGTAACCTGCAATTCGCGATTTGTGCTTTCATACCGCGACGGCCCCTCTGACCTTTTGTTCGTCGCCGCCACCGGCGGCGCATGGCCGCCGCCGCGACGGTCTTCTCGCGCGCCTTTCGAGCAGGCTCAACCGCACGGCCTCCTCAATCAGCGTCAGGGTGCTGGGCGACGCCTCCACCCAGACGAACCCCTGCGCGCGCCATCTGCCGTCTTCACCGGCACCCCAGAGGACTTTGCCTTCGAAGACCTCGCCGCTTGCGTTGATGGCAACGGTGCCGGCGCCGTTCGCGCGAGGGGAAAGCGCCCGGTTGAGCCAGGCTATGATCTGCTTGATGCGGGGTGCCGCACGCCCGCGGAAATGAAACGGAATTGCACGAGCCTTCATGATGCCCTCCATGCTGGACCGCACCAGGCGGCCCAGAAGCACAGAGGGCCGCCGCTTTAGCTGCACTTGATGAGTCGCCCGCAAGTTGACGATTAAATCGGCGACGCCCTTCTACTTCCGGTGATGGCTCAGGGCCCGAGCCATCATCGTTCAGAATCTCACAAAGTCATAAAGCAACCCACAAAGCAAAAAACCCTCCGAGCGCGCTCCGGAGGGTTTTGATATCGACCGCACTGTTGCCCTCCAGGGCCACATCGTCTTGCCACCGTTGCCCGGTCGGGGCTGGTTGGCGGGAGCGAAAGCTCCTCTCTTGATGCGGGGAAAATTATACCATTGTCGTTATGTTTTTCAAGACTTTTATCGAGCGATTGTCACCCTCGCCTCGCTCAAGCCCCGGAACATGCGCCGGGGCACGGGGTCAGCCGGGGCACGGGGTCAGTATATAGTGGCCGCTCGGGCGCTCCGGGCTGACTCGCGACAAGCCGGGCCCGACACGGACCTCGAGGACAGCCAAAAGCGAGCCGTCCTACCGCAAACGCCCGCTGAGCAGAGTATAAGGTAAAGCTCTGACCCCTTTGCTGTCTTCGACCTCAAGGCGGTGGACCGCGTCCAGCCCATGGCCGAATGGGTGCTCCGCAGCCTTGTCCGGCACGATAGCAGGGCAAGGCAACGCGCTGGGCTCGCGACTTACCGATCGACCCAAATCCTTGCTCGTATCCACCGGGAGGAGTTAGTATGCTCCCGCCCGCATGTTCTGGTCCGCACGCGATGTCTGAAGCGTGGGTTTCGGTCGATGAGATCTCTCGCCATCTCAGAGTCGTGAAGGACACCATCTACCGCTGGATCGAAAACCGCGGTCTGCCGGCCCATTGCGTCGGCAAGCTCTGGAAGTTCAAGCTCTCGGAGGTAGATGGGTGGGTCAAGCGCGGAGAAGTCGGCGACCAGCTTCGTGGTGGTAGCCTACCAACGGAGGGAGGGCTCGCGTGAGCACGTCCTCGCGTGACAGGACGGTCCTATCGCTCTTCACGGGTGCGGGCGGCTTGGACCTAGGGCTCGAGGCGGCGGGGTTCGAGCCGGTCCTCTGCGTGGAGATCGATGAGGATTCGAGAGCTACCCTGAAGAAGAACAGGCCTGGGTGGCGGCTGGCCGACCCGGGCGACATACATGCCTTGGAGCCCGACAAGATCTTGCGGCAAGCGGGGATAAAGCGACGAGAGCTCCGACTCCTCGCGGGTGGCCCACCCTGCCAGCCCTTCTCGAAGTCTGCCTACTGGTCCAACGGCAACGGAAGCCGCCTGCAGGACCCGCGCGCGCGGACGCTTCGCGCGTATCTCCGTGTCGTCGAGGCCGCGCTTCCCGAAGTCCTGCTCCTCGAGAACGTCAAGGGCCTCGCGTACAAGAACAAGGACGAGGGAATCAAGCTGCTGCGACGCGAGCTGGCAGCGATCAACCGGCGGCACGGTACACGCTACGCGCTTCAGGAGATCCACCTGAACACGGCGGCGTATGGCGTTCCGCAGATGCGCGAGCGCCTCTTCCTCGTTGCCACCGTCGACGGGCGTAGCTTTGAACTCCCGCCCGCAACGCATGGCGAGGCTGATGGGCTTGACCGCTATCGGACAGCCTGGGACGCGATTGGTCACTTGGATGTGGATACGTGGCCGTCCGAGCTCAATCCGACGGGCCGCTGGGCGGCTTTGCTGCCGAGCATCCCCGAGGGCCAGAACTACCTGTGGCATACGCCACGCAACAAGCAGAAGGGCGGCGAACCGCTCTTCGGGTGGAGGACCCGGTACTGGTCGTTCTTGCTGAAGCTCGCGAAGAACAAGCCTTCGTGGACGATCCAAGCCGAGCCGGGTCCGGCCACGGGCCCGTTCCATTGGCGCAGCCGTCTGCTTTCCATCGAGGAACTCTGTAGGCTCCAGACGTTCCCGGAGGGCTACGAGATCGTCGGGACGCGGTTGTCGGCGCACCGCCAGGTTGGCAACGCGGTGCCAAGCGCCATCGGTGAGCTGCTGGGGCTCGAGATCCGTCGCCAGCTGTTCGGCGAGAGAGTTCGCCGTACCCTGCGGCTCGTCCCCCCGGCGCGAACCGATTGCCCGCCACCGATCCGTCCTGCCCGCGTTCCGAAGGAGTACCTTCACCTGCGGGGTCGCCACCCCGAGCACCCAGGAACGGGCCTCGGGCCGGGGGCCCGGCGGCGCGAGCAAGAACTCGGCGAGGCCCGGTAATCGCGATGTCGTCTCCGGGCTTTTTAGCCGCCGCGCTGTGCTCGTTGTTCGCTCTTCGACTCCGTCATCGCGTGCGATGAAGGTCAGCGCTGTGAGTTCTAGCGGCGCGAGCGTTCCGGATTGGGATCTTGAGCAGCTAGAGGTTATCCTCGAGGCTCCTACAGGATGGCAACTAGTGATCGCGGGCCCCGGTGCAGGCAAGTCCGCCGTTGCCTGCCAGCGCGTCGCCTACCTGGTCGACGAGGGGGTTCCGCCGTCGAGAATCCTTCTTGTGAGCTTCACTCGCACGGCCGTCGCCGAGCTTCGCGATCGTATCGTCTCGTATGCGATCGCTGGCGCAGCGGCGCGGAGCGTTCGCATCTCCACGATCGATTCTCACGCTTGGAGCCTCCGCGCGGGCTTCGATGACGAGCCGCTCCCAAAGTGGCCTGGCGAGGGCTCTTACGACCTCAGCATCGAGCGCGCGGTTGAGCTGTTCAAGAGCCAGAACCCGGATTTGATCGACTTCATGGCCCGTCTCGAGCACCTCATCATCGACGAGGCGCAGGACGTCATAGGTCTGCGTGCCGATTTCGTGATCGAGATGTTGAAGAGCCTCTCTCCGATCTGCGGGGTCACGATACTCGCCGACCCGGCACAGGCAATCTACGGCTTCACGACGGATGGCTCGGACGATAAGAAGTACGAGCAGTCGCTCCTCGAACGGCTACCTGCCGAGTGCCCGCGGCCGCTATTGCAGCGGTCGTTAAAGAATATTCACCGAGTCAAAAATGGCGCGCTCGTCGATCTCTTCCTTCGCACCCGCAAGGAGATCGAGATCGCTGAGAGCGCCTGCGGCCACGTCGCCCGGGTGCAGCGGACGATTCGAGAGACTTGCGGGAACAATCTCGGCGTGACGTCATTTGAGAATCTAGCCGACTTCCTGAACCGCGCCCAAGACCGATCGATGCTCGTCCTGTTTCGACGGCGAGCAGACGTCCTGTTCGCATCCTCGTACTGTTCGCAGGCCGGCGTCGAGCATCGCCTCCGTATGTCCGATTTACCTGTCGTCATTCGACCCTGGCTCGGCTGGTTGCTCGGCGAGACGGTGCAGGCGATCCTCGATAGGGAGGACTTCGACAAGCTGTGGGAATCTCGCGGCTCTCTGTGTCCCGCTCCATTTATAGGCGAGCAGCGCGATGACTGCTGGGCGCTGCTTCATCGTCTCGCCGCCGGCTCCCGAGCGCGCACGATCAATCTCGTGCATCTGCGGAACATCGTCGCTCGCGCCCGCCCACCCATCGAGCTCTGCTACCCCGAGCTCGGAGCCACAGGGCCGATTCTCAGTACCATCCACGCATCCAAAGGACGCGAGGCGGACACGGTTGTGCTCGTGATGCCACCACACCAGGAGAGGGGAGACGAGACACGGGACGGCACCGACAGCGCAGCGATCTTTGAAGAAGGCCGAGTCTACTACGTGGGCGCCACACGCGCGCGCAAGATGCTGGTAACGGCCGGCAACTCGTCAACGCGCGTTGGCTACCTCGACTCGGGTCGAATCTTCCGGATCTGCGGCGATAAGAAGGCCCAACTGGAGGTCGGTCGGGACGGCGACGTCGATAGGCTCGCTCATCTTTCCTGGTCGACTTCGTTAAAAGTGCAGCGCGCTCTCGCAGAGCATACGGGACACACTGTTCCGGCTAAGG
>DATLZE010000043.1:0-13003 GCA_035574195.1 Burkholderiales bacterium | reverse complement strand
CGCCTTCGGCGAGCTGCAGGACCGGCTCGGGCACGTGCGCACCCTCGCCCTGACGCTCGCCGGCTGGATCCTCATGGTGGCGATCGCCTGGGCCGCGGAGGGGCCGGGGATGTTCTGGCTCGCGGCGAACCTCGCGGGGCTATGCATGGGATCGAGCCAGTCGGCCGGCCGCGCCCTGGTGGGCTATCTCAGCCCGCCCGCGCGCACCGCCGAGTTCTTCGGGCTGTGGGGGCTCGCGGTGAAGCTCTCCTCGATCATCGGTCCGCTCAGCTACGGGGCGGTCAACTGGGCGAGCGGAGGCGACCACCGCCTCGCGATCCTCACGACCGGGACTTTCTTCCTGATCGGGCTCGTGCTTCTCGTCGGGCTCGACGCCGCGCGGGGAAGGCGCGCCGCGCTCGAGCCGGAGAGCTGACGCAGGTCTCGAGCTGCAGGTTGCGAGTCGCGGATTTTGAACTACAATCCCCACTCCGCCGCACGACAAGCCGGGACGGGCGCGCCATGGTCCTCAAGTGGATCGGGGGAGGCAAGGTGGACCATCCGATGGCCGACGCCAGGCAGGCGCGCGAGATCGTTGACGCGCTGCCAGCCGGTGACCCCGCCAAAGCGCTGCAGGAAATCACCGAATGGCTGGAGTCGCTCAACCGTACCGACGGCTTCAGGCTCGACCGCCGCTTCGAGAACGTGGACCTGCTCGACGCGGCGGCCAAGGGCCCGCTGCGCAAGCTCGCGCAGGACTATCTTTCGACGCCGCGCCAGCAGAAGTTCCAGGAGCACCGGCTGTGGAACGGCATCCACGAGTTCTGGGTGCAGCTCGGCGAGGCCTACCTGCGGTGCGTCCACGAGCACGAGACCGGCATGAGCGGCGCCTCCGCCGTGCGCAAGCAGCTGCCGGTGATCGCGGCGCGCGGGCTGCGCGCGCTCGCGATGCAGCTCAAGTGGACGCTGCTGCGCTACGGCCCGGTCGAGCCGCGCCTCTGGTCCGATCTCTCGCGGCTGTTCCAGCTCGCCGAGAGGAAGGGTTTCGCGCAGGAGGTGGTCGCGATCTATCCCGGAGCGCACGGCGCGAGCAGCACGCAGCGCGAGCTGTTGAGGGCGCTCATGCTCTGCGCTTCCTCGACCGACGGCCTGCACCCGCAGCGCCAGGAGATCGCCGAGCGCGTGGTGGCCCATTTCGCGGAATCGTTCCGGCTCTCGGCGCAGGCCGAGGGCTGTACCCATTGCTTCGATCTCGCGGCGCCGAGGGCGCCGGCGCGGCTCTACAAGGGGGCCGCGCCCTCGCCGACGATGCGCTTCTTCGGCGCCGGCGAGGCGCTCGCGCGGCTCGAGCGGCTCGCCGCGCAGGTCGGGCAGACGGGCGCGCCGCCCTCCGATGTGAATCTCGGCGGTAGCTATCACAAGGACGTGATCGCAGGCGTGCTCGGGCACCTCGCCCAGTACTGGTCGGACAATCCCCCGGCGCGCAGCTCCGAGCGGCGCCCCACTGCCGGCCGCATCACGGTGGTGCCGGGGCTGCAGGAGGTGCTCGGCGCGCTCGATCCGTCCGCCGGCAGCGAGCTCGACTTCAGCGACCAGAGCAGCGCCGAGAGCTGGATCGTGGAGAACGCGAGCGAGGGCGGCTACGGGGCGATCATCCCCGCCCAGAAGAGCGACTGGATCCGGGTGGGCGCGCTGGTCGGCGTGCAGGGCGAGAACTCGAAGCATTGGGGGTTGGGGCTCATCCGCCGCATCGCGCGCGACGAGCACCAGCAGCGCCGGGTGGGGATGCAGCTGCTGACGAGGGCTGCGATCCCGATCCGGATCTCGAAGCCGGGCGCTCCGGAGCGGGAGCCGGCGATCCTGCTCTCCACCGCGCCCGATGCCCGGGGGGAGGTCGGTGTCGTCATGCGCGGGGGGCTCTACAACGGCCGCGACAGCCTGGAGATGAGGGTGCGCGAGAAATCCTACCTCCTGCTGCCTTCGCGCATGGTCGAGATGGGTGACGATTTCGACTGGGCGAGGTTCAAGGTCATGCAGCGCAGCCCCTAGCGCGGCGAGGCGCGACCCGCCGCCCCGCGCTCGATCCCTTGCCGGCCCGGCGTCAGCCGAGCACGCGGCGCAGCCAGGCGCCGATGTCCGCGATCTCCTGCGGGCATACCGAGTGCGGCATCGGATACTCGTGCCACTCGACGGAGTAGCCGAGCCCGGCGAGCAGCGCCCTCGTGCCCGCTCCCATCGCGTACGGCACGACGGGATCGTAGAGTCCGTGCGCCATGAAGACGGGGGTGGCCCGGTTGGCGGCCGAGGCCTCCTGCGGCAGCCGCTCGGCGAGCGGCAGGTAGGTCGAGAGCGCCATCACGCCGGCGAGCCTCTCCGGGTAGCGCAGGCCAGTTTCCAGCGCCACCGCGCCGCCCTGCGAGAAGCCGGCGAGCACGATGTTGCGGGGCGCGACGCCGCGCGCGCTCTCGCGCTCGACGAGCGCGGCGATCTGCGCCTGCGACTCGCGCAGTCCCGCCTCGTCCGCGCGCCGCGACCGCCCCTCGAGGTCGCCGAAGGAAACGTCGTACCAGGCGCGCATCAACGCGCCCCCGTTGATCGTGACCGGGCGCACCGGCGCGTGCGGGAAGACGAACCGGATCGCGGGCGCGCCGTCGAGATCGAGCTCCTCCACCACCGGCACGAAGTCGTTGCCGTCGGCGCCGAGCCCATGCATCCATATCACCGAAGCCGCGGGATCGCTGCCAGTCTGTATTTCAATGGCTTGCAGGAGATTGCTCATGGGAACCGGGGGAGGTGCAGAGGGGGCAGGGTAATTTTTCTCGCTCGCGAGATCGGGAGATCGAGAGGACGCAGGCCCGGGAAGCGAACCACTGGTACCCGATAGCCCTCGCGCTCCGCTGTGCTCCCGCCCTCACGGGTTCTTGGGTCTGATCGCCGACTTCGGCCGGAACGCCTTCACCACCGCCTCGTGGGTTTCGATGTAGGGCCCGCCGATGAGATCTATGCAATAGGGCACCGCGGCGAAGATCCCGCTCACTGCGACCTTTCCGTCCTCGTCCTTGAGGCCTTCCAGCGTCTCGCGGATCGCCTTCGGCTGCCCCGGCAGGTTGATGATGAGGGCGCGCTTGCGGATCACCGCCACCTGGCGCGAGAGAATCGCGGTCGGCACGAATCTGAGGCTCACCTGCCGCATCTGCTCGCCGAAGCCCGGCATCACCTTGTCGGCGACCGCGAGCGTCGCCTCGGGCGTGACGTCGCGTGGCGCGGGGCCGGTGCCGCCGGTGGTGAGCACGAGGTGGCAGCCTTCCCGGTCCACGAGCTCCTTGAGCGTCGCCTCGATCACCGGCTGTTCGTCGGGAATGAGGCGCGTCACGGCCCGCCACGGAGGCGAGGCGATCGCCGCGGTGAGCCAGGCTTCGAGCGCCGGAATGCCTTCGTCCGGATAGGCGCCGCTCGAGGCGCGGTCGCTGATGGAGACTAGGCCGATCAGGAGTTCTTCGCTCATGAGTGCGAATCGTAAATCGCGCAACGCGGATCGTAAATCGAGGCCACCGGGTCAGGTCCGCTCCAGCAGCGCGCGCAGCGCCCGGTAGAGCTCGCGAAAGGCGCGCGGCGGCCGGCCCTCCGCGCGCTCGCGATGCGCGTTGCGCACGAGCGCCCGCAGCCGCTGCGCGTCGGCGGCCGGGTGCTCGCGCAGCAGCTCGGCGAGCGCCGCCTCCTCCGCAAGCAGTCGCTCGCGCCAGAACTCGGCGCGCTTCATGAGCGCGACCTCCACGCGCGCCTGCGCGCGCCACGCCTCGAGCTGCGCGCGAATCGGCCCGGGGTCCACGCCGCGCATGAGCTTGCCGATATATTGTAGCTGGCGGCGGCGCGCCTCGAAGCGGGTGATGTGCCGCGCCGCGATCACCGCGTCGCGCAGCCGCTCGGGCAGCTCGATCGCGGCGAGCCGCTCCTCGGAGATCGCTACCAGCGCCGCGCCGAGCTCCTGGAGCGCGGCGACCTCTCGCTTGCGCTGCGACTTGCTGATCGGCGTCCCGTCCTTCATGGCCGGCCGCGGAGGGAAAAAGTTCCGTCGCTTTCGGATACCTGCCCGGAGGCGCCGATGGAACGGGAAGACCGATATTTTCCGTTCATCGGCGTACCCGAGGCACGAGGCAAGCTGTTATGATAGCGTCTCCAGTTCCTTGGCTATCGTTCGCAGAATGGGCGTGCCGGTGTCGGGCTCACGCTTTTCCTACGATCTGGAGCGGCTCAAAGGCATCGCGCGCGAGGTCCTCGACTACGCCGTGAAGCGGGGGGCGGGTTCGGCCGAGGCCGAGGTGAGCGAGGGTTTCGGGCAGACGGTCACGGTGCGCCGGGGCGAGGTGGAGACCATCGAGCACAACCGCGACAAGGGCGTCGGCGTCACCGTCTACATCGGCAAGCGGCGCGGCCACGCGAGCACCACCGACTTCTCGCCCCAGGCGGTGCGCGACGCGGTGGATGCGGCGCTCTCGATCGCGCGCTTCACGGCCGAGGACGAGTGCGCCGGGCTCGCCGACGAGGACCTGCTCGCGCGCGAGGTGCCCGACCTCGACCTGTGGCATCCGTGGGACCTCACGGTCGAGCGCGCGATCGCGCTCGCCACCGCGTGCGAGGCGGCGGGCTTCGCGGTGGACGGGCGGATTTCCAATTCGGAAGGCGCCACCGTTTCCACCCAGGAATCGCACTTCGTCTACGGCAACACGCTCGGATTCCTCGCCGGCTACCCCGGCTCGCGTCACGGCGTGTGGTGCGCGCTCGTCGCCGGCAAGAACGACGGGATGCAGCGCGACGACTGGTACGAGACTCGGCGCGACGCGGCCGAGCTTCCGCCGGTGGATTACGTGGGGCGCCGCGCGGGCGAGCGCGCGGTCGCGCGGCTCGGCGCGCGCAAGATCGCGACCGTGCAGGCGCCGGTGCTGTTCGAGGCGCCGGTCGCCTCCAGCCTGCTCTCGCACTTCGTTTCCGCGGTCTCTGGCGGCAATCTCTACCGCAAGTCCTCGTTTCTGCTGGAGAGCCTCGGCGAGCGGGTGTTTTCGCCGATCGTGAACGTGAGCGAGCGGCCGCATCTTCCGAGGGGGCTCGCGAGCGCTCCGTTCGACGAGGAAGGGGTCGCAACCTGCGCGCGCGAGGTGGTGGAGGCGGGCGTGGTGCGCGGCTATTTTCTCGGCAGCTACTCGGCGCGCAAGCTCGGAATGCGCTCCACGGGCAACGCCGGCGGCAACCACAACCTCGTGCTGCACGACACGGGGCACGATTTTGCGGGCTTGCTCAAGGCGATGGGAAGGGGTTTGCTCGTGACCGAGCTCCTCGGGCACGGACTGAATCTCGTCACCGGAGACTACTCGCGCGGTGCCGCGGGCTACTGGGTGGAAGGGGGCGAGATCGCCTACCCGGTGCAGGAGGTCACGATCGCGGGGAACCTGAGGGACATGTACCGCGGCATCGTCGCGATCGGCAACGACGTGGTGTGCCGCGGCTCGCGCCAGTGCGGCTCGATCCTGGTCGAGCGCATGACCATCGCCGGCGACTGACGAGCGGCGTGATAATGCCTGACGACGCTCGATCCTCGCCCCTTGCCCCTCTGCCGCGTGGAGAGGGCGAGTGGTCAGCGGAAACTGGCCCGGCCGTCGTTCATCCGAGACCCGGTAGCGCCGCATCGCGGCGTTCCGTGTTCAAAGTTCAGGGTTCAGAGTCGGGAATCGACACCCGAAACCTCGAGCCTTGAACTTCGAACCCGGAACCTTGAGCCCGGGATTTGTTGGAGGAGGCATGAGACGTCGTGAATTCCTGAAACAGGCGGGCATCGGTGTGGCGGCCGGGGTGGTATCGAGGCCGGCCCTGGCGCAGTCCCAGCCCGCGATCCAGTGGCGCATGGCCTCGAGCTTTCCCAAGAGTCTCGATACGCTCTACGGGGCGGGCGAGATCATCCCCAGGCGCGTGGCCGAGATGACCGACGGCAGGTTCCAGATCCGGCTGTTTGCGGGGGGCGAGATCGTGCCGGGGCTGCAGGTGCTCGACGCGGTGCAGAACGGCACCGTCGAGTGCGGGCACACCGCGCCCTATTACTACATCGGCAAGGACCCGGCCTTCGCCTTCGCCACCGCGCTGCCCTTCGGGCTGAACGCGCGCCAGCAGAACGCGTGGATGTACTACGGCGGGGGCATGGAGGCGGTGGCGGCGCTGTTCCGGGACTACAACTGCATCCAGTTCCCGGCGGGCAACACCGGCGCGCAGATGGGCGGCTGGTATCGCAAGGAGATCAAGAGCGTGGCCGACCTCAAGGGCCTCAAGATGCGCATCGGCGGGCTCGCGGGCCAGGTGCTCGCCAAGCTCGGGGTGGTCGCGCAGCAGATCGCCGGCGGCGAAATCTACCAGGCGCTCGAGCGCGGCACGATCGACGCGGCGGAATGGGTCGGGCCGTACGACGACGAGAAGCTCGGCTTGCACAAGGTCGCCAAGTACTACTACTACCCGGGCTGGTGGGAAGGCGGGCCGCAGCTCTCGGTCATCGTCAACCTCAAGAAGTGGGCCGAGCTGCCGAAGTCCTACCAGTCGGCGTTCCAGGCCGCATGCGCCGAGGCGAACGTTCACATGCTCGCGCGCTACGACGCCAAGAACCCCGAGGCGCTGCGGCGCCTGGTCGCGGCGGGCGCGCAGCTGCGCTCGTTCCCGCGCCCGGTGATGGAGGCGTGCCTGAAGGCCGCGAACGAGCTCTATGCCGAGCTCGCGGCCAAAAGCGCGCATTTCAAGCGCATCTACGAGGGCTGGAGCCGGTTCCGCAACGACCAGTTCCTGTGGTTCCGGGTGGCGGAAGGCGCTTACGACAACTTCGTGTTCGCCACGACCTCGGCGGTGAAGAAGAAATAGCGCGCGGCCGCCTCCGGCTCACTCCGGCCGGATGCCGGCCTCCTGCGCGACCTTCGCCCACTTCGCGGTCTCCGCGCGCAGGAAGGCCGCGAACTCCTCCGGCGTGCTGCCCACCGGGTCGGCGCCGTCCGCGGCGAAGCGTCCCCGCACCTCGGGCGAGTGGAGCGCGCGCACGATCTCCCCGTGCAGGCGCGAGACGATTTCGCGCGGCGTTGCCGCGGGCGCGAGCACGCCGAACCACTGAACCGCTTCGTAGCCGGGCACGCCCGCCTCGGCGATCGTCGGAATCCCGGGCGCGCCGCCCGCTCGTTTCGCACTGGTGACGCCGAGCGCTCGCAGCCGCCCGCTCTTCGCGTGGGGCAACCCCGCCAGAATGCTCGGCATCATCACCGGCACCTGGCCGGCGATCACCTCCACGATGCCGCGTCCCGAGCCCTTGTACGGAACGTGGACCATCCTGAGCCCGGCCATCGAGAGGAAGAGCTCCATCGAGAAATGGGGATTGGTGCCGACGCCCGCCGAAGCGTAGTGGATCTGGCCCGGCCGCGCCCTGGCGAGCGCGACGAGCTCCTTCACAGTGGCGACCGGCAGCGAGGGATGCGTCACCAGGAGGTTCGGCAGCGAGACGAGCTGCGAGACCGGGGCGAAATCCTTCAGCGCGTCGTACGGGATTTTGCGGTAGATCGCCGGGTTGATCGCGAGGGTGCTGATGCCGAGCAGCAGCGTGTAGCCGTCGGGGGCGGCGCGCGCGACCGCCTCGCCGCCGATCATCGTGCTCGCCCCCGGGCGGTTCTCCACCACCACCTGCTGGCCGAGCGCCTCGGAGAGCTTGGGTGCGATGATCCGCGCCGAGATGTCGGCGCCGCCGCCCGGCGAGGAGGGCACGACGAGGCGTAGCGCGCGCGCCGGATAGGGCGGCTCGGCATGCGCCGCGGCGCCGGCCAGCGCGAGCGGCAGGATGAAGCAAAAGGGCCGGATGCCGGCCGCAGAACCGCTCGCGCCGCAGCCTGCCGCGACTCTCACCCGCCTCATTTTTCCCTCCGTTCGTATCCGGAGCCGCGCTTGCCGCGGCACCTCCCGCGTGAATATACTCCCCGCGCCGCCCGCGGCTCCACACCCGCCGGCGGCGCCCATTCGATCAGGGAGGATCATATCCATGGCGCAGATCAGACGCGTGGTCACGGGCCACGACGCGAACGGGAAAGCGGTCGTGCTCTCCGACGGCCCGGTGCCGGTGGTGCACGCCAATCCGCTTCGCCCCGGGCAGATGTCGCACGAGGTCTGGAAAACATCCGCGATGCCGGTGCCGATCGCCGCGCAGGAGCCCGAGCCCACCACCGGCCCGCGCCGCCTGCACCCCGTGCCGATGGGAACCGTGTTCCGCATCTCGGAAGTGCCTCCCGAATCGGACGCGGTGCGCAACATGACCCCGGAGCAGGCGCGCGCGGCGTTCCGCGCGAGCGGGGCGGAGGAGGCCTCGACCTGGGGGCGCGGCGGGCGCCATCCCCTGATGCACCGCACCGAGACGGTGGACTACGCGGTGGTGCTGGAAGGCGAGATCACGCTGATCCTCGATCAGGGCGAGGTGAACCTCAAGGCGGGCGATGTCGTGATCCAGCGCGGCACCAACCACGCCTGGAGCAACCGCTCGGGCAGGGTCGCGAAGATGCTCTACGTGCTGATTGACGGCAGGTTCGATCCCGCGCTCCGCGCGAAGTTCGAATCCGCGAGGTGATCGGAGCGGCGCCGCCCGTCACTGCGCCACTTCGTCACCTGCTTTCTTTCAGCAGGCGCTCGATTTCCGCGGCGCTCTCCTCCTCCCCGGGCGGCGCGCCCTTCGCCCGCTCCTCATCCGGCGGCGGGAGGCTGATCTCGACACCCGTCGCGTCCCGCACCGCAGCCCTGCCTGCGAGCCAGGTGACCAGCGGCGGATAGCCCACCACCAGCGCGAGCGCGACGAGCTGCACGCCGACGAACGGGACGATGCCGCGGTAGATCTCGATCGTGCGCACCTCGCGCGGCGCGACGCTGCGCAGGTAGAACAGCGCGAAGCCGAAGGGCGGCGTCAAGAACGAGGTCTGCATGTTCATGCCGATCATCACTGCGAACCACACCATGTCGAGCCCGAGCTTGGCGGCGACCGGCCCGATCAGCGGCAGCAGGATGAAGGCGATCTCGAAGAAGTCGAGGAAGAATCCGAGCACGAAGATGAGGAGGTTGACGACGAGGATGAATCCCCAGACGCCCCCGGGCACCAGGGCGAACAGCCGCTCCACCCACAGGTCGCCGTCCACCGCGCGGAACGTGAGCGCGAACACGGTCGAGCCGATCAGGATGAACATGACGAAGCTCGCGAGCCGGGCGGTCGAGTCGAGCGCCTCGCGCAGCATTCGCGCCGTGAGCCGCCCCCGCGCCCAGGCGAGCGCGAGCGCACCCACTGCACCCATCGCGCCGCCCTCGGTCGGCGTCGCGATGCCGATGAAGATCGTGCCGAGCACGAGAAAGATCAGCACGAGCGGCGGCAGCATCACGGCGAGCGCGTGGCGGTAGAGCGCCCAGCCGGCGAGCGTGCGCGCCTCGGCCGGCAGCGCCGGCGCGGTGCCGGGGCGGATGAACGAGATGCACGCGACATAGAGCATCAGCAGCCCGACCAGCAGCAGGCCCGGGAGCACGGCGCCGAGGTATATCTCGCCGACCGGCACCCCCAGCACATCGGCGAGCACGATCAACACGATCGAGGGCGGGATGATCTGCGCGAGCGTGCCCGAGGCGCAGATCACGCCGGAGGCGAGCCGGGGCGAATAGCCGTAGCGCAGCATCACCGGCAGCGAGATCAGCCCCATCGCGATCACCGAGGCGGCGATCACCCCGGTGGTGGCGGCGAGCAGCGCGCCGACGAAGATCACGGCGTAGGCGACGCCGCCGCGCACCGGGCCGAAGAGCTGGCCGATGGTGTCGAGCAGGTCCTCGGCGAGGCCGCTTCTCTCGAGCACCAGCCCCATGAAGGTGAAAAACGGGATCGCGAGCAGCAGCTGGTTCTGCATGATCCCGAACAAGCGCTGCGGCAGCGCCTGCAGCAGTTGCGGCTCGAGCAGCCCCAGCTCGAAGCCGATGAAGGCGAAGAGCAGCCCGTTCGCGGCGAGCGCAAAGGCGACCGGGTAGCCGAGCAGGAGAAAGACGGCGAGCCCGGCGAACATGAGCGGGGGCATCAGCTCGGGGGACATCGCCCGGAGCCCGTGATAGTCGAAACGCGAAACGCGAAGCGTGAAACGCAGGGCAAGGCCGATGCGCGCATCGGCTGCTCTCCGTTACCGGCCCGCCGCCTCACGCCCGCCTTCCTGCGGGGCGTCGCCCCGCAAGAAGGCGAGGCGCTTGATCGTTTCCGACACCCCCTGCAGGATCAGCAGCAGGAAGGCGAGCGGCACCACGAGCTTGATCGGCCAGCGCGGCAGCCCTCCCGCGTCCCCCGACATCTCGCCGATGCGGTAGGACTCGAGGAACGCGTCCCAGCCGTACCACAGGATGATCGCGCACGCGGGCAGCAGCATGAACAGCGCCCCGAAGACGTCGATCCAGGCGCGTGCGCGGCGCGTGAGCCGCCCGGAGACGAGATCGATGCGCACGTGCGCGTCGTGCTTGAGCGCGTAGCCGGCCGCGCACAGGTAGACGGTGGCATAGAGGTACCACTGGATTTCGAGCAGCGCGTTGGAGCTGAAATCGAAGCCGTAGCGCGCCACCGCGTTGCCGGCGCTCACCAGCACGCACGCGAGCACGAGCCAGAGCGCGACGCGTCCCACGCGCTCGTTGAGCGCGTCGATCCAGCGCGAGAGAGCGAGCAGCGTTTTCACCGCGGTCCGGTGGTGGCGGGGCGAGCGGATTGTGCCGCAATCGCGCGCGCCCGGCCAGCGGCCGCGCGAGCGCCCGGCGCATCCCGCGCTTCGGTGTTAAAATCAACAGTTTAGAAAACGCCCCCGTTGCCGATGTATTCGTCCCAGGACACCCTCGAGAGTTTCGATCCCGATCTGTGGCGCGCGCTCGAGCTGGAACGCAAGCGCCAGCAGGACCACATCGAGCTCATCGCCTCGGAGAACTACGCGAGCCCGCGCGTGCTCGCGGCCCAGGGCTCGGTGCTCACCAACAAGTACGCCGAGGGCTATCCCGGCAGGCGCTATTACGGGGGCTGCGAGCACGTGGACGCGGCCGAGATGCTCGCGATCGAGCGCGCGAAGAAGCTCTTTCGCGCCGGCTACGCCAACGTGCAGCCGCACTCCGGCGCGCAGGCGAACGCCGCGGTGTACTACGCGGCGCTGCATCCGGGCGACACCATCCTCGGCATGGCGCTCGATGCGGGCGGGCATCTCACGCACGGCGCGTCGGTGAGCCTCTCGGGGCGCTATTACGACGCGGTCACCTACGGGCTCGACCGGGAGACCGAGGTGATTGACTACGAGGAGGTCGAGGAGCTCGCGCACGTCAAGAAGCCCAAGCTCATCATCGCCGGCGCCTCGGCCTACTCGCTGGTCATAGACTGGAAGCGTTTCCGCGCGATCGCCGACAAGGTCGGCGCACTGCTGATGGCCGACATCGCGCACTACGCGGGGCTGATCGCGGCGGGCTTCTATCCGAGCCCGGTCGGCATCGCCGACTTCGTGACCACCACCACGCACAAGACGCTGCGCGGCCCGCGCGGCGGCATGATCCTCGCCGATGCCCGGCACGAGCGCGTGCTCAACTCGGCGGTCTTTCCGGGGACGCAGGGCGGGCCGCTGATGCACGCCATCGCCGCCAAGGCGGTGGCGCTCAAGGAAGCGATGACCAAGGAGTTCCGGGACTACCAGGAGCAGGTGCTCGACAACGCGCGCGTGATGGCGAAGGCGCTGCAGGAGCGCGGCTACCGCATCGTGTCCGGGCGCACCGAGTGCCACATGTTCCTGGTGGACCTGCGCGGCAAGGGCCTCACCGGGCGCGACGCCGAGAACGCGCTCGGGCGAGCGAACATCACGGTCAACAAGAACGCGGTGCCCGACGACCCCCAGAAGCCGACCGTCACGAGCGGCATCCGCATCGGCTCCCCGGCGATCACCACGCGCGGCTTTCGCGAGCTCGAAGCGGAGCTGCTCGCCAACCTGATCGCCGACGTGCTCGACGACCACGACGACGACCGGACGATCCGGCGCGTCGCCGACGAGGTGAAGCGCCTGTGCGCGAGATTTCCGGTTTACGGCCCATGAACGTGAAATTCTGAGTCGGAACGAGGCACGGATGCAGCCGCAGGAGGCGGAGTGCTGATCCGTGCTTTCACTCATCGCTCGGCATGAGATGCCCCTTTTGCAAGTCGCCCGACACCCAGGTGATTGACTCCCGGGTGAGCGACGACGGCGATTCGATCCGGCGCCGGCGCAAGTGTCCTGCGTGCAACAAGCGCTTCACCACCTACGAGACGGTGGAGCTGAGGATGCCGCAGGTCGTCAAGCAGGACGGCAGCCGCGCCGAGTTCGATCTCGAGAAGCTGCGCACCGGCTTCATGCGCGCGCTGCACAAGCGGCCGGTACCGACGCAGCTCGTGGACGAGGCGATCGCCACCATCACCCAGGACGTGCTCGCGCTCGGCGTGCGCGAGATTGCCTCGCGGCGCATCGGCGAGATGGTGATGCGCGAGCTGCGCAAGCTCGACCAAGTCGCCTACATCCGCTTCGCCTCGGTCTACCGCAGCTTCCAGGGCGTGGACGACTTCCAGGACGCGATCAAGGAAGTCCAGCGCCCCTCCGGCGAGAAATGACTCGTTCCCCGTTTCTCGTTTCCGGCTGCGCACGAGGCGAGGGGTAACGAGCGACGAACAACGGCGGCAGCATGTTCTCCCCCGACGATCATCGCTACATGGCCCGCGCGCTCGAGCTCGCGCGCCGCGGGCTCTATACCGCCACGCCCAACCCGCGCGTGGGCTGCGTGATCGTGCGCGAGGGCGAGGTCGTGGCCGAGGGCTGGCACGAGCGCGCGGGCGGGCCGCACGCGGAAGTGGTCGCGCTCGCCGCCGCGGGCGCGCGGGCGCGCGGCGCCACCGCCTACGTGTCGCTCGAGCCGTGCGTGCACCAGGGGCGCACCGGTCCCTGCACCGAGGCGCTGATCGAGGCGG
>DATLZE010000042.1:0-3906 GCA_035574195.1 Burkholderiales bacterium | reverse complement strand
CGCCAGGGCCGCGGCGGCGGTCAAGCGCGCCATCGCCGCCCTCAGCGCGCCTCGAGCGGCGGCGCGTGGAGCACGCCGCCGGCCGCGCGCGCCTCCTCCACCGTCACGCGCCCGTCCGCGCCGAGCTTCAGCCGCCCCTCGCAGAACCAGCGGATCGCCTGGGGATAGATGCGGTGCTCCTCGGCGAGCACGCGGGCGGCCAGCGTGCGTTCGTCGTCGTCCGGGGCGACCGGCACCGCCGCCTGCACGATGATCGGGCCGCTGTCGAGCGCGGGGGTCACGAAATGCACGGTGCAGCCGTGGATGCGCACGCCCGCCGCGAGCGCCCGCCGGTGCGTGTCGAGCCCGGGGAAGGCGGGCAGCAGCGAGGGGTGGATGTTCATGAGCCGCCCGCGGAAGCGCTCGACGAAGGCGGCGGTCAGCACGCGCATGAAGCCGGCGAGCGCCACGAGGTCGGGACGGTGGCGCTCGATCTCGGCGGCGAGCGCCGCATCGAACGCGTCGCGGCTGGCGAAAGCGCGGTGGTCCACCACTGTGGCGGCGATGCCGCGGGCGCGCGCGATCGCGAGCCCGCGCGCATCCGGGTTGTTGCTGATCACCGCCGCGACCCGCGCCGGCAGCCGTGCCTCGAGGATCGCCTCCAGGTTGCTGCCGCGACCGGAGATGAGTATGACTATATTCTTCTCGGCCATGCCACCGGTGCATCCATCTGTGATCCGGCACGCGCTCCGGAGCTCGCGAGAGCGCGAGGACAGGGGGCGGGACCCGCCCCGAATCGCTGTTTTCCGGTCTCGCCCTGCCGGCTTCCCGCCCTCCCGCCGGTTAGACGATTTGAACCCGCGGACCGTTCTTCTCGCGCCGCACGATGCGGCCGATGCGCCACACCGCCTCGCCGGCCGCCTCGAGTGTCCGTGCCGCGGCCGCCGCATCGCGCGCGGCGACGATCGCCACCATGCCGATGCCGCAGTTGAATACGCGGAGGAGTTCCTCGTCGGCAATGTTGCCCTGCTGCTGCAGCCACCGGAACAGCGGCGGCATCGGCCAGGCGGCGCGCTCGATGCGCGCGGCGAGCGGCGCGGGCAGGATGCGCGGCACGTTGCCGGGCAGCCCCCCGCCCGTGATGTGGGCGAGGGCCTTCACGCGCACCGCGCGCAGCAGCTTCAACACCGGTTTCGCGTAGATGCGCGTCGGCTCCAGGATCAGCTCGGCGAGCGTGCGGCCGCGCAGCCTCGCCGAGAGGTCTACCCCCTTCACCGCGATGATCTTGCGGATGAGCGAATAGCCGTTGGAGTGCGCCCCGCTCGAGGCGAGCCCCAGCACGACGTCGCCTTCCGCGACCGCCGAGCCGTCGAGGATGCGGCTCTTCTCGACCACGCCCACCGCGAAACCGGCGAGGTCGTATTCCCCCTCCGGGTACATCCCCGGCATCTCGGCGGTCTCGCCCCCGACCAGCGCGCAGCCCGCCGCCTCGCATCCCCGGGCGATGCCGCGGATCACCTCGGTCGCGACCGCGACATCGAGCCGGCCGCAGGCGTAGTAGTCGAGGAAGAACAGCGGCTCGGCGCCGTGGGTGAGGATGTCGTTCACGCTCATCGCGACGAGGTCGATCCCGACGGTGTCGTGGCGCTCGAGCTCGAAGGCGAGCTTGAGCTTGGTGCCCACGCCATCGGTGCCGGCGACCAGCACCGGCTCGCGGTAGCGGCCGCGCGCGAGCTCGAAGAGCGCGCCGAAGCCGCCGATGCCGGCGAGCACGCCGGGGCGCAGTGTCCGCTTCGCGAGCGGTTTGATCGCCTCGACCAGCCGGTCTCCGGCGGCGATGTCCACGCCGGCGTCGCGGTAGGTGAGGGGCGGCGTCTGGGCGGATCGCTTCACCGTGAGCCCGGGATGAAATCGGCACCGGCCATGGAAAACACAGAGTTCACGGAGAACAGGCTAGAATGAGGGGCGCGAGGAATCCGCGATAGCGCCCCGTTTTCACCGGAAATGCTCTCGGCAGCAGCCAGTGTGACTCTCTCCGCGTTCTCCGCGCTGTGCGTGACAGAGGGAATTCTACAGTAACCGGAGCCCATCCCGTTGCCGGCGCCATGAGACAGCTCGCTCTCGATTTCAGCCGTCCGCCAGAGCCCAGGCTCGAAAATTTCGTTCCGGGCAGGAACGGCGAGCTGCTGCATTATCTCGCACGGCTCGCGCGCGGCGAGCCGTGCGAGCGCTTCGTCTATCTGTGGGGACATCCGGGCAGCGGCCGCAGCCATCTGCTGCGTGGCGCAGTGGCGGAGTTCCAGCGGGCGGGGGCGGCCGCGACCTATTTCCCCTGCGCGTTCGGCGCGCGCTTCGGCGAGGGGCTCGAGCAGCTCGACTGCGTCGCGCTCGACGACGTTGACCGGCTCGACATCGAGGGGCAGGTGGCCGCCTTTCATCTGTTGAACGCGCTGCGCGAGCGGGGGGGCGTGCTGCTCGCGAGCGGGAGCGCGCCGCCGGTTCAGCTCGCGATGCGCGAGGACTTGGTAACGCGCCTCGCGTGGGGGCTCGTATTCCAGGTGCACGCGCTCTCCGACGGGGAGAAGGCGCGCGCCCTTGCCGAGCACGCGGCCAGGCGCGGCTTTCGCCTGCTGCCGGAAGTGTGCGATTACCTGCTCGCGCACGAGAAGCGCGACCTGCCCTCGCTCATCTCGGTGCTCGACGCGCTCGACCGCTACTCGCTCGAGACCCGGCGCCCGGTCACGGTGCCGCTGGTGCGCGAGCTGCTGCAGAAATACTCTGCTTCGAGGCAGAGGCAGGGCGAGGCGAGCGGTAACCTGTCGGCCGAGCTTTCCCAGAGGCAGCCGCGGGCACAGGCGGGCGGGGCGATTCATGAGGATTGAGGATTGAGCGAGCGGCTGGTCCTCTTCGACCTCGACAACACGCTGCTCTGCGGCGACAGCGATTTCGAGTGGGCGCAATTCCTGATTGACCGGGGCGTTCTCGACCGCGAGCTCTACGAGGCGCGCAACCGGCGCTTCTACGAGCAGTACCGGGCCGGCACGCTCGACATCCACGCCTTTCTCGACTTCCAGTTGAAGCCCCTGTCGCGCCATCCGCGCGCGCAGCTCGAGGCCTGGCGCAGCGAGTATCTGGAGCGCAAGGTCCGCCCGATGATCCGGGAGCAGGCGCGCGCGCTCGTCGCGCGCCACCGCGGGGATCTGTGCGCCGTGATCACCGCCACCAACAGCTTCGTGACCGGCCCGATCGCGCGCGAGTTCGGGATCGAGCACCTGATCGCGACCGAGCCGGAGCAGCGCAACGGCGAATTTACGGGCGGCGTCGTCGGCACGCCCTGTTTCCGCGAGGGCAAGGTCGAGCGGCTCGAGGCATGGCTCGCGGGTCGCGGCGCGACCCTCGGCGATTTCGCCGAATCGTGGTTCTACAGCGACTCGCTGAACGACCTGCCGCTGCTCGAGCGCGTCAGCCACCCGGTCGCCGTGGACCCGGACGAGACGCTCGCCCGGCACGCCGCCGCCCGCGGCTGGCGGATCATCAGCCTGAAAGGATGAGGGCGGAAGGATGATGCGAGCAGCGGTCTGGCTCTGAGACGCCCGCCCCCTGACTTGCGCCCCGGCTCCATGTCCCGCCCGCAGATCCTCGCCCTCGCGCTCGCCGCCGCCGCCGTCGCGAGCGTGCTCGCGGCGCTCGTCACGGGCACTTTCCCGATCTCGGCGCTGCAGGTGCTCGACAGCGTGCTCCACCCGACGCCGGGCGTGGTGCACGACGTGATCTGGCGGCTGCGCGCGCCGCGCGCCGCCGCCGCCTTCGCCTGCGGCGCGCTGCTCGCGCTCTCCGGGGCGCTGCTCCAGGTGCTGCTGCGCAACGCGCTCGCCGACCCCTACGTGCTCGGCGTCTCGGGCGGGGCGGCGCTCGGGGCGCTCGCCG